>DAOTTR010000704.1:0-34383 GCA_034437715.1 Caldilineaceae bacterium
AGCCAGTCAGGGCGTAAAAGACGGTCGGCAGCAAAATTTCGGTGGGCCCCTTTTTGTGAATAAAGAGCACATCGTCATAGCCTTGGATGATGGCGGCGGCGCGCAGGGCGGCCCGCGCCTCATCGCCCTGGAACTCGGTGTAGCCCAAGCTGGCAAAGCGTAAATAGCCACCCACCAATAGCAAAGTCAACAGCCCCGCGATTGCCCAACCGCGATGCCAATCGGTTGTTGGCGCTACCGTGGTAAGATCAGCTACTGCGGCCTCCGTTGGCAAATCAGCCGCCGTGCGCCCCGGTCGCGCAAAGAGCAGCAGCCACAACAACAGGGTCACGCCATCAAAGGCCAGCAGCGTTTGCGTAACCGTCACGGGGCCGGGCACATAATGCGCCAACAGCATGATCACGATCAGGTTGCTGTAGCCCATGCCAACAGCGTACAACAGATATTCGGCCAGGGTAGGCGGCGCACTGCTGCGCCCAACGAGCAACTCTACCCACAACAGACCAGGCACGAAACCCGTCAACAGCAGCAGATTAATCGCTTGCAACGCTGGATAGGGTTGGCCCAGCAGCGTCAAATGGGTTGCCAGGGCAACCAACAAGAGAACCAGTAAGGATTTTCGATTAAGCATTATCTTTGATACTCACAGGTAGAGGATAGGGGCAGGCCCCATCCTTGTCACTGTTTTTGTCACGATTGAGGTCAGCGTCTGGGCTTGTCACCCACAACGAACCGACGATGGGCGCGTTGCCCAGCGGCGCAAAGGTCGCTGGATCATAGAAACCAAGCTCGACGCGATAGCAGCCAGGGAACATATCCGCGGGCAGGGTGATCTGGTGTCCATCGGGCCAGATTTCACCCGGTTGCCAATCCGACGTGGCTGCGCCCCACGGCCAGCCCTCGGCGCGCCAAACTTCTTGATCGTCTGGCGCAAGTATGCGCACCAGAATATTGAGATTTTGGGGGATGGGCCGGATGTTTTGCAGATAAAAGACGACGTTGATGCTTGCGCCCGCATGGACGGCCCCGGTGGGCAAGGTATGCGCGCCCAGGCGAATTGCGTCGTCCCATGTGACCAGTGGCGATACCCACAGCACGCCCTCATCGGGCAGGGGTAGGGCCATGTAGCCATGCCCTTGTGCCCATGTTACCAGTGTTTCTTCGACGAGGGCATCCTGGTTGTCCATGCCAACCAACAGCGCACGCGGGGGCGCGGTCGCCAACTGTTCGAGCAATTCAGTGGGCGTAAAGAGTTGATGACGACGGCGCGCGTCCGCTGGCAGCAAGGACGCAACGCGCCAGGCAAAGGGGCCCGTTGCCAATGCAGGATAGATGGAAAGCCTTCCCTCTAGAGGGATAATGGGCGCGATTGTCAACACGTCACCTTGCTTGATCAACGTTTTCACCCACTCACCGCGTGCATGAAGTTTAGTAGGATACCATTCGTGCGGCGAAAAGACAATCTCTAGCCCGGCGCGATAGGGAGGCACGCTCAGCAGACCGGCAAGCACACCCACGCCCAAGAGTGCCAGCGCGACCTGGGGCAAGCGCGTCCAATGGCTGGCTACGCCCAGTAACAGCGCCAAACCTAGGATTGCCAGCGGCCAGAGTGGATAGAAATATTGGGCCTGTAACGGGGTTGCCACCAAGGCGCTGGCGAACATGGCCCCCACCACCAGCGCCAATGTGGGTAAAGCCACAGCATCGACCGGTCTGCTGCGCGCTCGCCAAAATAGGCCAATGCCCGTTGCCAAACAGAGCAGCGCAAACGCATTGACTGGTTCATCGCGCACGATTTTGCCCATAAAATCGATTTTGCCCAACAACGTCATGGACGCGGGCGGCTTGGCCAGGGTGCGATAATATTCGGTGTTCAGCCCGATATAGGTCAGATTGCCAAAGAGAAAAGCTTGGGGAGCCCAGAACAAGAAAATCAGCGCGGGCAACGCACCCAACAGCCCACCAAGGGCCAACGGCCCAAGGGCGCGCAGACGGTGTTGCCATGTGGGGTGCGGCTGAAAGAGCAGAGCAAGGGCAACTGCCAGCGTGGCAAAGGCAAAGGATAAACGGGTTGCCGTCGCCAAGCCCAACAGTAGACCACACAGCAACAGCGCGCTTGGACGCGACGAACGGAAAAAGAGCCAAAGCGCACCCACTGTCAGCAGCATCGGCAGATCATGATTCCAGGCGCGGCCACTGGTGTAGATAAAAATGGGCGACGCAATGAGCAGCAGCGTAAGGCCAATTGCCGCACTCGCCCGCACCCAAATCGCTTGGCTGCGCAATTCTACCAGCGTAATGCCAAAGAGCAACCCGATCATCAACCAAGCGCACAGCACCGAAAAGAGGCGCGCCGATAGCAATAAGTACGGGCTGAAGCGAAAGATGGCCGCGTAGATCAAGCTCAGGCCGGGCACATGAAAGTAGGGAAAATCCAGATAGGGCAGAGTGCCAAGGGTGGCGATTAACTGGCCGCTGGCAATGAATTGTTCTTCATCGTGGTTGAGACCGCGCCGCATGTTCAGCCCCACCAACAGCAGCAAGATGACGAGTAGAAAGAGCGCAGACCCCCAATAGAGCAACAACGGCGCGCGTTTCATGCGATTTCTGGCTTCCTCATGGCTGCTCCTGCATGGTGATTGGCGTCAGTGGCACCAATGCTTGTTGATTGAGATCGAGGAAGGGGGCCAACGTATTCGGATCGTAGAGGATCGCGGCGACTGTGTAGCTGCCAGGGGTGCGCGTCAGCGGCGCAAAGAGCGCCACCCGCATCTGGTTGGTGAACGCCGTATCGGCCTGCGCCACCACGTTGCCGCCCGCATCGACCAAGCGCACCGACACTTTGCGCGCGCCATCGGTCTGGCCCACCGCTTCCAACTCGACTGGCAGCACTTGCCCGGCGATCAATGGCGACGTGGTACGCAGCACGCTGATCTGCGCATCCCCCCAATCGGCAACCACGGGGAACGGCGTCAGCGGCGCGGTCGGTCGCCAGAAGATCGCCAGCCGAAATTCGCCGTCGCCAATTTCCTGGACATAATCGCTGGTGGCGTCCAGATCGTCATGCACCTGTTGCGTATCGTAGCGCGTCACGGCGAAGATCAAGCCGGTGCTGTTGGCCAACAATGTCTCGGCGGTTTCGGCCTCAGACTGGGGAATGAGCATTCGATCGGCGACCAGATCGTGAATGCCGACCCAGGTCGCCACGTCGGTGTTGGAAAAGAACAGGGTCGCACCTTTGCTCCACCACGCGTTGATCGCGTCGGCAATGGTGGCCGTTTCGATCAGCAGAACCGGAAAGTCTTGCGGGCGTGGTGGTCCCACAGTGCGCCGGTAGAGGGTAGCTGTCTCGTCATTGGGCAGCGGATAGCGCTTTACTACCTGATAGAGCGCAGTAAACAGGGGATCACCGGCGGCAATACGTTGGAGCAGCGCTTGGCCCGGCGCGGCAACTTGGGCGTTGTCGCCATCCTTGAGCAGTACCCATTGATTTTCCATTAGCTCGCTCCAGCCACGGCTAGCGGATTCGGTCAGGGCCATCAACTCGATGGGCAACTGCTGTTCGGCAATCAGGTAGCGCAACGCGCCGCGATGAATTTCCCAACTGTCGATCAACATGCCCAATGTCACGGGTTTGTCTGCGGCGAGCCCGCCCGCCGCTTCAGCCGCTTGCACTATGGTTGCCAACACATCGGGCGCGATCCAGTAGGCGGGATCGGTTGCGCCGCGGGTGGGCTGCACCAGATATTCACTGGCGGCCCATAGGGTCGCTGTGCGCTGCTGCAAGGGCGCGCCTTGATCGAAGGTGTAGAGGCCAAATTGCAGTGCCAACACGCTAATCCACGTCACAGCGAAAGTGACACCGAGCCAGCGCCCATAATCGCGCAGCGCATCGGCCAACAAAATCGTCAGGATCGGCAGAATCGGCGTCAAATTGCGTTCGGTTGCCTGGGCCAGCGGTGTCAAGAAAAGGTAGGTGGAGAGCAAGGCGCACCACAAAACCACAATGCCCGGGCGCGCGCTGCGCCAGCCAGTTGCGCGGCGCAGCCACGGCAACAGCCCTGCGGGCAAGATCAGCAGCGCGGCGAGCAGGCCCAGGTGCTCGCGCCCCATAAAACTGAAATAGCGCGTATAGTTGCTCAGTCGCCACAGGTCAAAGGCCTCCTGCGTGCCGCGATCAGTGCCAAAGGCCACATCATTCAGGCGTGTGAGAAAGTCGATGCGCGGCAGATACCAAAAACTCGCCAGCGCTACGCCGAGCAAAATTGCCGTTAGCAAGTTGCCCAGAATCGTGCGCGGCTGGAAATAGCTGAGCAAGCAAAGTGTGATCAACACGACCCAGCCAACCGCGATCCAATCTCCCAACAAAAAGTCGTGGATGAGTGCCCGATTGGGCAGATAAACCAACACCGTCACGATCAGCGCAATGCCAAGCGCCCATAAGAGTTTGGCCCAGGAAAGGCTAAAGGAGCGCAGGGGTGTGCTGCGTTTTGTAACCAGCGCACGCAACTCGGTGCGCAGTATGAACAAGGTGGGCAAAATGATATAGATCGGCGCGGTCCATTTGACGAGCAAAGCCAGCCCCAACGAGAGCCCCCACAACAGCGCCCAGCCGCGCCGTTGAAAGCCGTCGCTGCACAGCAGCGCCCACAAATTGAACAGGATCACCGCCGTGAGAAAGTTTTCCATGTAGTAGAGGCGCGACATCGCCATGAGCATGGGCAGGAACGCCGTAATCGCCACGGCCAGCAGGGCAATAATCGGCCTGACAATTTGCGCGGCCAAGGCATAGGTCAGCCACAAAATGAGCGCCATAAAGACAACATTCGTCACCTGCGCGCTGTCCATGCTGCGCCCCAGCAAGCTGTAAAACGGTTGCGCAGCCAGATAGAGTGCTGGTGGGCGGTAGTCATGATAGGTGAATGCTTGGAAGAGCGTTTGCGGCGTGAGTTTGGTCAAGAGCGTGGAGATTTGGGCTGTGCGCTCCAGATGACCACTGGCATCGCGCCCAATCAGCACCACGTTTTGCGCGATCCAATAGAGATGACTGCTCACGTTGACCAGGATCACCAACACCAAGCCGCCGCCAATCGCCCAGGGTAATTTTGTCGGTCGTGTCGGCATCTGTTGTGTCGGCATTAGGGCACCACCCAGCGTGCGATTTCAACCCTGTCGCTGGCATCGGTGAGTTGCAAGCGCTCGCCCGTAGCCGATTGATACCAACCGACCGTTAAGCGATATTCGCCCGCGGGCAAGGTGGCTGGGAGCGCCATAAAGTAGAGATCCGCCACCGGATCATCTATCGCCCAGCCGGAGGTAGGGTAAAAACCGGCGAGCGGCTGCCGATCATTTTGGGCAACGATGGTGCCGTCCGGGCCGAGCAAGTGGGCAAAGACGGTATAATCTGCGCGCACCGTGGCGCTGGTTTGCCAGACCAGGCGCAATACAAAGGAAGCTTCAGGCGTTAAGGCCGCGGGCAATGCATCGTGACCGAGCAGGGTCAGGCCGTTTTGCCAGCGTGCGTCGCTCGGTTGGGCTGGCGCAGCCGGTGGCGGACCAATGGTGAACCAGTCGATGGCGACCGGATCAGCCAGCAGCGATTGGGTTTCCACCGAATAGGCAATGACCTCCATGCGATAGCGGCCCGGCGCTAAGGTCGCGGGCAGGAGCAGCAATTTGGGATCGGGCAGGGGGCCAAAGGTTTCTTCAAAGGTCGAAATCATACCCAACGCCGGTGGCCCATCGGCTTGGCTAATGCGTGTACCATCCATTGCGGCCACTTGCACAGACGTGTTGATCTGCTCCTCGATCACCCCATTGCGCCCCCAAAGCAGCATCATTTCCACATAGTCACCGGGGATAGCCGCCGTGCGCTCCCAGTTTTCCAGCGTCATGGCCCCAATCGCAAGCGGTGGCGCAAAGGTTTTGTGGACAGTATAGGTTGGCTGTGTCCGCCAGCCTTCCCCCTGCAAAACCCTGACCTCACGTTCTTCAAAGGCCAGCGTGAATTGCTCAACCGTCATGCGAATAAAGGCATCGTTATAGCGTTTGCCCAGCCGCGCGCCGTCGCTGACAAACCAAACCCGCACCCCTTGGGCACGGGCATCTTCGAGCATGGCGCGCAGATGGGCTGCCGTATTCAGCAGCGTTGCGCCCGACCAGCGATCCACAATCACCCCATTTTGCACGGTGACGTAGGGTTCAAAGCCCCGCTCGCGCGCATAAAAATCACAAGGTTCGCCCAAGATGGCCGCACACGCGGGCGGCTGCGGCGACATGACAATATCCCCTGGTTGCCGGTGTGCCGCCACATAGGCAAAGGCGGCATCATAGCCTTCGGTGCGATTTTTTAATCCGTGTACTACCGAAGGCCACATGGGTGAAATCATAAACCAAGCTAATAGAGCAGTTGCCAGCCAGCGCAGTAACGGTTGCGCGGTCAAGCGCTCAACGCCCCAGGTTGCGCCAGCGGCACCGACCAGGAGCCAACAGGATTGCACAAAGAGAATGTAACGATCGGCGCGCCATTGCTCGCTGACCAGCGTATGCAGCACGACCAAGATAAAGAGAAATTGCAAGGCAAAAAAGAGGGTCGCTTGGTGGGCCGGCGGTAAATCTAACAGGCGCCGATCCCTGTTGCGCCAGAGCCGACCGAACGCAACGAGCGCGACCGAGAGTCCCAGCAGCGCCATGGCCGTCCAGAGCAAGCGGCGGTCAGAGATATACAGGGGGCGATATTCGTTCCACGCCCCGGCAATATCAAAGTAGAAGCCAACATAGGGTTTGTGATTCTGGATCGCGGCAAAGTAACCCGGTTGGCCCACCTGTTCCATCAGGTAGCGCAGCCCGATCAAGCCCACACAGAGCGCCTGTGTGACCAGTACGGGCGGCTGCAAAAAGTAGCGCCAGCCACGCCAGAGGAAGATGCCCAGGAGCAGCGCAGGATAGAGCAGCACCGTCTCTTCCTGGGCAAAGAGCGCCAGCCCCAACGCCAATGGTATGAGCCAATGGCGTCCCCAGCGCGCGCGGTCGGCCACGCTATCCTCTTGATGGTGATGGCTGCCCGCTGTGGGACGAATGGCGCGGTAGGTGACCCAAATGGTGAGCAGGGTAAAGAAAACGTGTTGCGCATAGAAGCGCGCGTGCCCATCTGCTTGCAGCGCTTCGGGTAAAAAGACTAGGCCAGCGGCGGCGACCAGCCCTACACGCGCATTCCACTCGCGCCAGCCGATCACCCAGATCAGCACAATCGAAAGTAGCCCAAAGAGAACACTGGGCAGGCGCGCCACGGTGGTGGTCAGGCCGCCGACCAGCGCAAAACCCGCAATTGTATAAGAGTTGAGAATCCCGCGGGTATAAAGCACATCGCTGGGCATCCAAGGCATCCCCGTTTTTAGGATGCGGTCGGCGGCCCAGATAGTTGTCAATTCGTCCACATCTGGACTCACGGTGAGCACAAACTGCCAGCGTAACCAAAATCCCACAGCCAGTAGCCCAAGCAGGCCGGCAATCATCACGCCGGCGGTCAACCATCGATGCCGGGATGGGGAAAGATGCATAAACTCGATTCCTTACTAACTTTGATCAGCAAAATGGTGATCAGCGAAATTAGTTCAATAGACCTTATTCCGATTTAATTTTGTGCATTCGTAGGTGCGGTTTGTAACCGCACAAGTCGGCATCGAACGCGATTGTGCGGTTTGTAACCGCACCTACAAGGACAATTGCACCTGGTTTTGTTGCCGAAATAACCAATCCGAATAATCTCTAAGGCGCTTGCAAAGCAATAAGTATCCAGCGCTTGCCCAACAAAATCATGCGTAGGGGCGGCCTTGCCGCCGCCCCGCGTTTGGCTCGCTACGAACGGGCGGCGGCAAGCCGCCCCTACTGCATACTTATTTCTTTGCAATGGCCTAATGTCGTAGCGCCCTGTTTGCGGTTAGCGAAAGGGGCGCGAACACCTCGTCCAACCGGATGCGACGCAGGCCACGATCCGCACAAACAGACTGTTGACCTGCACTTTCTCGCGCCTATCATAACGCGCTTTGATGGAATCACATAATCGACAAAGGGAATGGAACCCAACGCCAAAGTTTCGATCACCGCTATCCCAATTTGTGTGTAAAATTCTTTTGCGATAAAATTCGCAATTCGTGTATAATTTCACAATATTTACATTGTCCAGTTATACATTATAATATATTCGTAAGACGAAATTTGTGGCAAGAGCGAACTTGCTACCCAACTGGCATCCCCGGTAACACGCTAAATAATTCTATTGCCACGCGATGTAGGGTGGCTAGGGTGGCTTACACCTTGGCTACCCTTTTTTGTGTACCATATTTATATACCTTAACGAGAAGACAGGTAGATTTCGATGGTCGTAGGGCAGATTTCCCTATCTGCGATTGCCGCAATGGCTCTGGTAAGCCATCCTACCCTTATCTGATGCTTATTTGTTACCTCTACGATAAGATCTATCCATCCGTTATCCCATCGCCGCAATTGGCGATTTACAACAAAAAAAAACAAGCTTGTTTTGTAACAAGTGCAAAAAATAGGTCGCTTCTCACTTGCTATACTTGCGGTTGCTTGAACGATAGGGTTGGCTACTATCGCTTGCAATCATCAATGTTGCACCCATCACCGTGTCTAGCCGTGTGTGGGTGCCTTGTCGCAAGTCCGTTGTGCCGGGCAAGTGAGAGCTTTGGGAATCAGTCACTTATCAGAGAATGCGAAGGAGAGCGCTATGGCGAGTGAACACAGACATGTTGGGCTGCCGCCGAAACAAGGGTTGTACGATCCCCAATTTGAGCATGATGCCTGTGGGGTCGGATTTGTTGTCAATGTCAAAGGAAAGAAATCGAACGCGATTGTCCGCCAGGCGCTTACGGTTTTGGAACATCTCAGCCATCGCGGGGCTTGTGGCAGTGAAGCCAACACGGGTGACGGGGCCGGTATCCTCATTCAAATTCCACACAAATTTTTTAGCCGGGTAATGGCCGAACAAAACATTACCTTGCCCGCAGATGGGGCCTACGGTGTGGGTATGCTTTTTCTACCCCAAGATGCCGCGCTGCGCCAACATTTCGAGCAACATTTTGAAGAGATTGTGGGTGCCGAGGGCCAAACTGTCCTGGGATGGCGCACGGTACCGACCGATAACAGCGCAATTGGCGACACCGCCAAATCGGGTGAGCCGACTATGCGCCAGGTTTTCATTGGGCGCAACGGGGCAACGTCGCTCGGGCCGGATGGATTGGCCTTTGAACGCAAACTCTATGTGATCCGTAAGCAAGCGGAAAAATTGATCCGTTATGCCGATCATCCACAGGGAAAGCAATTTTATGTGGCCAGCCTGTCCAGCCGCACCCTGGTTTACAAGGGCATGTTGATGTCCGAACAGGTGGACAACTACTTTCCGGATCTGATGGACCCCGATGTGGAATGCGCGATGGCCGTGGTCCATTCGCGGTTTAGCACCAATACTTTCCCCAGTTGGGAACGCGCCCACCCCAATCGCTATCTGATGCACAATGGCGAAATCAACACTGTGCGCGGCAACGTGAACTGGATGTATGCGCGTCAATCTGTGTTGCAAAGTGACTTGTTTGGCGACGATATGCCCAAGGTGACGCAACAGATTGTCGATCCCGATGGCAGCGACAGCGCTATGTTCGACAATTCGCTCGAATTTCTACACCTGGGGGGCCGCTCGTTGCCCCACGCCGTCATGATGATGATCCCCGAACCGTGGTCCAACCACGAGAGCATGAGCGATGCCAAGAAGGCCTTTTACGAATATCATAGCACGCTTATGGAGCCGTGGGATGGGCCGGCTTCGATTGTCTTTACCGATGGCACAGTGGTCGGCGCGGTTCTGGATCGCAATGGTCTGCGCCCATCGCGCTACTATGTGACCAAAGATGACATGGTGATCATGGCTTCCGAGGTGGGGGTGCTGGAGATTCCTGCCGAAAATATTCTGCAAAAGAGCCGCTTGCAGCCGGGGCGCATGTTCCTGGTGGATACAGCCCAGGGGCGCATCATCGCCGATGATGAGATCAAGAATATGTATGCTGCCGCCCATCCCTACCGCGCATGGCTGAACGAACATTTAATCAGTCTGGAAAAGCTGCCGGCGGCTTCCGCTATCGAACAACCTGATACCTGTAGCAATGTATTGCAACGCCAACATGCCTTTGGCTACACCTTTGAAACATTGCGTGTGTTGCTGGCCCCCATGGCCAAGAATGGGGTCGAAGCGCTGGGTGCCATGGGTGATGATGCCCCCGTGGCTGTGCTCTCGGATCAAGCACAGCCGCTCTATAGCTATTTTCGCCAACTCTTTGCCCAGGTGACCAATCCCCCGCTGGACGCCATTCGCGAAGAGCTAGTAACGGCCACCGAAGTGATGATGGGTACCGAGCAGAATATTCTGGAAACCAAAGCCGAAAATTGTCGGCAGATCAAGCTCAAGAATCCCATTCTGTCCAATGCAGAGCTGGCCAAGATCCGTCACTTGGATCGCGAGGGCTTTAAGGTCGCGACCTTGCCCATGCTGTTCCCTGTGCAGGAGGGCGCTGCCGGTCTGGAGAAAGCGCTCGAAACCCTCTTTGCCGCCGCCGATGACGCGATCAAGCATGGCGTCAATATCCTGATTCTATCCGACCGGGGTATCAGCCCGGAACAGGCCCCCATTCCCGCCTTATTAGCCACGGCTGGCCTGCACCATCACCTGATTCGCGAGAAGAGCCGCACCCAGGTGGCGTTGGTGGTCGAGTCGGGCGAGCCACGCGAAGTACACCATTTCGCCGTGTTGATTGGCTACGGCGCAACCGCAATCAATCCCTATATGGCCTACGAAACGATCCAGGACATGATCGAACAGGGGCTGCTGACCGATACCACCTACGAAAAGGCGACTTATCAGTTTATCAAGGCTGGCCTCAAGGGCGTTGTCAAGGTGCTCTCCAAGATGGGCATTTCCACGCTGCAAAGCTACTGCGGGGCCCAGATTTTCGAGGCACTGGGGCTGAGCCAGACGCTAGTCGATCAATATTTCACCCGGACACCGACGCGGGTCCAGGGCATTGGCCTCGAACAGATCTACGCCGAGGTCAAAATGCGCCATCTACGTGCCTTCCCGGCGCGCGATAAAGATGCCGAGGTGCTCATTGCGGGTGGCCAATATCAATGGCGCGCCGAGAGCGAGCGCCATCTCTTCAATCCACGCACGATCCATACCCTGCAAATGGCCACGCGCACCAACAATTACACGGCGTTCAAAGAATATTCGGCGCTGGTCAATGCCCAGGAAAAAGAATTCTGCACGCTGCGCGCCTTGCTCGACTTTAAGTTTGCCGATCAAGCCATTCCAATTGAAGAAGTCGAGTCGGTCGAATCGATTGTCAAGCGCTTCAAGACGGGGGCTATGTCCTATGGCTCGATCAGTCAGGAAGCACACGAGACCATGGCGATTGCCATGAACCGGATTGGCGGCAGAAGCAACACGGGCGAAGGCGGCGAAGATCCGGCGCGCTATGTGCTGGATGCCAATGGTGATTCGCGCAACAGCGCGATCAAGCAGGTGGCCTCGGGGCGCTTTGGCGTCACCAGCCTCTATCTTGTCAATGCCCACGAACTTCAGATCAAGATCGCCCAGGGAGCCAAGCCCGGCGAGGGTGGGCAATTGCCCGGCACCAAGGTCTATCCCTGGATCGCCAAGACGCGCCATTCAACGCCCGGTGTCGGCTTGATCTCGCCGCCGCCGCACCATGACATCTACTCGATCGAAGATCTGGCCGAGTTGATTCATGATCTCAAGAATGCCAACCAATATGCACGCATCAGTGTCAAGCTGGTTTCGGAAGTGGGCGTGGGCACGATTGCCGCGGGTGTGGCCAAAGGTCATGCCGACGTGATTTTGATCAGCGGGCACGATGGCGGCACGGGTGCTTCTCCGCAAACCAGCATCAAGCACGCCGGTCTGCCCTGGGAATTAGGCATTGCCGAAACCCACCAAACGCTAGTTTTGAACAACCTGCGCAGCCGCGTTGCATTGGAAACCGATGGTCAACTCAAGACTGGGCGCGATGTGGCGATTGCTGCGCTGCTCGGGGCCGAAGAGTTTGGCTTTGCCACGGCCCCGTTGGTTACGCTGGGCTGCATTATGATGCGCGTCTGCCACCTGGACACCTGTCCCGTTGGCGTGGCGACGCAGAATCCTGAGTTGCGCGCCAAATTTACCGGCAAGCCCGAATATACGATCAACTTTATGTACTTTATCGCCCAAGAACTGCGCGAATATATGGCGCGCTTGGGTTTCCGCACGATTCCCGAAATGGTAGGCCGCGTTGATAAGTTGGAGCCGCGCCAGGCGATCCAGCATTGGAAAGCCAAGGGCATTGATCTCACTCCGCTGCTCTGGGAGCCGCCCATGGGCGCCGAGGTGGGCCGTTACTGTCAGATTGCCCAGGATCACGCGCTGGACAAGGCGCTCGACACCACTACGTTGCTGGCGCTGTGCCAACCTGCGCTGGAACGTGGCGAAAAGGTCGAAGCTACATTGCCAATTCAGAATACCAACCGCGTGGTTGGCACGATGGTTGGCAGTGAGATCACCCGACGCTATGGCGTTGCCGGACTGCCCGAAGATACGATTCATCTGCGCTTCCAGGGCTCGGCGGGCCAAAGTTTTGCTGCTTTTGTGCCCAAAGGCATGACATTGGAACTGGAAGGTGACGGCAATGACTACTTTGGCAAAGGCTTGTCCGGCGGCAAATTGATCTGTTACCCACCCGAAGGCTCGACCTTCCGGGCCGAGGAAAATGTCATCATTGGCAATGTGGCCTTCTACGGCGCAACCGAGGGCGAAGCGTACATCCGCGGTACGGCTGGCGAACGGTTTGCTGTGCGCAATAGTGGCGTTCATGCCGTTGTCGAAGGCGTGGGCGATCATGGCTGCGAATACATGACCGGCGGTCGCGTGGTCGTGCTCGGTACGACGGGTCGCAACTTTGCAGCGGGAATGTCGGGCGGTGTGGCCTATGTCATCGACTGGAACGACGACTTTGCCAATCGGGTGAATAAGGAAATGGTAGAGTTAGAGACGCTCACCGACGATGCCGAAATTGCCGAACTGAAGGCAATGATCCAGCGCCATGCCGACTATACCAATAGCGATCTGGGCTGGCGTGTGCTTATCCGTTGGGATGAATTGTTGCCCAAGTTTGTCAAGGTGATGCCGCGCGACTACAAGCGCATGTTGGAAGCCCTGCACCAAGTTCAACAGCAGGGTCTCAGCGGCGACGAAGCGGTGATGGCGGCGTTTGACATTAACAAGAACGATGTCTCGCGCGCTGGCGGCAACTGACTTGGATGCTCATCAGACAAAAATACCTTGCATAGACCTTGCACAGATGAGCCAATTTGAACTAACCACACCGGTGGTGACTATAGGAGGAATGGCATGGGTAAACCGACAGGCTTTATGGAGTTTGACCGCCAAGTGGCGTCTGAGCGTGATCCGTTAGAACGGGTGCATGACTGGGAAGAGTTTCATCTGCATCTCGCGACAGCAACCCTACAGCAGCAGGGCGCGCGCTGCATGGACTGTGGCATCCCCTTTTGCCACACGGGACAACTGATCAGTGGTATGGCCTCTGGCTGTCCCGTCAATAATTTGATTCCCGAATGGAATGATCTGGTCTATCGTGGCTTGTGGCGCGAGGCGCTGGATCGCTTGCACAAGACCAACAACTTTCCCGAATTTACGGGCCGCGTCTGCCCGGCACCGTGTGAAGGCTCATGTACGCTGGGCATTATTGAGCCGGCGGTGACGATCAAGAGCATTGAATGTGCGATCATCGACAAGGGCTTTGAAGAAGGCTGGGTGATTCCCGAACCGCCCCATCAGCGCACGGGCAAAAAAGTCGCGGTGATCGGCTCAGGTCCTTCGGGCTTGGCTTGTGCAGCGCAACTCAACAAAGCTGGCCACTGGGTGACCGTCTTTGAACGCGCCGACCGCATCGGTGGCTTGCTCATGTATGGCATTCCCAACATGAAGCTGGACAAAGAAAATGTCGTACAGCGCCGCGTCGATCTGATGGCCGCCGAGGGTGTCACCTTTGTCACCAATTGCGAAATTGGCAAGGATCGCACAACCCAGCAGCTTAAGGATGAATTCGATGCCGTGGTCTATTGTGTGGGCGCGACCAAGCCGCGCGATCTGCCCATTGAGGGACGCAACCTCACAGGCATCCATTATGCCATGGATTTTCTGCGCACCAATACCAAAGGCTTGCTCGATCACCGGCGCAATGGTCATGCCGAACATGGCCCCGACGGTCCAGCGATCACGGCGGCGGGCAAGGATGTGATCGTCATTGGCGGCGGCGATACGGGCACCGACTGCGTGGGCACGTCGCTGCGGCACGGCTGCCACAATTTAGCGCAATTTGAAATTCTGCCCAAACCACCCGAAGCCCGCGCTGCCGACAACCCCTGGCCCGAATGGCCCAAGATCTATCGGCTCGATTATGGGCAGGCCGAGGCCAAGGCGCGCTTTGGCGACGATCCGCGCACCTACCTCATCAGCACCAAGCGTTTTGTGGGCGATGAAAACGGTCATGTCAAGGAACTGCACACCGTTAATATCGAGTGGCAGAAGGATGCCAACGGGCGCTTTGGCTTGGTCGAAGTGCCGGACAGCGAACGCGTGTGGCCTGCTCAATTGGTGTTGCTGGCCATGGGTTTCTTCGGCCCCGAAGATACCGTGGTCGAGCAGATGGGCATCGAACGTGATCCACGCAGCAATGTCAAAGCCGACTATGGCAAGTTCCAAACCAGTGTCGAAGGCGTCTTTGCTGCCGGTGACTGTCGCCGCGGCCAAAGCCTGGTCGTCTGGGCGATCAACGAAGGGCGCGGCGCGGCCCGCGAAGTCGATCGCTGGTTGATGGGCGAGACCAGTCTGCCCTGATGGGTTGTCGATTGCTGAATCGATGAATAACGAACGCCCAGGCATGTTCCTGGGCGTTCTGTTTTGTGGCAGATCAACGCGGCCTGATGTAAACTCCCAACGGAACAGGCTGGCGCGTGACTGCGTCTCTATTCCGCTGTTGCGTTTTTTCGATAAGGGATAGGTATTGGGTTGGTGTTTAGAAAAATCAATAAACGATGGCGCGTTGCGATCGGCATCGTAGGTATGTTGCTGTTGTTGGGTGTGGGGTTGCTTTGGCTGTGGCCGCAGTGGGTGGAAAGCCGTTATCGGTCGGCGATCCTGACGCTAGAAACGGTGCCAAACGAGCGCGTGGCGATTGTCTTTGGCGCGGGGATCTACAACAATGGGCGGCTGAGTGGCATGTTGCGCGACCGGATGGACACGGCCATTGATCTCTATCAAGCGGGCAAGGTGGCAAAGCTATTGTTGAGTGGCGACAATCGCTTTGTGGAGTATGACGAGCCCGGCGCGATGATGGACTATGCGCTTGCCCAAGGTGTGCCCGCTGCCGATATTCAACCCGATTACGCTGGTCGCCGCACCTATGACACCTGCTATCGCGCTAGTGCGATCTTTCAAGTGCAATCGGCCATTTTGGTAACACAGCGCTTTCACTTGCCGCGCGCGCTCTTCCTCTGCGATCAATTCGGGGTGCAGGCGGTGGGGGTAGCGGCGGATCGGGGCACCTATTCGCCGCGCGCCATTGCCTTTTCGGAGACCCGTGAATCGTTGGCGATTGTGGCCGCGCTCTGGGATAGTATTTGGCGCGTACCGCCACCGGTGTTGGGCGCGCCCATCCCGATTCAATAGACATTATCAGGAATAAGATATCTAGCCCCTACTGTTTATTCCCGATAATGTCCAATAGACATACGCATCGCAAAATAACGTCTAGGGCAGGTACTCCCGGACGTTATTTTGATCAACGCAATCAGTGATTTCTTTTGCTTCTGATGCTTCTCTCATGTAATTCCTATCTGGAATTAAGCAAAAGATGTTACAATTAGAGACCATCAGGGTACCATTGGGTGTATGCCGACTGGATCGGTGATACAAGTGCGTAGGAAGCGTGGAGAAATTTATGTCGTTGATGAAACAGAAGACCGTGCGCCTAGCCGCTCTCTGTCTCGTGATCATGCTGGCGTTTGGCGTGGGCACGATCTTTGGCGGGACAAGAGCGTTGGCCCAGAATGAGTCGGACGCCCCCACAGATTTTGATGTTTTCTGGCAAGCGTGGACGATTGTGCAAGAAAATTTTATTGATCGCGATGTGCTAGATTCCAAGGAGTTGACCTATGGCGCGGTGGAAGGGTTGGTGCGCGCGCTCGGCGATGAAGGGCACACTACCTTTTTAACCCCCAATGAACTGGAACAGCAGCAAACCTCGATGTCGGGCACCTTTAGTGGCATTGGTGCCCAGTTGGGCGTCAAAGATGGTTTACCCGTCATCATCGCGCCCTTTGACGGATCGCCCGCAGCCGAGGCCGGGATCAAGGCTGGCGATCTCATTTTGGGCGTGGATGGCGAAGATGTTACCACGCTTTCATTAAACGAAGTGGTGGATCTGGTGCGTGGCCCCAAAGGCACCGAAGTGGTTTTGACCATTCTGCGCGAAGGGGAGGACGGAACGATCGAGATCGCGATTGTGCGCGATGACATCAAGGTGTCGGCGGTCTCGTGGACCATGGTGCCCGGCACGAATGTGGCCTTATTGCGGCTCAATCAATTTAGCGCCAGTGCCAGAGACGAGATCATAGAAGCGTTGAAAGCCATCAAAGCCGCCGGTGCCGAAGGGCTGGTGCTGGACATACGCAACAATCCCGGTGGTCTATTGACCCAAGCAGTGAGCGTGACAAGCCAATTTTTGAAAAGTGGCAATGTGTTGCAACAGGAAAATGCCGATGGCCGCCGGCGCGCCTATCGCGTCGAACGGGGCGGCGTGGCGACCGAGATTCCCATGGTCGTCTTGATCAACCCAGGGTCGGCCAGTTCGTCGGAGATTCTGGCGGGCGCGATCCAGGATCAAGAACGCGGCCAGTTGATCGGGGAGACGACCTTTGGCACGGGTACGGTTTTGCAAACATTTGCGTTGGATGATGGCTCGGCGTTGTTGCTGGGCACCAGCCAATGGTTGACGGCCAATGGTCGCCTGATTCGCAAGCAAGGCATCGCGCCCGACATCGAAGTGGAAATTGCTCCCGATGGCGAATTTCTCACGCCGGCGCTGGTGAAAGAGTTGACAGCAGAAGAAGTCGCGGCCAGCGGTGACGCCCAGTTATTGGCTGGGTTGGATGCACTCGACGCGTTGCCCGCCGCGCAGCACGCCGCGCAGCACGCCGCGCCGTAGGGCGCAAAGAAACGCTTTGCCCGCAACTGCTGGGCATGCGCGGATGAACGAAAAACAACACAGCGTTAATCGTCTGTTAACGTCGCTGTCGTACAAATAGAGCAAGTGCAAAAGCGTGGCTGACCCCAAACCAGCCACGCTTTTTTGTGGCCGCTTGAGCCGAGTATTTTGTGAACGAAATTTTGATCGATTTTCGTAGGTCACGTTTGTAACGTGACATGCCCGTTCAATGAAGCCATGCCGTTTATAATCGCACAAGTATCGTTGATCAAGGCTTTTCTAGGGCGCTGCTGCGGTCTTGGGCGGGTCGTCACGTTGCAAACGTGACCTACAATAAACCACCAAAACTTTGATTACAGTCTACTAGGCGATGACTGGCTTGCCAGCAAAAAAAAGGAATATGATATAATTTTCGTATGACCAACTCAATTCATCGCGCACCGCCGTTTGGGCAATGGCTCAAACGTTTGCGCACGCAGTGGGATTTAACGCAAGAAGCCTTGGCCGAACAGATGCACTGTTCGGTGCAGACGATTCGTTTTTTCGAGACCGGCAAACGGCGGCCTTCCTTGGAAATGGCCGAGCGGCTGGCCGAGGTCTTAGCCGTGCCGGCGGCAGAGCAGGCCGAGTTCATCCGCCAAGCGCGCATGGCAATCGACAAACCGGTGCTCGCGCCAGACGAAGAGCCACTTGACGAGACCCCGCCGCCGGTCATGAAGCCAAGCGTGCCCCAGGCCACCACGGTCTTGATCGGCCGCGAAGGCGAGTGCAATGTGCTCATTCGTCTGCTGCAACATGACAAACATCGCTTGGTGACGCTGGTGGGGGCTGGTGGCATGGGCAAAACTCGGCTGGCCATGGAAGCCGCCAATACGTTAGCCAACCATTTCGCCAATGGCGCGGCCTTTGTCCCCCTGGCCCCGATCCAATCGGCGGCGCAACTCTCCGAGGCTGTCGCCGCTGCCTTGAACATTGAACTCAAAGGCAGCGCTGATCCCGAAAAACAGGTGTTGACCTGGCTCGCGCCGCGCCATTTGTTGTTAATCCTCGACAACTTTGAGCATCTGCTAGAGAGTAGCGCCGACAGCGCTATTGCCTGGATCAAAGCCGTACTCGCCCATGCGCCCAAGCTGCAATTGCTGATCACCTCGCGCGAACGCTTGCGTATGAGTGGCGAACGTATCTTTGAATTAGGTGGACTCTCGCTGCCCAACCGCACCGTCGCACCCGAAGCGTCCGAAGCGGTGATGCTGTTTGTCGAGCGCGCCCAACATGGCCTGGGTGATTTTGTGTTGGATGAAGGTAACAAAGCGACCATTGCCCGCATCTGTCAACTGGTGGACGGGATGCCGCTGGGCATCGAGTTGGCGGCGGCGTGGGTGCGCGTCTTAACGTGCGACGAGATTGCCGACGAGATGGCGCGCAGCCTCGACTTTCTGGTGCGTGCCGACCGCGATGTTGCGCCGCGTCACCACAGCATGCGCGCCGTCTTTGACTCGTCGTGGCGACTTCTATCGCCGGACGAACAGCGGGTGGCCGCGCGGCTGGCTGTCTTGCGCGGCGATTTTGATCGCTTGGCCGCGCAAGCCATTGCAGGGGCCACCTTGCCCCAAGTAGCCGTCCTGGTGGATAAATCATTTGTACGGGTGGTTGGGCAGGAAGCGGGCAGTATCAGCAGCGCACAGCGCTATAACCTTCATGAATTATTGCGCCAATATTTGTTTGATAAGTTGCAGGCAGCCAGCGAAGAGATGAGCATCAAGCGTCGTCATGCCGAGTTTTTCACGACCCTTGTTGAGCACATCGATCCACATTTTCATGCTGGCCATCCTATCACCTGGCGACAGCAACTAGGGTTGGAGCAGGGCAATCTGCGCGCGGCATTGGTCTGGAGTTTGGAAGAGGGCCATGATGCCCGGCTCGGGTTGCGGCTGGCTGGGGCATTGGGCAGTTTTTGGGAGGCGACAAGCAGCTGGAAAGAGGGGCGACAGTGGCTACAGCTTGCCCTGACACACGCACGCGAAAACGACACGCACCGGGCGCGCGCTGGTGAAATTGGGTGAGTTGCATCATCTGCTCGAAGAATCGACCCTGGCCGAAGAACGTTTGCGGGAAGGATTAGCAATCTGTCGCACGCTGCCCGAGGTGATCAATGTGGCCTATACGATCTTCCAACTGGGCAAGATCATGGCGACGCGCGGCGACTATGCACAGGCAAAGACCCTGCTCACAGAAAGCCTGCTCCTCTACCGCGAGCTAGGCAATGCTTGGGGAATTGCAATGGTGTTGAACCAGTTGGGGGGTGTCGCGATCCATATCGGTGACTATGAACTGGCTAGTAGATCCCAGCGTAAATAAGGTACCCTATTTTTACCATGATGTACACGAGTAACGTGCCTGATTAACTGCCGTGGTATCTACGCCCAACTGTACTAGCCAGTTTTTGGATGAGGCCTGGCCCATGATCCAGACCATGCCGCCGCGTGGGACCATGGGCGTTGCTGCCAATCTGTTGGGTCGGGCGCTGTTGGGTAAGGGCGAGATTGATCGGGCGATTACGCTCTTTCAGCGGGCCCTACATATTTCTCGCCAAAGCGAGGCGCAAACTGGGATCGCGTGGTCGTTGATCAACCTGGCGCTGGCGCATTTGCAGCGCCAGGAATGGTCGGCTGCCCAGGATTACTTCCAGGATTGTTTTCGCGTCTATCACGCGCTGGAAAGCAAAGGTGGCATGATGGCTGCGCTCGAAGGGTTAGCCGCCATTGCCGCCCATAAAGGGGATGCCACACGTGCGGTGCAACTCCTCGCGGTCGCGGCGCAATGGCGCAAAGAAAGTGGGCAGTCGCTCACCGAGCATGAACTTGCCATTCAACAACATACTCGCCAGATGACAGAGGCCGCGCTTGATCCTACGACCTGGCAAACTACCTGGGCCAGTACACAACATTGGTCCATTCCTCAGGTGGCACAGGCGGCTTTGGGCTAGATTTTTGTGCTCTGTCCTGCTTACAAAACGGCCAGCGCCTGCCCCAAAAGCTGACGACTCGCCTTATCGAGCAGTGCTGCCAGGGCCGCTGGCACACGCGCACTCAGGTCAACCATCAGTTGATTTTGCGCCTGTTGATAGGCACTGGCGGCGGCGGCGTTTTCCGCTTTCTTCAGCAGGGCTAGGGCTGTGACCACGTCGTTGAGATCGCCTAGGAGATCCTGCAACGCTTTCACCTGTTGGATCAGCACCGCGCTTTCTGGGCCGAGCAGATGTTGGGCAAATTCCAAGTTGTAGCGCAAGGATTTGCAAGCAATGCGCAGGTCGTGGAGAATCACATAGTCAACCACTGTGTCAACCACTGTGTCAACCGCTGTGTCAACCGGTGTATCGGTGGATAGGTCAGTGGTCAAGTCAGCGAGCAAGTCTGTGGCAAAGCTATCTTCATAGCAGCGCACCTCGGCATAACAGGCCATGATCAACGCGGGAATGACATGGCGCACTTGTTGGGGTGTCGCGGCTGCGACCCGCGCATGGGATTTGCCCGCGCGTTTTTCCGCCAGTTTTTCAGTTGTGCAGAACTGTTGGAAGTCGCTCAAGAATTCGCCATACTCGGCACTGTCGAGCCATTTTACCAGTGCTTGCTGTGCCACATGCCGTTGTTTTTGCCATTCTTTTAGCAATTTCTTTGGCGCACGCACATTTTCACCATCGGCGGTGCGCAGGCGACGCCCTTTACTAATTGCCACATCCAGGTTGCGCACATGGCCCAGCACGCGCCCCGTTTTACGCAGCGCGGCCAAGTAGGGGCGAATTGTCTTGCGCGGCAAGAAATCCCCATAGAGTTTGGCAGCGGCGCGTGCGCGGCGAATGGCCACGCGCATTTCATGCACATATTCGCGATCCTGACTGTAGCGCGCGCCAGCCTCATGGAGCAGCAGTTGCACCAATTGTTCACGCCAGATCAAGCGGCAGGCCTCGGCGACAGGCATCGTCGCTTGCAACGTGGTGGCCGCGCCCGGCACATGCAGCCCAGCCACCAGCAACGCGCGTTCCAACAGCGATTGGCGCGTCGGTTCTAGATCAAATTGGCTGATCAGCCACGCCGTAAGCGCGGTGCCTTCGGTCGCTACGCTGGGGCTACAGGCGAGGCGCAGTTGCCCCAGCGTGGTGATGGCGCGTTCTGGATCAGGTGCGCTGGGGTGGTTTAGATCGTCGGTTGCTGGATCCGTGGCCGCCCACACGGTGACCAGATCTAGGTTGAGCTGGGCAAGTTGTGCCGGGTTCTCTGCGGTTGGCGCGGTGACGGTATAGTGTGTGCATTGATGCTGCATGCGCAGGATCGGTTGCAGTTTGGCGTGGCCCGAAAGCACCGCGGCTACCGCTTTGCGCAGCGGTTTGGGCCACGCTTTGAGGCTGGCAGTAACTTTGCCCGCGGCAATCGGTTCTGTGATAGTAACACGGCGGCTGATCGGTTTGTCAAGCTTGCCCGCGAGCGCGGTCGCCAGGTTTTCGACGCTAAGGTGTAGCTGATCGCCACTTTGTGCCAGGCGCGCCGCGAACCCGGTGCGGAGTAGGCGATAGTCTGCCGTATCCCAATAGATGTGTACGCCATCGACAGCACCGGGGGTGATGCCATCATCGCTGATGGCAACGACCCGATACTGATCGGCAACTGTGTGCAGTGTGGCAAAGCGCGCCAGTGCGTCTGGGGTCAGAGCAAAAATTTTACTCTCCGCTAGTGGCTGCGGTTGTTCATGCATATAGACGACCTATAGATCTATTTGGCACATTTGTTTATTGTTTGTCAGATTATATTGCCTGATTTTTATCAGGGAGCTTTATATTCGCACTATTTTGTTAACGTTTCATTAACAATTTGATATCAGAACTGGCCTCCCCACTTCTGCGTCGATGTTGACGCGCCTTGGTTTTATAGGATGTTGCTCGCCCTAGCACAGCTTGGGGAAGGCTGCGCTGATCGATCTGGTATACAGGGGCGGGATCTGCTATAATGGATAGACCGCACCTAGGACTGCTCTGATCGGTGGCGATGCTGTCGGCAACTCGTCTAGAGAAAGAACACAGGCAATTCCTATACTCCACATCCAACTGCTGGGCGATTTTCAATTGACCTATGCCAGTCACGCTGTCGCCGGCGTCAATACGGCGCGCCTACAAAGCCTCCTTACCTATCTGATCCTCCATCGTCATGCACCTCAGTCGCGCCAACATCTGGCTTTTCTCTTCTGGCCAGACACAAACGAGGCGCAAGCATTGACGAATTTACGCAATCTGTTGCACAAGCTGCGTCATGCCTTGCCGGAGCCGGAGCGCTTCCTGTGGGTAGATACCCAAACCGTGCAATGGCGACCGGACGCCCCATTCACGCTGGATGTGGCAGACTTTGAGATAGCACTGACCCACGCGAAAACATCTGCCGAACTGGCAGCGGCGATCAAGCTTTGTCGAGGTGTACTCTTGCCCAGTTGCTACGATGACTGGATTTTGCCCGAACGGCAACAATGGCAACGACACCTGACGGACACGCTCATCCAATTGATCAGTTTGCGGGAAATCAAACGTGATTATCGCACGGCCATTGATTATGCCCAACAATTGCTGCAATGCGATCCGCTGGACGAAAGTACTTACTATACCCTGATGCGGCTACACGCCGCCCACGGTGATCGTGCGGGCGCGCTGCGCGTCTACCAACGTTGTATAGAGATGTTGCAGCAGGAATTTGCGATTGCGCCCGCCGCGACAACCCAAGAACTCTATCAACGCCTCTTGACGACTGTGGGTACGCCACCTTTCCCCACTGGTAGGATATTTGAGCAAACGCTTGCCCAAGATCAGCCGCGCCTTGTTGGGCGAACTGGCGAGTGGAAGACCATGCTGGATGCTTGGTATAGAGCAAGCAGCGGTAAACCGCACTGCCTGCTCTTGACTGGCGAAGCTGGGGTTGGCAAGACGCGCTTAGCCGAGGAGTTGCTGGCTTGGGCGGCACATCAAGGGTACCCAACGGCCCATGCACATTGCTATGCCGCCGAAGGGTCGCTCACCTATACACCGGTGATTGCCTGGTTGCGGTCGCCGGCTATTTATCAAACGATAGGCACATTGGATGTGCTTTGGCGCAGCGAACTGGCACGTTTGATCCCCGAATTAGTACTCGATCAACCCAATCTGCCGCCGCCCATTAGCCAAGGTTGGCAACGGCAACGCTTTTTTGAGGCATTGGCCCGCGCAACGCTCTTGCAAAACAAGCCGTTGCTCATGTTTATCGATGATTTGCAATGGGCAGATCGCGATACACTCGAATGGTTGCACTATTTACTGCGTTTTGATCCCAAAGCAAGGCTGGTACTGCTGGCCACTGTACGCAATGAGGAGGTTAGCGCAGGACATCCATTACAGGGGTTGTTGACCGCTTTGCAGCGCGAGAAGCTCTTGACTGAAGTGGCGCTTGGGCCGCTGAATGCGGACGAGACAGCCGCGCTTGCCATGCAGATGGCTGGTCATGTCCTCTCGCCGACGCAGGCTGCCCATTTGTATCAAACCACCGAAGGCAACCCCCTGTTTGTCGTCGAAACGATGCAGACGGAGGCGCAGAAAATCGAGCGCAGCGAACAGTCCGACTTTCTGCTCTATGCGCTTCCCGCGAAAGTTCATACCGTGATTCAAGCGCGCCTGGCGCAGCTTTCGCCGCTTGCGCTCGAGCTTGTGAGCCTTGCCGCGGCGATTGGCCGCGCCTTTTCCTATCAGGTGTTGGCCCAATCCACTGATCAGACGGAAGCGATGTTGGTCAACAGCCTGGATGAATTATGCCAACGCCGCATCGTGCGTGAAAATGGGACAGATCGATACGATTTTACCCATGACAAGCTGCGCGAAGTGGCCTATAACACGTTGAGCGCGGCACGGCGACGCCTGTTGCATCGGCGGATTGCCCAGGTGTTGGTAGCCATTCATCAGCCACAATTGGATGCAGTCAGCGGGCAAGTGGCGACGCACTACGAATTGGCAGGACTGACCGCCGAGGCAGTGCCGCATTATCAACGGGCGGCAGAAGTTGCGCAACGTGTTTATGCCAATGCAGAAGCGATTCGCACCTACCGGCACGCCATTGCGCTGCTGGAGGGACTGGTGCCAGAACAACAGAAATTGGTGCCAGTGCTCTATGAACATTTGGCAGAGATCCTGCTTTTGACCAGTCAGTTCGATGAAGGCCGGATCACGTATCAACGGGCTGTGGCGTACATTCCAGTGACAGACAGCATTACCCAGGCCCGTCTATATCGCAAGATTGGGAACACCTGGCGTGAACAATATCACTATCTGGAAGCGCAGCGAAGTTATGCCGAGGCCGAACGAGTGCTAGGCATGGCCCCTGCTGCGGATGCATCAGACAAAGCAGCGCGCGAACATATACAAGCATGGTGGCAAGAATGGATCCAGGTGTTGCTGGAGGTTGATTTTGTCTATTACTGGATTGGCCAGGTGCAGGCGAGCGATGAATTGCAGGCAAAATTAAAACCAGTCGTTGATCGCGATGGCACCCCGTATCAACAGGCGAAATTTCTGCAACAAGGCATTATGACCGAATTCAGGCGCAGGCGGGGCTTGGCAACGCCCGACATGGCCATTGCTGCCAAAAGGGCGCTCATCCTCTTGCAAGCTGCCAATGCATACACCATGCTGCCCTCGGCTCACTTTTTGGTAGGGTTCATCCAGTTATGGTCTGGCGATCCACAGGGCGCGCAGGAACCACTTCAGACAACCCTCACCACAGCCGAGCAAACCGGCGATCTCTCGTTGCAAGCGCGTTGTCTCACCTATCTGGCGATTGCACAAAGACAATGCCAGCGCGTCGAGGAAACCGAACAAACGGCGATGCGCAGCTTGGCCACGGCGACGACGGCGCACATGCCCGAATACATCGGCACGGCGCAGGCCAATCTGGCCTGGGTAGCCTGGCGGTCGGGCAAGTTCGATCAGGCTCGCCTGTATGGTGGTGCGGCGCTCGCAACATGGCGCCAATTACCCGCTGGACATGGCAGCGCCCAGACGCAATGGACTGCGCTTTGCCCTCTGATCGCGCTGACCCTTGATGCCGGGGAAATTGCGACCGCAATGGGCTATGTCCAACTCTTGCTCGATCCTGTGCAACAGCGCTTGCCCGACGCTTTGACCGCCCTCTGTGAACAAGCCCTTTCTGCTTGGGAAAATGATGCCTCGGAACGGGTGCTTCCGCTGCTCCAGCAGGCAGTCGCCCTGGCGCAACAGTTGCATTATCTCTGATCTGTTGGATCAACTACGCGCTACCCGATCTTCCCTTGTACACTGTTTTGTTGATTTTGGTCTTGACAGCAGGAACACTTTATATTATGATGTGGCTAATATTATAGCACTTAGAAAAAGTCAGATAATATCTTGCTTGCAATGCGACAAAATCAAGTCAGGTAGTCAACACACGGGGAGAAGCAGGCGTGACAAAGCAGAAGTATTGGGTTGTTGGCAACACGCATATCGATTTGGCCTGGAAGAAAAATCGCGATGAGATGATCGAACTTTTGGATACGTTCCTGGCGCGCTTATTAGACATGCTAGATTCACATCCTACCTACACCTATACCATTGAACAGGCGGCCCACTATCGTCTGCTGGCTGGGCGTCGCCCGGACCTGTTTGCGCGCATCAAACACCATCTCCAAACTGGTCGCTTGGAGATGGTGGGCGGCATGGCCTCCACGTTGGAAACCAACTTTCCGAATGGCGAGAGCTTTGTGCGTAATCAACTGATTGGCTTGCGCTGGGTCAAAAAGCACTTTGAAGTCGATGTGCATACCCCGTGGCTGATTGATACATTTGGCATTAACGCGCAAGTGCCCCAGATCTTAAAGCAATTTGGCTTTAGCCGCTTAATGGCAAATCGCTTTGGGGGCAACCTCAATCAAGATGTGTTTTGGGCACAAGGCATCGATGGCACACAGGTGCTTGTGGTTGGCATGGATGTCAATTCCCCCTATGTTAAACATGGACATCTATACTGGAACCACGCAAAAACTTGGGATCAAATTGACCAATTGTTCAAGAAAGCCGCGGCGGCAGAAGGCGCGGGTCCCATCTTGGTCACGGTCTACACCGAGAATGAAGTATTGCCCAGTCTGCGGCCTGATGTGCATGTGAACCAAGGCAACGCTGCCGGGCAAGCGGATTGCTGGCAATATGCGACCCTGAGCGCCTTCTTCGATGCTTTGGCGGCGAGCAATCATGCATGGCCGGTGATTCATGGCGATCTCAACCCCGAATTCACGGCAACCTTTCCGCAACGGATCGTCATTCGCTTGCGCAATCGCGCCGTGGAAACAGCACTGCTGGCCGCCGAGAAGTGGGCGGCGTTGACCGGGTTGACCAACTGGCAGGAACAAGTAGAAGAAGCCTGGTGGGAGATGGCGTATATCCAGTTTCATGATGTATTCACTGGTTCGCATCCCACCAATGTGCTGACGGATCTGTTGGCAAGCCTAGACAAAGTCGAAGCCATTGCCCAAGCCGTGCTCGATCGGGCCTTGCAACCGCAAGCTGTCCCGATGCTCCCGCTGGCAGGTGTCATTGCGGCCCAGGTCTATAATGGCCTGCCTTGGGCGCGCACGGATCTGATCACATTGCCCCTCACCCCAGCGTTACCCGGCGTTCGACGCGTCTACCTGGGTGATCAGCCAGTAGCGTTTGATATCAGGGATGGACTTGTGCGCTTTATGGCGACGCTACCGGCTATGGGGTCGCAGATTTTTACAATTGAGCCGGACACCGTCACTGTAGCCGCCACTGTAGCCGCCAGCCCTCCGGTTGAGAATGGCATTATCGAGAATGAATTTATCTTACTCGAATGCGATTCTAAACATATCATTAAGCGCCTGGTCTGGAAAGCAACGGGGGCCGTGCTTGCAGAGAATCTTACCGATCTGCTCTCTGTCCAGCGCGACAATGGCAGCTTTCAAATTGAAGCGCTCTTTGGCGACGAAATCCCAGCTGTGGTAGGCACGGTGGCGATCATCGCCTGTGCGCCGTCCGCCATTGCGCAACGGTTGATCATCCAAGGCTCTTTTCCGCAAATTGCGGGGGTGGGTGAAGCTGGTTTCCTGCATTGGGAGGCTGAATTTGAAGTGCGCCAAGACAAGCCAGCGCTCTATTTGCAGCTACGCATTCAGTGGCATGGGGAAGCCAGCCGGTTACGCTTCAACCTTGCGACCAAGATCAAGAGCTTCTATGGAATTTATGAAATTCCCTTTGGCACTGTTCAGCGCACCGCTTACCGGGAACGGAAAACGGCCAAGGGCGAGTGGCCGGCCCATCGCTTTGTCGCCGTCGAAGATCAGCAGCATGGGCTGGCGCTGATCAACACTGGGGCTGCCGGCGTAGAAGTCAGTGGTGGCAGAATCTCCAGCACGATCTTGCGCGCGCCTAAATCAGAATATGCCGGGATGATTGTCGATGACACTTCCTCGCAACATGGTCAGCATACATTCAATTTTGCTTTGCTGCCCTATGCCGGCCACTGGTACGATGGGGGTGTCGTAGAATTAGCCCAGGAAGTCAATGAGCGAAATCGATCCGCCCTTTATTACAATCAAGGGCCAAAGCCGCCGGCTGTTGCCTCGTGGATGACGCTTACGCCCGGCACCGTGGTGCTATCCGCAGTCAAAGCTTCGGCGGATGATCGCGATGAACTGATCGTGCGCTTGTATGAAAGTGCTGGCCAATCGACTGTCGCGGCCTTATGGATCCATGGTGCGCAAGGGGCTTGGAAGTCTGATCTGAAGGAAGAGTCGCGCCATGCGGTGTTGAACTGTAGCAATGAAACCATCCAGATACCGTTCGGGCCATTTGAAATTGTCACCATCAAAGTGAGCAGAAATCAGTAGAAACGTCCAACCCCTATGAGCAGGCATACGATAGCAAGTTCAACCGAAGGTCATGTAGCCAGTTCGCGCTTCTCATCTTCCAGTATCAATATTGTCAAGAATACCCGCGAATTACGGGTATACAACAAAATGCGCATCATTGACTTGCTGCGTTCGCGCGCAACGCTGGCGAAAGCAGAAATTTCCAAAGCGCTTGATTTGAGCTTTGCGACTGTCTCGAACCTCTGCAATGAACTGATGGAAGAGGGGATCTTTAAGTCGGCGCAGCGCAGTGCCCAATCGGGTGGGCGGCCATCCGAGTTGTTGTCGCTGAATGTAACGGCAAGAACCAGTTTCTGTATCGATTTTACTTATAAGACCGAAGTAAGATTGCTGCTGATCGACTTGCACAACAATCCAATTGTCGAGAAGTTCGTCGCCTATCCAAGTGACAGCAGTACGCCAGAACTTGTATCGTATTGTGTGCAAGGTTTTCATGAATTACTGGCACAAACCGCGCTAAGTCAAGCGCAGTTTCTGGGTGCGACGATGGTAATTCCGGGGCTATATGACGAAGAAACAGGTGGCGTGGTGAACAGCACGCTGCCTTTGCTGGACAATTACAACCTTGCGTCGATGATGAGCAAGATGATTGAATTGCCTGTACAGATGGAGAATGATGCCAATCTGGCGGCGCTTGCCGTATCGATGCAAGGCGAAAGCCAACGGTATGACAACGTCCTCTTTATTTATGTCGGCGAGGGATTGGGGCTTGGCATCTTATCACATTCGGGTGCCATCTTTCGCGGGGCCAGGGGCTTCGCCGGAGAAATCGCGCATATCCCCTTGGGACACCCGGACTTTGCCTGCTACTGTGGCAATGCTGGTTGCATTGAGGGCATTCTATCAAATTCGGGGATTGAACGAGAACTGCGTAGGCAGCAGCAGCCGGCTGAATTTGTTGGCAAGTTACTGGGCAAGCTGATTTCGATTCTTGTGAATCTGATGGATCCGCAGGCAGTATTTATTGGTGGCGATCAAGAAGAATTTCTGCGGCAAGCGTTACCGTATGCCCAACAAGAAGCCGGACAACGGATTTTGCTACAGCGTTACCGCGATGTTCCGATTGTCCTAAGCCCGGATGTCCATAATTTGTTCTACCAAGGCGCTTCTGAGCTATTAATTCGCCAATGGCTATTAAAGTGAGTCTAATCCAAAAAAATAAGTAGCTGTAGGGCACGCGGTATGGCGGATGAGAGTCACGGCACAACCGAAGATTTCTCCCACTACGTATTATCATCTACTTTCCCCTGGCTCCACATCCGTAAGTGTGGCAAACGGCGGCGCACCTTACCTGCCTGTCGCGATTTTTTCGACGTTGACAGGTAGGTATGTACTATGCCATAATATTACAAGACTAAGAATAAGTGGACAAATAATCCAGCCTTAAAAGAGTAGCGGCGATCCGGGGAAGCTGTAATTTGTTCACCTGAAAGGGGGTGTAAGAAGCAGCATTTGGTTCATCCGCAAGTCCGATGGCTATCTCTATGGTTGCGAATCACAGCGAAACATAAGGAAGGAAGAATAACTATGACTATGCCAAGTAAATCTTTGAATCGGCGAGATTTCCTACGCCGGGTAGGCCTGGTTGGTGTCGGCGTTGCGAGTGCGAGCGCCCTGGCAGCGTGCGCAATGCCCGCGGCCCCGCAAGCAGATTCCGCCGGCGCACCGGCCGCCGCAATGGCTGAAATTGTCTATCTGGACATCGACGAGGCCGGCGGCGGCGACGAGGCATTCAAGGTCTATACAGATGAGGTGATCCCCGCCTTTACGGAAGCGAACCCGGACATCAAGGTTACCTTCCAGCCAGGCGTGGGGGAGTGGTCCACGGCACTGCTGGCGGGTATGGCCGCAGGTGTGGCCCCAGATATCTTTGTGAGTTGGGGCGGCTTCGGGCGTAAGATGATGGAAGAGGGACAGATGCTGCCCATGCAAGACTATTTCCAGGCAGACGACCTCGACGACTTTCTCGAGGAACAGCTCATCGCCATGTGGAAGGATACCAACCTCTTTGCCCTGCCCAAATACATCTCCTCGATGGCGCTGGCCTACAACAAAGATCTGCTCGACCAGGCAGGCGTCGCGTATCCCGATGATACTTGGACGTGGGATACATTCTTGGAGGCCATGGACAAGACGTCTGCCCTGGAGTCATCCGAGTTGGGCAAACTGTTCGGCTATAATGTCAACCGAAGCTATAGCCACCAATGGGTCTGGCAGGCGGGCGGCGAATGGATGAACGAGCGCTATGAGGGCACCAAGATCCTGATTGACGAGCCCGACGCAATGCAGGCACTGAAATTCCTGCACGATCTGGTCTATGAACACCACTACGCCCCGACGGCAGCAGAGATCGAGGGCATGGAGTGGCCCCAGGCCTTTGCTTCGGGCCGTTTCGCCTTTGTCGAAGGCCACAGTTGGCAGCTTTCGGAATGGCTGCGGACGCTTACCTTCAACTGGGACTACGCGCTGCTGCCGATGGGCCCGGTCGCGCGGGCGGGCGCGGTCGCCAACGACCAATACAGCGCCTATGCTCAGACGAAGTACCCGGAAGCCACGCTCGCCTTCATGCGCTACATCACCAGCACAGAGAACGAATTGCACATGATGCACAGCATCCACGGTTGGCAACCGTCGCGCAAGAGCGCCTATGGGGCATGGGACACAGAATCGGCGGGTGCCAAGGCGGGCAAGAATGTGGCGGCCTTTAGCCAGATTCTGGATTTCTCGCGGCAGCAACCCTACTTTGTGCAGGACGACGAAGTGCGCGCGATCTTCGATCCACTTTGGGAGCAGATCTGGATCACGGGCGAGCTGGGTCTCGAAGAGGGTGTGACACAGATTGCTTCGCGCGTCAACGAGTTTCTGGCAACGGCTGCCTAAACAATCGGTACGGGGTGCGTGCGCTGTCAAACGTGTGGCGGCTTGTCCATCGCACGTTTGACGCCGCACGCATCCCAGCGGAAACTAGGATAGCTTGTTACAGGAGGGGTAAATGCAAGACGTGCAGGAAAGCCGGTTAACGCATGGCACCGGTGCGCTTGGCCGAGTCACCAAGCGCACCGGTGCCGCCAAGCGGACAAAGCGGGAGAACCAAGAGGAACGCATCGGCTGGCTGTTTGTCTCGCCTTTTGTCATCGGCTTCGTGCTTTTCACGGTTGGCCCGATGCTGGTATCGTTCGTCCTCAGTTTCACCGACGCCAGTATGCTCAAGCCTGCCGTTTTCGTCGGTTTTGAGAACTATGTCAACCTCTTCTCCACCGACGAAATTCGCTCGCTCTTCTGGCGCACACTCTATAACACCTCCTACTATGTGTTGATCAGCGTGCCCCTAGGTATGGCGGTGGGCTTTGGCATGGCCATTCTTTTGAATCAGAAACTGCGCGGACAGGGGATCTTCCGCACGCTTTTCTACCTGCCGAGCATTATCCCCCCTGTGGCCGTTTCGCTGCTCTGGGTTTGGATCTTCCATCAGGAATTCGGTTTGCTCAATGCGGCCCTGCGCGTGGTTGGTATCCCTGGCCCGGCATGGCTGACGAGCACGGCGTGGGCAAAACCGGCCCTGATCCTGGTGAGCCTCTGGGGTGCTGGCGGGGGACTGCTGGTCTTTTTAGCTGGCTTGCAGGGCGTCCCCACCGATCTCTATGACGCTGCCAAGGTGGATGGTGCCGGGGCTTGGTCGCGATTCTGGCGCGTGACGATCCCGATGATGAGCCCCACCCTTTTCTTCGTACTGGTCACCAGCATTATTGCCTCCTTCCAGGTCTTTGTCACGGCGCTGATCATGACCAACGGTGGCCCCGCCAACGCGACCCTGATGTATGTGCTCTACCTCTATCGCCTGGCCTTTGTCCAGTTTCGGATGGGTCCCGCCAGTGCCCTGGCCTGGGCCTACTTTGTCATTATCATGGGCTTTGCCGGGGTGCTATTTTTCACGGCGCGTACCTGGGTCTATTACGAGAGCGACCTGCTCGGAGGGAAGAAGAAATGACAACGTTGGTACAAGCGCCAAGAAGCATGTCACCGATCTCGTTGCGCAAGGTGGTGAGTTACCTGGTACTCACGGTAGGCGCGGTCATTATTCTGATCCCATTCATCTGGATGGTCAGCACGTCGTTAAAGCCACCCACCGAGCTCTTCATCTACCCGCCTCGGCTCTTTCCCAGCGTGATCCGCTGGCAAAACTATATCGAGGCGCCAAACGCCTCCTTTATCCCGCTTGGGCAGGCGGTGTGGAACTCATTGCTCTTTGCGCTTCCCGTAGCGTTCTTCGATGTGATCACCAGCGCCGTTGTGGCCTTTGGCTTTGCCCGCCTGCGTTTTCGCGGTAGCAACGTGCTCTTCTTTATCGTACTCAGCACCATGATGCTCCCGCCCCAGGTTACGATGATTCCCCTCTTTATTCTTTTCGCCAGATTGGGGTGGGTTAATACCTATCTGCCGCTGGTGGTGCAGGCGCTCTTTGGCTGGAACTACGCCATCTTCCTGCTGCGCCAATTCTTTGCCTCGATCCCCGAAGAGCTAGACAATGCTGCGCGCATTGACGGCTGCGGCTGGTGGGGCATTTTCCTGCGCATCCATCTACCACTGGCCAAGGCTGCGCTGGGCATTGTGGCGATCTTATCCTTCACCGGTTCCTGGAGCGAATATCTCCGGCCCCTGATTTACTTGAAAGATCCCATGTTGTGGCCCCTGGCGCTCGCTTTGCAGACCTTCCAGGGCGGCAAGACCAACCGCTGGGAATACCTGATGGTCATGAGCATTCTGCTGACCGTGCCGCCATTGGTGCTCTTCTTCGTGGCGCAAGGCAGATATATCCAGGGCATTGTCATCAGCGGCGTGAAAGGGTAAATCAACAAGGGTGTATTGCAATTTAGGGGTGAATTTTAGCACGCGCGCGCGCAACGTGTGCCGGGGATGCGCGACGACCACTCCGCTTTGAAAAACTGTACCCCGCGCGTCCCCGGCACACTTCCCTAAAACTGCATTACACCCAATCAACCGGATAACCGCGTCTAGTACAAGACAGCGGCAATAAAGCGCGGGCTATTTACCCAAATTCAGGCGCGCTAGCGGTTGTCGGTCACGTTTGCAAACGGCAAGGGTTTTGTCTATACGTTTCGCTCAACCCACCTTTACTGTTCCTCCCGCATACGCCGTCCGCGTAACCGCTAATTTGCGGTGATGGCGCGTTTCATGCGACTGTCGCCTTTCTAAAAACTCTCCGCCCGTGAAACGCGCCATGAAACGCGCCAGAAACGCCCTTCCTGCTATCCTCTTAATAGAGCAGTCGATAACACCCAAAACAGTAACAAAGAGCAAGCGAATCAGGAGGTGCTGAGATGTCTATAGCAGAAAACAAGGCTGTCGTTCGGGCATGGTTAGCGGCGCGCCATGCCCATGATGTAGAAGCGGGCGTCGCACTTTGGGTGGAAGAGAGGCAGGATTGGCTGAGAACCGCCTTTAATGGCTTCAGCGAGGGCTTTCCCGACCTGCAGGTCACCATTACGGAGATGATGGGGGAGGGCGACAAAGTTGCCGTCTGGTGGGTATTGCAAGGGACCCATCTTGGCACCTTTCGTAAGATTCCCGCCACCGGCAAGTCAGTCGCCTGGGAGCTATGCGATCTCTATACAATCGAGAACCATCAGATCGCATCGCTTGTGCGCAGGACTGACACACTGAGCTTGTATCAACAACTCGGTGTGGCTTAACAGAGCAAGACCTTCGGTACCCTTCGAAGGTTGGATGGTACAAATCAGCATAAGTTTACAAGGAGCAAGATCATGACAACAGCAGAAAGCCGAGCCTTTATTCAACGCTATGCCGAAGCCCTCAGCGGCAAAGCAAAGCCACCGGCATTAGTCAATCAATATGTTGCCGATAGCGACGAAGCCTTGAAGCAACATATTGCCGAGGGCGAAGCAGCTTTCCCGCGCTACGAATTGGTTGGCGAAGACCTGATCGTCGATGGCGATAAGGTGGTCTTGCGTTTCTCCTGGCGAGGGACACACCAGGGCGCCTTTATGGGCATCCCCGCCACAGGTAGGAAGATCGACGTGCCGGGGATTATCAT
>DAOTTR010000705.1:0-2358 GCA_034437715.1 Caldilineaceae bacterium
CCATCCAGGCAGAGCACCTTGCCCTCATGTTCACAGGCACCACAGATGCCAATGCCACAGCGCATGTAAGATTCCCAACTCAATTGTGTGGGCGTTGCATAGCGTTGGCCCAATGTTTCTAATGCGCTCAACATGCCATGTGGGCCACAGGCATAGATACCATCAATGGTGCCTTCCGCTAGCCGCGGCTGTAACCGCTCTGTGACGCGCCCGTGCGCGCCTTGGGTGCCATCTTCCGTGGTGAGATGCAGCGCAAGCGCGGCCTGCGAATCGGGTGCCTGGGCAAGCGTCTGAAAATGATCGACATAGAGCAGATCGGCGGCAGTGCGCGCGCCGATAATCACATCCAACGTAGCAACCTGGGCGAGTTGCGTGCGCGCCAGCCAATAGAGGGGCGCGACGCCATACCCCCCCCCAATCAACGCCAACCGTTTTTGGGTAGGGGGCACTGTATAACCTTGCCCAAAGGGACCGCGTAGCCAGACTTTGTCGCCCACTTGTTTCTCGTGTATCAACCGACTAAAGGGGCCAACCGCCGTGATCATCAGAGTGACTAGATTGGCATTGACCAGGGAAAAGGGCTTTTCGTCAAAACGCGGTAGCCAGACCATGACAAACTGTCCGGGCATCGCCGCCATCTGCGCGTCCAAGACAAAAGTCTTGGTGCGATAATTGTCTTGGGTGATGCTGAGAATCTTGGTAGCTGTTGGTAATTTAAACATTCGATCCAGGTGTTTGCTTTTTGATTAATTACGTAATTTGGCTCGTTAACTTACTTAAATTGATGTAGCCTTACCTAAAAACCTACGCATAATTATGGATAGAATTCGCCCTAGGCCCATGCTATACTGACAGCGGGATAGGGTTGTGGGGTTAGTTTAGTTTCTTCTTTTCCTCTCTGTGTGCAGGCCGGTTTTTACTTATGTGGAAACCGGCCAAATTTTTTCTCTGCCCCTCTACGCTGTACGTTCTTTCCACTGGGTCACTTGCTACAATAGGTCTAGGTTTTGGATTGTTCCTGCCAAGTTTGGAGCAGTTGCGTCTCGCGCACGTCTGTCAATCCGCCACGCCATTGGTGATCGGCGGGGCGGGTGCTATGCCAAGCCAGTGTATCCGCGATGGTCGTCGCCAACGGGCGAAACGCCAATCCTGCCTTGATCGCCTTCTGACAATCGATTTGCTCCAATCCAGCCATGGCTGCTGGCACCCAAAGCGGTAATTCTATAAAAGCACCCACGCCCTGTTCGATCAGAAATGCTTCACTGACCCAGGTGAAATCGGCTTTGTGATCGGCCACGGCGTTGCATTCGGCCAGCAATTGTTGCATGGTCAATGGCTGCGCTGGTCCTGTGGCATTGTAGATGCCGGTGGCGTTCATTTCGACCATGCCGATCGTCCACTCGGCCAAATCGCGCACATCGATCAATTGCACCTGTTGCGCTGGATCGCCTGGGGCCAATACCGCGCCCCCGCGCGCGACGCGCACCGGCCAATAGGGAAAGCGATCTGTGGGATCATGCGGCCCCACGATCAATCCTGGCCGCACCGTCAAAACACGCCCAGGCATGGCTGCTTCCGCCGCCGCCTCACAGAGCGCCTTGAGTGGCCCATAGCGTTCCCCGGTGACTTCCTCCACTGTTGGATCGTCTAGCCTGCCCACGGGTGCCGCCTCATCAATCCCCGCTTGGCTATAGTCAGCATAAACCGAAATGGTCGAGATGAAGGTATAGTGGCCCACCTGATTCGCAAGTAGGCTCGCCGACTCGCGCACGCTGCGCGGGATATAGCCGCAGGTGTCGATCACCGCATCCCATTGACGACCGGCCAGCGCATCTAATCCACCATTGCGATCCCCTTTAATTCTTTCGGCTGTGGGAAACAGTTCGGGGTTATGTTGGCCGCGATTGAAGAGCGTGACTGTGTGCCCACGCGCCAACGCCACTTCCACCAAATGGCGACCCACAAAGACCGTGCCGCCGATAATCAATATACGCATTTACGCCTTTCCTTTCCGCTGACCTGCCCAATTGCCGTTGTCTAACGATGCCTGAATTTATAGGTACTTGCTATTATACCAAACGACAACCATTGCCTCGAATCATCAGGCCTTAAAACGCAGCCTGCTAGTGGTGTGTCAAGTGTGATTTGATCGGTAGGTAAGACTTCAGTCTTTTTCTGCTCTGGCAAAAGACTGAAGTCTTACCTACGATTTTATCCATCATTTCAGCCTTGACATCACACTAGTACAGTTGGGCGTAAGTAAGACAGTGAATCAGTAGGACAGTAGAACAGTGTTTGTACTGTCTCACTGTCCTACTGATTCACTACTGATTCACCGGAGAATAGTATGGTTATTTC
>DAOTTR010000706.1:0-2318 GCA_034437715.1 Caldilineaceae bacterium
AAGACCACTTGATCCAGCGCTTCACGCACCTTGACCAGCGCGACCTCGGCCAAGGTGCGTATCGGCCCAGCAATCACATACTCAATTTGGTTATGCACCTGGTCTGCTAGCCCAAAGAGGGTGGCAGCGCGCAGGTACTGTTGTTGTGCAGTGGCGAGACGGGCGGCGATCAAGAGCCGTTCAACTTCATCAAGGGTGATCTGGCGCGGATCGGCATGATAAGCCATGCTTTGCGCCAACCACTGCTCCGCCTCTGCCAACGCTCCTGTAGCCAGGGCGGACTCTGTCAGGTAGGTATAGTTGCGCGCCAGGAAGAATTTTTCTTGCTGTTCCAGACAGAAATTGATGCTCTCGTACAGGAGGCGTTGCGCTTCGGTGGCATTGCCTTGATACAGGATAATGAGCGCCAGGAGTGGTTGCCATTCACAACGCATCGTTGCGTAGTTGTGAGTGGCGGCAATGGTCATGACTTCTTGAAAATATGTGTGAGCCTGTGCCAGATCGCCCTGTAAGAACGCCACGCGCCCCAGAAGGGCAAGGCCATTACCAATCGCGGATTGATCCCCGCGCAGCCGATTGATAGTCAGGCTCTCTGTAGCGAGGGTTGTTGCTTGGGCAACTCCCCCCTGATTGAGATGGAAGTCGGCATATGTCATAAGATGAGTAAACAAAAGGAAGTTACGATCCGTAGCCGCGCCGAATGCAAAATCCTCGGCAGACCCATCACTTGTTCGGTTCAGCGCAATCGCGCGTTCTAAAGCAGCAGCCTTCGCCGCGCCAGGCAACGTAGCTGCAAGCGAACCCCACGCGGCCGCCTGCAAAAGCTGGTTTGAAGAGCTTTCCAACAGTTGCAGTATCTCATCGGTATAGACAATTCTGGCTTCGGGCGGAACCGCGTTTGCCACAACGAGCAATAGCCCAAGGCGCAGATCGACCGGAAAGCTCTGGCGCTGCGGCAGGAGTTGTTTGAGCCAGCCGGCGGTCTCATACCGTTGGCCGATCAGGAACCAGAAATAACTAAGCGGCATCATCGCCCACGCCGCGTCGGCATACCGCTTTTCACCAAATAGCCACTTTAATGCACTACGCAGGTTATCTTGCTCCGGCACGAGCCGTGCAACCCAGATTGCGGCCTCCGCCCCGCGCAGATAGCGATCGCCGATGCGGAAGAGCTGAAGATAGGCGAGATAATGACGCTGCCGCAACGCTGTTGCTTCCCCATGAAGCTGTAGTTGCTCCAGGGCAAATTCCCGAATCGTTTCCAACAACAGAAATCGTGGCTTGCCGGTGTTGGTGATTTCGCCATGCACTAGACTCTTATTTACCAGAGCGCGGAGATTGGAGAGCAGAGATTGGGCTGTAACATCCTCACGCAGTTGCTCTTCTGCTCTCTCCAATTCATCCACCATCACTGCTGCCACCTCGGGTAGCGCAAAGCCACCAACGAAGATGCCCAGTGCGCGAAAGAGGATGCGTTCCTCTTCACTCAGCAACGCGTAACTGCGTGTAATCGCGTCGCGCAAGGTGCGCTGTTGGGGCGGGAGATCCCTGGCGCCATTTACCAGCAGATCAAGCGGGCGCGTTTGCAATTGCGCAAGTAGTTGGGTCGGTGCGAAGAGGTCGATCTGCGCCGCGCACAATTCAATCGCCAGCGGCAGGCGATCCAGCCGTTCACAGATCGCGGCCACATCTGCGCGATTGTGGGTAGACAGGCTGAATTCGCTATTGACGGCTTGCGCGCGCTGGACAAAAAGTTCGAGCGCAGCCGTGAGCGCCAATGGGGGAACTTTGTAACATTGCTCTGAACGCAAATGCAATCGCTCGCGGCTGGTCGTCAGCACGATCACGCCCAGACATTCAGCCACTAACGTTGCCACCAAGTGCACCGCCTCGTCCGCTAGAGTCGGAGCGAGCAATTGCTCAAAGTTATCCAAAACCAAAAGCAGAGATTTGCGGCGTAAATACTCGACGAGTCGGATTTGTGACGGTTTGGCACTAACGGCATTGCTGTTACTGGCGGCAAGGATTGCCGCGGCCATGGTCGCGGCGTCGCTGATGGCTGCCAGCGGGACAAAGAGTACGCCATCGCGATAGTGCGGCTGTAACTGCGCGCCCACCGCCAGCGCCAACCGCGTCTTGCCGATACCTGGCGGACCAACCATCGTCAATAAGCGCCCCTGGTGACCGAGCAGGCGATTACAAAGCTGGTTGATTGCGGCGTCACGCCCAATCAATTCGGTTGGCGGAAAGGGTAGCGCATGGACAGGTTCAGCTAGCGAGTCTTGAATAGAGAGTTGGGTGGTACGCTGAAAAGTGAC
>DAOTTR010000707.1:0-4314 GCA_034437715.1 Caldilineaceae bacterium
CAGCCGCAGGGCCAGGTCTTCGACTTTGTGGGGATCAGTAATCGGTAATGTGACCAGGATGCGATTCGGGCCAAACTCAATGGTAACGCGCGTACCTGGCTCTACGCCATATTGTTGCAGTTCTTTGAGCGGAATTTGAAGACCGGTTCCGTCAATTGTTGCGTGCGTTTTTTCCATTTGACGTTTCTCTTTTCATACTCCGCAGTCGCGTTCCTGCATCCATTATATGTCGGATGGCAAGGTGCGTCAACTGGAGTGATACGGCAACATTCCAAGAGAAGAAGGTCCCGCAACGTACCGTAGTTTCGCGACGCACTAGGCGATGACTCAAGATTTCAGCAAAAATTGCCAGTAGTTGCTGCGATCAATCCGTTCCACGGTGCTGCCGGAGTAGCTTTGCAGAAAGTCGGTTGGCTCTTTGAATTTGGCGGTTGGACTCCACTTGAACTCATAGCCGTGCAACAGGCCATCGGCCTCTTCCACGTAATCGATCTCTTTCTGATCGTAGGTGCGCCAGAAGTATTGATTAGCAAATTGTTGATGATAGCGCAGATATTTCATACGCTCGACAATACAGAAATTCTCCCACAACGCGCCCACGTCGTTGCGTAGGGCGAGGGGGGCAAAATTCTCAATCAGGCTGTTGCGTACTCCCAAATCGTAGAAGCAGATTTTGACCGATTTTGCCACTTCTTTGCGCAAATTACGACTAAAGGCGCCGAGGCGGAAAAGGATAAAACATTGCTCCAGTAAATCAACATAGTTGACTACCGTGCGCCGATCAATGCCCAACACCTGGCCAATTTCTTGATAAGCAATCTCTTGACCAATCTGCCGAGCCAACAATTCGAGCAATTTGATCAGCACGGTCGATTTGCCCATGCCGACAAAGAGCAGGGCGTCACGGTAGAGATAGTTCGAGACCAGTTCGTCTAGCTCGATACGCGCTTCGTCTTCAGAAAGATCGACAATCGATGGGTAAGACCCGTAGCGCAACAAAAAATCAAGGCGTGGCTCAACGGCACTATAGCCTTGCGCGCCGGCCAGTTCTTGCAACGCCAGCGGGTAGAGTTCAAAGCGGTACATGCGTCCGGTCAAGGGTTCGGACGTTTGATTGACCAGGCTAAAGGAAGATGATCCTGTGGCAATGACCTGCATGGCGGGAAATTCATCGACTAGGATTTTGAGAATGCGGCCAATGTTTTCGATTTGCTGCGCTTCATCGAGAACAACCAGATCCTGGTCGCCCAAGAATGCTTTGAGCGTGGTCGCCTCTTCCACTTCCAGGGCGCGCCGCACCGAGAGCAGATCGCAATTCAGATAACGCGTGCGTTTATCGGCATGGGTAGTCAGGATTTGTTTGACTAGAGTCGTTTTGCCCACCCGCCGCGCACCATACAGCACAATGATACGACCGCGGAAGAGATACCGTTCAAGTTGGGATTGGAGTAAACGTGTGATCATAGTCGCTTTTTAGTTAAACCAATACAATGTCTCTATTTTGCAAAATTCAGACATTTCAATATCTGAATTTATTATATCTGATCCTTCAAGTAATGCCAAAATGTTATCACACGGGATCCCGCCTGGAGCAAGGAGCAGAATGGATACAAATCTCGAACAACAACTCGACACAAGCATCGAAGTATGGCATCAACGATGCCCATCACCCTACAACCGAAAAAGGTAGCGAAAGGAATTTCTCATGCCAACCAAACAAGGTGATCCGGCTTTACTCAACGACCCAGTCGCCCAGCGCATGTTGCACTCGACCGTGCCAGCGCGCTTCGCTTATAACTGGAGCGACGGCACGCCGCGCGTCATCCCCATCGGCTTTCACTGGAACGGAGAAGCGATTGTGCTGGGTACGCCGCCCGACGCGCCCAAGATGAAGGTGCTGAAGAATGGCGATCAAGTCGCGCTCACCATTGACAGCGACACGCAGCCCTACAAAGTGCTGCTGATTCGGGGCCCCATCCGCATCGACCTGGTGGAGGGCATTGCGCCGGAATATGCGGCGATGTCCAAACGCGTCATGGGGGAGGAGGGCGCAGCCGCCTGGCTGGCGCAACTCGCGCCCATCTGCCCACGTATGAACCGCGTCTTTATCCAGCCTAGTTGGGTTGGCATCCTCGATTTTGAGACGCGCTTCCCCAGTGCCATCGAGCGGGCGATGGCTGGCGGTTAGGGAGGTTCCGATGTCCAACGGCAGAACAAAACAAAATGATCGTCCGCCGCTACTATGAGGAGATCGGCAATCAGCGCAATCTTGCGGTTGCCGATGAACTCTTTTCACCCGACTTTAGACTGCTTCCCAATTCGCAACCGCCGTATGGACCGGAAGGCGTGAAACAATTTATCACCTGGTTATGTATCACAAACTTCCCCGATCTCCGTGTAACCATTGAGGAACTCATTACCGAAGATGACAAAGTCGTCGCCCACGTCAACTTGCACGCCACGCAACAGGTAGCAATGGATTGGTTGCCCGCGGTCGCAACAATTCCACCCACAGGCAAGCACTTTGCCATGCCTGAATTTGTCATCTGGCGGTTTGAAGCAGGGAAGATTGTGGAGCGACGGGCCTTCATCGACTTTCTCGCAGTGCTTCAGCAATTGGGAATTCATCTGATGGTGGGAAGTGAGGGTTCCTCATCATAATTCCCGACAGTCATCAGTAAATAGGACATCAAGTAAATAGACATCAAGTAAATAGAATAGAGGAGATATCCATGTCATCAACCACAACGCAACAAACCACCGCCACCCTGCAACACCACCTAACCGCCATCACCCAGGGCAATCTGGAAGCGATCCTGCATGATTACAGCGACGAATCGCGGCTCTTCTTGCCCGACAACACGCTGCATGGTCTGGATGGCGTGCGCGGGTTCTTTACCCATTTACTTGCCACCCTACCGGCAGATTGGATGGCGAACTTCAAGATGATCCGCCAAGATGTACACGGCGAAGTCGCTTATATTTTCTGGCAAGCGCCGCCCGTCTTCCCGCTGGCGACGGATACCTTTGTGGTGCGTAATGGTAAAATTGTGGCACAGACCTTTGCGATGTTGGCAGCGACGTAGCGGTTATGCTGGCCGTCCTCTGGTATTGAAAACGGCAAGATTGCTGAACGGTTCTTTGTGTCATGCTATGATCTAGAAAACATCGGCAGATTTTCACAAATGCTGATGTTTCTAGATCATAGGTCATAAATCAACGCTCTTTAACAACTTTATATAGCTCCCTCCACCGCCCCAACGCCTTGCGCATGGCAACCTGTGCCTGAGTCAAACCGGTTGCGCTGGTGAGGTTCATGCGTTTGTGGGGTCAGCGAGCGCGTAAGTAATGATCTGGTCTACGGTCAGCGCTGCACCCGTAGCCCACGCCACCTGAAATCTTACCTCGCCCAATTCTTCACAAGCTTGGTGGATCGCCTGCTCATAGCGGGGTAGATCGTCGGCCGTGATGACTGAGCCAACCTGCTGCCGCAAGCGTTCAGCGGCGCCACCCAGGTGGGCCGCCCGCACCGGTTGCCCCAGGATTACCATCACTTCGACCAATCCCTCCAACGCCCAGGCCATGCCGGCGATCTGTTGCTCCTCCTGTCGCAACAGCAAACTACGCCGGTAATATTCGACCGCACGCCCATAGTTTCCTTGCATCTGCTCCACCAATCCCAGCAAACGAGACGCCCACGGGCTGCCTTTGCGCTCCGGGTTGAAGATGCGCCGCAGCACCAGCACTTCCTCTAACAACGCCGCGGCTTGTTGATAACGACCAAGGGCCAGATGGCCGCACGCCACTACAGTCATGGCACTGGCCGTGCTATGACCGTCCTGTTGCTGGCGGTAGATCGCCAGTGCCTCTTCAGCCAGTTGGACGCCGAGCTGTGGATTGGCCGCTTCCAGGTGCAACCCAGCCAACCCGATCAAGGAGCGCGCCAGACACCAGGGGTCGTTGATGCGGCGGGCATAGGCCAGACCTTCTGTAAAGTATGCTTTGGCCTGCTCACTCTCGCCCAGGTCACTGACTGCCAACGCCAGTTCTTGCAGACAGCGTGCCAGCGCGCGTTGATCTTGCAAGGTGCGATAGTGCTGTACGCTCTGTGCCAGCAATCGCGCAGAGGCTGCCGAGCTCGTTTCGAGAACGCCTGCCCGAAAGAGCAACTGGGCGTGGAGCTTGATCTCCTCTGGTTCCCAGGTTGAGCCATCGGCATGAGCCGCTTGCATCTCTGTTTCCACCAATCGTAAAGCCTTGGCCAACCAGTCGCGTCCTTCTTGTCCATGTTTCCACAGATGCCAATAACGACCC
>DAOTTR010000708.1:0-2064 GCA_034437715.1 Caldilineaceae bacterium
GGCTCAACCGGATCTCATGTGGTTGACAGCGTCGAATCAATTCGACGGCTGCTATGCCAAACCTGCTTAAGCAGGTTTTTCGTGGCAGCCGCCGGTTTCAACCGGTGGTATCCTTGTCAACCACATGGATTCCAAATGAGCCGCATTTCTTTTGATCGATCCTTATTGGATGAAGAGTTTTATAATGGCACCACGGCGGCGATTGTAAAACAGGAAGAATCTACGGTCTATCTGGATGCAGATTATTTCTGGCAGGTGCGCGGCATTGATGCGCAGGATAACTATACTCCCTGGAGTGATATCCACACCTTCCGTTTTGGCGCAGAGGATGTTGCGCCTAATTTTGTCTATCCACTGTCCTATTACACACCTGATGTGGTCAACTTACCTGTACATGCCGATCGCACAATTGCCTGGCCGCTCTTTGTCTGGGATAGTGCGCTACGCTTCACCTGGCCAACCCAGCTAACACCTGCTATGGCAGAAGCACCAGCGTACTATGAACTAACTGTTGCAGCAGACATGGGCTTTCAAATCATTCAATTTCAGATCGAAACCACGGGGCTAGGGGCTGCGCCGACCCTTGCCCATCCGTTTACCAATTTGCAAAGTGGCAATCTCGCGTACTGGCGCGTGCGCGCGTATCAGTCCACTGGTCAGCAATTGGGCGTCGATCATGTGTGGGTCACGCGCATTGATCCAACGCTGCCGCAGTTGCCCGTAGCGGAAACAATCACGCCGATCTATCCGCGCGCTGGTTTTGAAGCAGTCACTGCGCCGGTCTTGGGCTGGCTGCCGGTCAATGGCATTAGCAACTATCGTGTGCAAATCAGCCGCGATCCCGCTTTCAACACCATTGTGGATGAAGCCTTGCCGCAATTTGTCAACTATGTGCCGTGGCAAGGTCGGCGCACAGTCATGCCCTTTGGCACTTATTGGTGGCGTGTCCAGGCCGAGAAAGATGGTGGCGCGTTAGGCGGTTGGAGCGAGGTGCGCCATTTCAATCTGTCGGCGGACCTGATCACGGGCAACAAAAATGATTTTGTGCCGCCGCCTCATCCGTCTGCGCTGTTGAGTACAACGGCGACCTATCTGCCAGCTACGACGCACATTGCCAGCAGCACAGCAACGGTAACGGCTCCCTACGAATTGAGTGATCTGCACATCATGCTCAATCGAGTGCATTTGCGGCAAAACTATCCGAACGGTGTGGACAATTATATACTCGTGAAGGGCATAAATGATAACTACGACCCTAGAGAAAAATGGTAGAAATCGTTATCATCTATGGCCTTGCTCAGTATAGTTGGATTTTCGCGTTTGGCACGGCTGGTATTTCGGATGGGGTGGCCTACGGAATTTACATCGATGCCGATCATCTGCTCGGTTCAGGCGGCACAACTGGTCCATTGCCCTTCAATAAGAAAATCACAGTGGACAACCTGTACTTGCCCGACTATGTGCTCTATATCACCCCTGCGGCCGATGCGGTTGTGCCCAGTGATGTTATGCTCTACACCTGGACAGGGACCCAATGGGATCCGGGCAAAAGTCTCACCAAATATTGGCGGGGATGCCTGGTATGCGCTCGATACGCAAGCGGTGCAACTGATGATTCCCTATGGCGCGATCGGGGCCAATGCCGAGACTTTCCCGGGTAGTCTGGCTGTAACCGTTTTCAGCACTACCGCTGGTGACGCGACCGGCATGATTGACACTATCCCGCCCCAAGGCAGTGTGATAAATCAGCCAGCTTTTGTCGCCAATATTTTGACGCCGCTCTATCCCTTTGATACGCCGTTGTCCAATCCGATTGTTCATTATGATATGCCCGCGCTGCGTTGGCGCATGCCTACCTATGACTCGGTGGATGGCTATGAGGTTCAGATCGCGCGCGATAATAAATTCACTGATCTGGTAGAAACCTGGGAGATTACGGAAAAAAGGTGACTATTCAGGCATAGGCCGATTGAAAGATAAATCAAACAGAGTGCAAAGATAAAACTAACAATAATCTGCTAAAGTGGAGAGAATGAAGAGCTTGCCCAGATTTACGCGAGAGCA
>DAOTTR010000709.1:0-13806 GCA_034437715.1 Caldilineaceae bacterium
ATCGCAGCCGTGCGCAATGGCGATATCAAGATTGTGCCCGAGCGCTTTGAAAAGGTTTACTATCATTGGATGGAGAACATCCGCGATTGGTGTATCAGTCGTCAGCTTTGGTGGGGCCATCGGATTCCGATCTGGTATGGGCCAGATGGTCAGATCTTTGCGGCGCGCAATGAGCAAGATGCCCAGGCCCAGGCCAGTGCCCACTATGGCAAAACCGTGCCCCTGGTGCAAGATCCCGATGTGCTGGATACTTGGTTTAGCAGCGGTCTCTGGCCCTTTAGCACGCTGGGGTGGCCTGCCCAAACAGATGATCTCAAGACTTATTACCCAACCGCCGTGTTGGAAACAGGCTACGACATCATCTTTTTCTGGGTGGCGCGTATGATTATGATGGGGCTGAAATTCACCGAACAGGTGCCCTTCCAATATGTCTATCTGCATGGCCTGGTGCGCGATGAACAGGGGCGCAAGATGAGCAAAAGCCTGGGCAATGCCCTGGATCCGCTTGATCTGATCGCCCAATATGGCAGTGATGCGCTGCGCTTTAGTTTGCTCACGGGCAGCACGCCGGGCAATGATATGAAGTTGAGCACCACGCGCATCGAGTCGAATCGCAACTTTGCTAATAAGATCTGGAATGCGGCGCGCTTTGTGATTATGAACTTGGCCGAGCAGCAACTATTACTGGCCGCAGATAACACGGCCTATGACATGCGCTACCAATTGCCCGCCGCCGATCAATTGTCGCTGGCTGACCGTTGGATTCTGAGCCGCTTACAAGCGGTGCAAAACTCGGTGACACGGCTGGTGGAAAGCTGGCAGCTGGGCGAAGCCGGGCGGCAACTCTATGAGTTTATGTGGAATGAATACTGCGATTGGTATATTGAGGCCGCCAAGGTGCGCCTCTATGACGGAACACCTGCCGAAGCCCAGGCAACGCGCCAGGTGTTGGCCTATGTGCTCGAGCAAAGTTTGCGCCTGCTGCATCCGTTTATGCCCTTTGTCACCGAGACGATCTGGCAAAATCTGCCCGATCTGGGTGGCACGGGCGCGCATGGCCCGCGCGCGTTGATCGCCATGCGCTGGCCGCAACTGGCTGGCTATGCGGATGCCACTGCCGATGCGGCCTTTGACCGCTTACAAGAGATTGTGCGTGCCATTCGTAACGCCCGTTCGGAATATGGCGTGGAACCGGTGCGCCGGATTGCCGCTCAGATCAGCGCGGGTGAACAGACGGCCACACTTCAGCAAAATCAAGCCCTGTTGCTTTCGCTGGCGCGCCTGGATAGCAGTGCCCTGACGATTGCTGCCGATGTGCCTGCGCCGGATAAGGCCATAACACTCGCGGTGGGCGGCGTCACCGTCTATCTGCCGCTGGCAGGCATGGTCGATCTGGCCGCGGAACAGGGGCGTCTGCAAAAGGAGATCGAAGGCCTTGCGGGGCAGCTAAAAAAGATTGATGGGCTGCTCAATAATCCCGGTTTTGTGAACAAAGCGGCGGCGAATGTCGTGGAGCGCGAACGAACGCGCCAGCAGGAATTGCAGGAAAAGCACACGCAACTGGCGGAACGGCTGGCCGCGCTGGCGCGGTAACAACGGTGGTTGGTGGCGCTTGTCGCAAGGGGGAGCGTCGCCAACTATGATTGCCACTTTACACTGGCTAAAGGCAAATCATGGGTTTTGCGGTTGAACTGCACATTGATGATGACAATGCCGCGCCGATACTGGCGTTAACCACAGCGATCTATGCCCAATGTGGGGGTGAAAACCTTGCCACCAGTGGTGGACAGCCGCATATTAGTTTGGCCGGTTTTGACCAGATCGATCTGGCGCAGATCTCGGCGCGCTTGGCCGATTTCGCGGCGACGACCCCGGCCTTTGCGATAACCTTGTCGGCGATTGGGATTTTCCCGAATGCTGGTATTGTTTATCTTGCGCCGGTGGTCACCCAACAACTGCTGACGATTCATAGTCGTTTTCAACGGATGTTAGAGCCGTTAGGGTTGCCCAGCAATGCGTACTATTGGCCCGGCAACTGGATTCCCCATTGTACGGTCGGCCTGCAGGTTCCGGCTGACAAAATCGGGGCGGCGGTCATGCTCTGCCAACAAGCACCTGTGTTTCGCGCCGTCACCTTGACGCGGATGCGGCTGATCGAGTTCTGGCCTGTGCATGAAATTTTCACCTTTAATCTACGCTAATCATCTATCTGTGTTGATGATCTACGGGGAGCCGTATTTGTGCAACTGGAAATTCTAACTTTTTGTGATGCTGCCACTGAATATGGTGGTCGGCTGAATATTCTGGGCGCGACAGACACGATTGTCGCCGCCGATCTGCCGCTCAAATTTCCCCATTGCGCCATTGTGGCGCGGCTGCGTGCGGCGCGCATTGAACAGGGCGATCATACGATGCGCCTGATGATTATAGATGTCGATGGCACACCCATTCTAAATGTGGATGGCAAGATGGGCATTCGCTTTACCGCGGGGATGAATGGGGTGGTCAATCTGATCATCAATGCCCAGCAATTGGAATTTCGCGAAGCCGGTGAATATGCGATTGAGGTGGCGGTCGATGGCATTCAGTTGGGCTCCTGTCCCTTTTATGTGCGGCGGCTGGAACAGACCGAAGCCAAGGCGCGCCCAGCTAATGAGTAAGCAACCGTTGCACACCGCATGACGCAAGCCATTTACCAGATTCGCCAATGTACAGATCCGCTCTGTCGGCTACGTTTCCCCATGCCCATCGGTGGGCCATCCGGTGAGCAATGTCCGCGCTGTGGTGGGTTGACCAGCGTGATCATGGACGTGGATCTGCCCGTTGCTGGACCATCGTCCACTGCTGAACGCGTTCGCTTACCAATCGAGGCGCTGCTGGACAATGTGCGCAGCCTCTTTAATGTCGGCTCGATCTTTCGCAGTGCCGATGGCGCGGGTCTGCAACGCCTGCATCTCTGCGGGATTACGCCAACGCCCGAAAACCCTAAATTAGCCAAGACCGCGCTGGGCGCCGAGCAAGCCGTGGGTTGGCACTATTACACCAATAGCATTGATGCGGTAGATAAGGCGCGCGCCGCCGGTTTTGCCATCTGGGCACTGGAAGAACATCCGCGCGCCGAATCGCTATTTGCCATAACACCGATCCGGCAGCCATTGCTGCTGGTGGCTGGCAGTGAAGTGATTGGCGTTGATCCGGCGATTTTACAACAGTGTGATAAAATTGTGGCGATTCCCATGCAGGGCATCAAGCGTTCGTTGAATGTGGCAACCGCCTTCGGCATCGCCGCTGTAATCCTCAGCGAACGTTTGCTATCTCAATAGCCAATAATCAATTGCTAATCAGGAATGAGCAACAGGGCGAGTTGGCACTGGGCAATTAACAAGTAGTCATTGATTATTGATTATGTAAAGGAGTTTCACATGGCGCAATCCTATTCCCAACCGACGCGTACGGCCGATACCCTGGGCATCTTGGGTTTGCCCGCGCCGATTGCCGAATTGGCGCGCCGCCGCTGGGATGCGATTGTGATTGGCGCAGGGCATAATGGCTTGACTTGCGCTGCCTATTTGGCGCGCGCGGGCAAGCAGGTGTTGGTCCTGGAGGCGCGCCAACGGGTGGGGGGCGCGTGTACACTGGAAGAGACGTGGCCGGGCTATCGCATCTCGCCCTGTGCCTATCTGGCTGGTCTGTTGCATCCCCTGGTAATCGAAGAACTTAATTTCCCGGCCTATGGCTATCAATGGTCGCCGGCGGTGGCCGGTATGTTTGTGCCCTTTGACGATGGCTCCAGTATCCAATTGTGGGATGACGACGAACGCTGTGCCGCAGAGATCAACCGCTTTGCGCCGGGGGATACCAAAGGGTGGCGCGCCATGAGCGCGGTGATGAAACGGGCGCGCGATGCCATCCGCCCGGCCGGTGACGGCGATCTCTGGATCGGCACACCCCCCAGCCGCGAACAGATCGAAGCGCGCCTCAAGGGTGATCAAGAGGCGATCAACCTGCTCTTCCATTGGTCGATGCTCGAATATGCCGAACACTATCTGCAAGATGAACGGCTGCAAACCGCAGTGCTCGGCCAAGGCGTGATCGGCACGAACGCCAGTCCACACGATCCAGGTACCGCTTCGATCAACTTTCATCACTCATCTGGCCGCTTGGGGGGCATGACCGGCATGTGGGGCTATGTCAAGGGTGGCATGGGCATGGTCTCCTTTATCCTCTGTGACATTGCGCGCGCTGCGGGTGCAGTTGTCGCCACGGGCACGCCGGTGGCGCGCATCTTGCCCGGCGAAGGCGTTGAGTTGGTGGGCGGCGAACGCATTCATGCGCCCATCATGGTCGCCAATGCCGACCCCAAGGTGACGTTGCGTCTGTTGGGCGATGCTGCCGATGCCGCGTGGCAGCGGCAGGTAGAGGCGATCCCCATGCAGGGTTGTACCGTGAAAGTCTCGGTCGCCTTGCATGAATTGCCCAATTTTACGGCCCGTCCAGGTACCCATGAAGCGCATCACAGTGGTCAGATCAATACGCCACTGACCAAAGATGAGTGGAAAGCTTACCCTGCACTGGCGAATGCCGGTCAATTGCCGCCGCGCCTGTGGACCGAACTTTACTTTCAAACAGCCCATGATCCCACTGTTGCCCCGCCCGGTATGCACATTATGAGCGTCTTTGCCCAATATGTGCCCTATACCTTGGCTCAAGGCAATTGGGATTCGCGCCGCGACGAAGTGGCGACGTTGGCCCTGGCGTCAATTGGCCGCTATTGCAGCAATTTGCCCGCTGCTGTGGCTATGTATGAAGTGCTGGGCCCGCCGGATATCGAGCAAAAGGTGGGTCTGACGGGCGGCCATATTTTTCAGGGCGAATGTCTGCCACCCTATATGTGGGATCAACGCCTGCGCGCGCAGACGCCCATGCTGGGGGTCTATTTATGTGGCGCGTCTACCCATCCTGGGGGCAGTGTGATTGCGATCAATGGCCGGAACGCCGCCATGCAGATTTTGGGCAGACAAGCGTAAACGTTTGGGCTGATTTGTGGTAAAATTAATCTATCTTGCTTAATGGTTATGCACTTGGTTAGACCTGTAGGGTCTACAAGACCCTACAGGTCTCCGGTGAAGCCATTTTGTAGCATAACTTGTTTCTAATTAACCAACCCATAAACCCACGAGCATGCAGTCACTCGCCCCCTGTTGCCGCCACTATGCTTTGCTCCTGTTGAATCGATACTTTACCAATGTGGCAACTGACATTGTTAAAGCAATGAGTGCTGTCCAGCCTAGTAGATCCCGGCGTAAATAAGGTACCCTATTTTTACCATGCTGTACACGAGTAACGTGCCTTATTAACTGCCGTGGTATCTACGCCCAACTGTACTAGGAGCATACGATGGGCCCCACGACCGTTGCTGTCAGCAACCTTTCCCGTTTCTATGTTACCCAAACCGGTCTCTTGCGCCGTCAACCGCGTACGATTCATGCCTTGACCGATATTTCACTGGCGGTACAAGCACGCGAAATTTTCGGTCTGATCGGCCCGAATGGCGCGGGCAAAACCTCTTTGATCAAGATTTTAACAACCCTGTTGGTGCCCAGCGCAGGCCATGCCACGGTCTTAGGCTTTGATGTCGCCACCCAAGCGCGCCAGATTCGCCCCCATATCAACTTCGTCTTTGGCGGTGAGCGTGGTCTTTATTGGCGGCTTTCGGCCTATCATAATCTCAGCTACTTTGCTGATCTCTATCACATCGAGCGCAAGGTGGCCAAAGCGCGCATTGAGCAATTGCTCACTATGGTCGGGCTGTGGGATCGCCGTCAGGAGCGGGTTGAAGGTTTTTCCAAAGGGATGAAGCAGCGGCTGCATATTGCCAAGGCGCTGATCAATACGCCCAAAGTGCTCTTTCTCGATGAACCGACGATTGGGTTGGATCCCGTGGCGGCGCGCACCCTGCGCAATTTGATCAGCGAGATCCGTGCCGATGGTGTCACCATCTTTTTGACCTCGCACTATATGGTGGAAATGGAGATGCTCTGTGATCGCATTGCGGTGCTGAAAGAGGGCGCGCTGCTGCAACTGGATACGCCCACCGGGCTGAAACAGTTGCTAGAAGGTGTGGAGGTGGTGGAAGTACAACTGCCGGGCACCGGCGCGGAAGTCGAGACCCAGGTGCGGACGCGATCTGAGGTCGTTTCTGCTTCGCTTACCAATAGTGGCCACATGCAGACGTTGACGATCCAAAGCCGTGACGCCACTGCCACGATTGACTTTTTGCAGGCCCGCTATGCCATCGATCCGGTGCGGATGGTGCGCCGTCCGCCCAACCTGGAAGATGCTTATCTCAAACTGGTGGGGGGTGCCGAGTGATTGCTGCCTTTCATCTCTTTGTGAGCACCATGGGCGTGCATGCGCACAACACGATCATGCGCCCCTTTTATCGCATCGTCCTCTTCATCCAACCGATAGTCATCACCACGACCGTCCACATGATTTATCAAAATCGCACAGATGCATACTTTGCCCAATTTGTGATTTTGGGCGGTGGGCTGGCGGGTATCTGGTCGGCCATGACCTTCTCCACGGCGGGCGATGTCGAACGGGCGCGGCTGCAAGGGGTGTTCAGCGTGTTGCTGGCTGCGCCGGCGTCGTTGAGCTTTATTTTTATTGCCAAAATTGTGATGAACGCCTTGCTTTCCCTGCTGGCGTTGGTGATCACGGTGGTTTATAGCTGGTTTGTATTGGGCGTGCAACTGAGCCTGCCCCATCCCGCGGCCTTTGGCTTGGCCTTGCTGGGCTTTCTCTTTGGGACCAGTGGCTTTGCGCTGTGGTTGGCGAATCTCTTTCTGTTGACGCGCACCGCTTGGGTCTTTCAAAATGTGCTTGAATCGCCCCTCTTCATTTTGGGCGGCGTCGCCTTTCCTGTCACAATGTTGCCGGCGTGGGCGCGCTTCATCAGCGGCGCGTTGCCCATTCGCTGGGGCAGTGAAGCGCTCTATGCAACCCTGGCCGCCACGCCGCTCGATCAGCACTACTGGCAAGCATTGGGGTGGACAGTGCTCACCGGTGCTTTCTACTTTGCGCTCGCCCAACTGCTCTTTCGCTATATCGAGTATCGCGTGCGCGAGCGCGGGGATCTGGAGACGGCATGAACGCTTTACTCGCGCATACAGGCCGCTGGCTGCGGCTTTCGGTGCTGGGCTATCGTGCGCTCTTTGCCTGGCTGAATCCGTTGGATTATCTGACGATCAAGATCATTGAACCGATTGCCCAACTGCTCTTTTTCGTGCTATTGGGCCAATTTGCCGGGCTTGATTCTGCCTATTTTGTGCTGGGGAATGCAGTCCGCCTGGCGTCGATCAGTGGCCTCTATGGCTGCGTTATGGTGATGATCGAAGAGCGCATGAGTGGCACATTGCAACTGGTCACCGCTTCGGCCACGCCGATTGCGCAGACCTTGGTGGCGCGGATTGCGTTGCAGGGGTTGGATGGCGTGCTGACCAGTGCGCTGGGGCTGACCGTTGGCTTTCTCTTTTTTGGCCTGGACGCCAGCCAAGTTGCTTGGGGATGGCTGTTGGTGGCGCTCCTGATCACCTCCTATGCGATTGCTGGTTTGGGGCTCTTTGTTTCGATCTTTGGCGTCTTTGGCGTTGATCTGACCTTTATCATGAACTTGGCCTATACGTTGCTGTTGTTGTTCTGTGGCGTCAATTTTCCCATAACATTGCTGCCACTGCCGCTACAAATCATCGCCAACTTGCTGCCGCTGACGCATGGCCTCATCGCTGTGCGCGCGATTGCGATTGGCGACCTCAGTGGCGTGCCATTGCAATTACTCCTGGAAGCGTTGATTGGGCTCACCTATGGTGTGGGTGGCTATCTGCTTTTTCGCTATGCTGAATATCGCGCGCGTGTGCTGGGGACGCTCGATCTGATTTAACGATTACGCCAACGCTGAATTCATTCAGCGTAGCAGGTGATGAAATTTAACGTTGGCGTAATCGTTACACATAAGGCGCTTTCAAAGAAATAAGTATCCAGCGCTTGCCCAACAAAATCATGCGTAGGGGCGGCTTGCCGCCGCCCCGCGTTTGGCTCGCTGCGAACGAGCGGCTGCAAGCCGCCCCTACTGGATACTTATTTCTTTGCAATGGCCTAAGTGTCTGTCCAAAAATAACATGGATGATTTTAGACAGATTTACTTGGGTAACATCACGTAAATTCACTATTTTATTTCTGGACAGACCCTAAGTAAACAAAATCTCTGCACCCTGGGCAAATTCGCATTTTCGTAAGGTGTAAAGTTTAACCGAAAATCAGACTTGAGTTACACTTTACGCTATCGACCCCTTTACAACGTAAGCAATTAGTTTTGATGAAAGTGATGACTTATGAAATTCCCGCCGCCCTTTTACCGCTGGCGTCCGCATCCCTGGCATGGGTTGGAAGTGGGCAAGAATCCGCCCCATATTGTGCATGCCTATATTGAAATTACGCCCTTTGACTTGATCAAATATGAGATCGACAAGACGACTGGCTATTTGCGCGTCGATCGGCCACAGCGCACATCGTCTACCCCGCCTGCGCTCTATGGTTTTATTCCGCGCACCTACTGTGATCGCCATGTGGCGTCGTTGTCCTCCACCGCCGACCGCGGCGACGGCGATCCACTCGATATCTGTGTGTTGAGCGAACGTCCGATCAATCGCTCGGAAGTGATCCTGAATGCACGCGTCGTGGGCGGGTTGGATGTGAACGACGGCGGCGAAGCTGATGACAAGATCATCGCTGTGCTGGAAAATGATAATGTCTGGGGCAATGCCAACAGCATCAATGACCTGCCGCCCATTCTGATCGAACGGCTGCGCCACTATTTTTCTACCTATAAACTGGTGCCCGGTCAGCCGTCTGAATTGATTGTGGAGCGCCTCTATGATCGCGACCATGCGCTGCTGGTGATCGAAGCGGCTATGCGCGATTATCAGGAAGAATATGGGGGCTAGATGGCCATCGATCGCCTAACCTGGGAACAACAATATCAAACCGGCCCCAAGCCGTGGGACACCGGCGTGACGCCGCCGGAAGTGGCCGCGTTTTGGTCCAGTGGGCGCTTGGTGCCGACTGGGCTAGTGATCGACATTGGCTGTGGCCCTGGCACCAACGTCGCTTATTTGGCTGGGTTGGGTTTGTGTGCCATCGGCGTCGATCTGGCGGGCAGCGCGCTTACCTTGGCCGTTGCCCGCCTGCGCGCCAATCAACCGAGCTTGTTGTCAGCGATCCACTTTGTCCAATCCGATGTGTCGCGCTTACCTTTTCGCCAGGCCAACGCTGCCTATATGTTGGATATTGGCTGTTTGCATGGCTTGCCACCGGAGTTGCGCGCTGGCTATGCCAATGGCGTTATGGAAAATCTGGCTCCCGGCGGTTACTATCAATTATATGCCTTTGATTGTCTGGCCGATCTGGTGGATGATCCAGCCAAGCAGTATCGCGGCATGGGCGAGCATGAAGTGCAAACGCTCTTTGGCCCCACCCTCAAGATCGTGGAGATCATCCGCGCCCGGCCCGATCGCTACCCTTGTCGCTGGTATCTGCTGCGCAAAACAAGATAGTGTTTTATCAACCATCATTTGCTGGGCATAAGCAATTTAATTGCTGTCACGAATTGCACGAATTTTACGCAAATAGCCTTCGCGTCATTCGTGCAATTCGTGACAAATCCTTTCTTCTGCCTAGCTAACCAACCGGCGCAATGCTTCCCCGTTATTCTTGAACCACTGGAAGAGCACAGCAATATCGGTGCCGATACAGAAGTGGCGCACCCCTAAATTCATGTAAAACTCAGCATCTTGTGGCGTGCCAATTTCGGCGCGGGGGTGGATGCCTTTTTTCAGCGCGGTCTGGATCACATATTTTTCGACTTCGCGGATCTCATCCGAGCCCCGTTGACCAGCTTTGTTGATATTCATAGTATAGTCGGCCCCGCCCCACTGGATCATGTCGAGCCCGGGCAGCGCCAGAATTTCATCGAGCTGATCAACAGCCCCTTTCTTTTCGATCATCAGCATGATCACGGTGTCGCGCAGTGCCTGGACATATTCGGGACCACCGCCATAGCCCATATACGCATGACGGCGCATCCCCACGCCAAAAAGACCACCATCGGCCAGTGTATCCGGTTTGACCGAGAGAATACAGTGACGCGCTTCCTCGACATTGTGACAGTCGGCAAAGAGAATGCTCTGAAAACCAGAGCCAATCGCGCGCTGGCCCACAAATTGATGGGTGTCATAATCCACCTTGATCATCATGCCGACATCGTAGAGTTCGGCGGCGCGGCAGAGATTATCTAGATCGTGCAGGTTGTAAGGCGCATACTCGGCCACAAATTCGATATAGTCATAGACGTCGGTGTGCCCAATTGCCTCCACCACCGATGGCCATACGGTGTGGATATGGGTGGAGATGCTGGGTTTGTTGTCGTTGAGCAACTGTCGTAACTTGTTGGGACGCATGGTTCTCTCCTGTAAAATAAATATGGATGGTAAAAATGGGAGCTTTGCGTAGGCCACGTGCATAAACCACATGCATAAACTACAGCGGTGACCTACCGTAGCAGAACTTTATTTTTCGACACGCGCCGAGGCGCGGCGGGCCCGTTGCCGCGCCCATGTGCGCAAGGCGTCGATCTCTTCGGCCATCATGCGGCTAAGGGGCACCGTGTCTTGCAGCACATCCAGCAGATCGCTCATTTCGAGCGGGCGCCCTTGATCGAAGGCTTCATAGAGCCCGGCAATCACCGCTTGTTCGATTTCTGCGCCGGAGAGCCCATCCGAGGCCATGGCCAGGGTGTGCGGATCAAACTGTTCGGGATTGCGATTGCGCTTCTTGATATGAATCTGCCAGATCGCCGTGCGCTCGTGGGCATCGGGCAGGTCCACAAAAAAGATCTCATCGAAACGCCCCTTGCGCACCAATTCGGGCGGCAGATGCTCGACCGAGTTGGCCGTGGCGATCACAAAAACCGGGGCTTTTTTTTCCTGGAGCCAGGTAACAAAGCTGCCAAAGACCCTGGCCGCCGTCCCGGCGTCGCTGACATTGCTTGAGCCAACACCGGAGAACCCCTTCTCGATCTCATCGACCCAGAGTACCACAGGCGCGATACTTTCTGCCACCTTGATCGCCGTGCGCAGATTTTCCTCGCTGGAGCCCACCAACGACGCGAATAAACGGCCCACATCCAGCCGCAGCAGAGGCAAGCGCCACGAGTTGGCCACTGATTTTGCCACCAAAGATTTGCCGCAGCCTTGGACACCCACCAGCAAAATGCCTTTGGGTTCGGGCAGGCCAAAGGCCCGCGCCTCCTCGCCAAAGGCGCGCACGCGTTTGCGCAGCCACTCCTTGAGCGTTTCCAACCCGCCGACGCCGGTCAATTGTTCTTCACTGGCATAGAATTCGAGCAGGCCACTTTTGCGAATGATCTGCTGCTTTTCGGCGGTCACTGCTTCGATGGCGTCGCTGTCCAGCCGCCCTTTGGCCTGGATGATCGCCTTGGCAATTGCGTTGGCGGATTCGGCTTGGGTCAAGCCTAAACAAGCTTTCACCAAGCGCACCCGTTGTCGCCGATCCAGGTCGATTTTGATTTCACCGCGACGCGCGCTCTCGATCACCTGGGTCAGCATCGCTTCGATCTGGCTTTCGGTGGGCAAGTTGAAATCGATGACCGTAATCTCTTTTTCCAACTCGGGCGGAATTTTCAGCACCGGCCCCAAGAGGATGACTGTCTTGCTGGCACTCTGCGTCTGTAACCCAAAAGAAACTTCGCGTAGCCGCCGGACGATGGTCGGTTCTTTGAGAAATGGGTGGAAATCGCGCAATACCCAGATGCAAGGCTCGCTGTCATCCAGAATGGTGGTCAAGAGGGCGAGTGGATCGCGCTTGCTGCTATCCGTGCGGTCGGGCCGGGCCGGGTTGATCAATCCCGTGGTGACGCTCCAGATCAACAAGCGTTTTTTATGCTCCTGCGCCAAGCTATCAATCTCTTCGAGCGCGCGTTTCTCTTCGGGGGTAACCACCCAGAGGAGGGGGTAGCGGGCGCGAATATAGGTGTCTAGTTCTTGCTTCACTGGTTTGGCTCCTGTGTTGGTGGGCAGCCTTCATGCAAATGCCAATTCACGATTTCAGCATCGTGCGCCCAGGGCTAAAGCCGCAACCGATGCGTGCCGGGGACGGCCCTGTGAAAATGCGATTTAATAAAATATTGGTGGGCCGTCCCCGGCACGCTAGCTGTTACTGGTACCCAAAGATGTGGGTAAAGGTCAGCTATTCATGGTGGGACGGACATGGTTTATCTCATCAGCATATTCTACAAACGGGCATACAGTTCCCACTTGTTGACCTCATCGCCATTTAGATAGACCCTGGTTGTTGACCAGCTTTGGACATATTCCCACAGGCGCCAGAAACGACGCATCTCGTTTTTTTGAAAGTGGACGCGATGGACCATGCGCCGGTCTTCATCGAGCAAGGCGACGTAGCCGGGCTGCTGTTGGGCCACGGTCAACGCAAAGGTAAAGAGATCCGAACGGCTTTCGCCAAACTCGAGCACCAACTGCCATTTGGCGGTAGGCTTGGCTGTGGACTTGCCCGTGGCCGCGCGATTGACAGTCACTTCCGCCACGGGCAGACTTGCCTCATCCCTTGTAGCGTCCTGCATGACGACGAGATCGCGCAGCAGCGGCTCCAAGATCGGGCGCACATCGGGCTGGGGCAAGGCAAAGCGCAGATCGCGGTGTTGGCTGCGCCAGGGTTGCGGCAACCGCGCACTTTCGTCCACCTGTGCCAGGGCATAGGCCAACGGCTCGGTGCCCAGCGTAGCCGCCAGCGAAGAGAGGCGCAAGGTCAGCAGTGCGCGATTGGGGAGCGTTTCAATGTGCCAGTGGTGCAAGAGCATGGGCAACTGTTGGGGCGCAAGCGCTTGGCCCAGTAAGGCTTGCAAGCCCAGGGCGACACCCAACAAGGGCCCCGGCGCGGCTTGTTCGTGTAGCCACGTTGGTAAGTCGCGACCATCTTGTTCCAACCACTCGGCCAGCAGCCGCAGGCGGGCGAGGCCAAGGTGTGACTGCCACGCTGGGCTTTGTTGTAATCGGACGATTTCTTCGGCAACAGGCGTACCATCCAGCGCAAGCTGGCTTGTCTGCTCTAACAACCCCACCTCTAAATGGGCCAGATAGAATTGTTGAAAGACGGGTGGTGCGGCTGCGGTTGGTTGGTTGAGCCACTGGAGCAGCGCATAGCGTTGACCCGGTGTAAATGCGGCATAGCCGACACCAATGGGTGGCAGGGTTTGTGCCGATTGCTCAGATGTGGCGACCGTTTCAATTGTCAGCGCCGGATCGATCAAGATATAATCCGTTGCGGTCGGCGATAGGGTTGTCGCACGTACTTGGATCGGCAAGGCGCTGTTTTGCGTAACCGCTTGTAATACTTGCTGGGCCGGTCGGTGCTGGCCCAAGACGCGCACCAATGAATTGTTGACGAAACGCTGCTTGCCGGACGACTTTCGCTTGGTAGCCATAGGCATATTCTACTGGTTCTTGCGGGAAGTGGGAAACCAGAAGAATGCTAGGATGCACTGGACTGGCCCTGGTAAAGCATGCCAAAAAGTGCTAGATCGAGTAAAATGGCTAGTACATGTTGGCACAAGTAAAAAAGAGAACTTAGTGTAAAATAGACATGGAAAAAAAATCAGGAAAAGGAGAACCATGTCAAGACCTAAAAATGAAATGCTTAAGCTGAGCACAG
>DAOTTR010000710.1:0-7023 GCA_034437715.1 Caldilineaceae bacterium
CGGCGTTGCGCGCCAAAAGCATGAGCAGTTGCCCAGGTTCGGCTTTGCCAATCACGGGGTGGGTCAGCCCGGGGCCACTGCGCACGTTGAGTCGCGTCGTCGAATGCACGCTGCCAGTCGATTCACCCCCCATCACCACGGTCGGTGCGCTAAGGGGCGCGGCGGCGGCATCTGTTGCGCTGCTTTCGGTTGTTGCAATTTCGGTTGTGGCGGCTGGTGGGGGCGTGGGGGACGCGGGTATAATCGTCACCGTTTCGCTGGGCAGATCCAGGCGGCGAAAAATAATCAGATCTGCCGCTGGGGCCCAGCCCGCAATATTATCTGCCGTCGTGACGTAAAGCCATTGGCCGTCGGTGGATTGCTTGCTGGCGACCAAGCGTGCGCCGGGTGCAATTTGGGCCACAGCTTCGCCACTATCGGTGTTCCACAACCCAGTGCCATGACCGCGCGCCACGACGACAAGCGTGTTGGCGGGGGCCAGTGGTGCCGGGGTCGGTGGGGTCGATTGGGCAGAAAGCTGCGCTGGCCATAATAACCATAAAACAAACAAGAGAGTTGCGCTGGTGGCCCAGCGGCGTAGGGGGGGCGAGGAAGGGCTAGGTATTTGAGAGATCAAAAACATGATTTGCATTCGCGCTGTTTTCTAAACTAAAACGGTTTACCTATACTATACAAGAACCGGATGGTTTACTGTAACCGCTACGAGATCATTCTTTTCGGTACTGTGCGATGCCTGCTGCGGCTACGCGTTATTCAGTTTCTTCGGTTGCCGAAAAGATGGCGGTTGCTGTCATGCCAGGCAGTAAGCCAGCCAAGGATTCATCGGTAAAACGTAGCGTCACGGGATAGGTGACCAAGCCGGTTGTCATATCACTCACAGGAATGATCAGGTCAATGACGCCGGTGAAAGTCTGATCTGGCAGGGCGTAGACCGATACGGTGGCGCTTTGGCCAACCTGGATGTGGCGAATATCCTTCTGCTCCACATTGACCGTCATTTTTAGGGTGTTCATATCGGCCAGGGTAACCACAACCGAGCCAGCGCTTGCGCTCAGCCCTGGTTCCACATTGACGGCTAATACTGTGCCACTGATCGGTGCCTTGACTTGGGCATTTTCTAAATCCATGCGGGCTTGTTCCAGTGCGATCAGCACGGTTTCGACTGTAATTTCTGCCAGGCGCAGATCGTTGGCGTTAGGCCCTTTTTTCATTTTGGCTAATGCAGCTTCGGCACTAGCCAGGTTGGCCTTGGCCGCGGCTAGTTCGGCAGCGGTGGGCTTTAGTTCTAATTCGTTGAGGGCGTTTTGGGCCGATTGACTGCTGGCCAGTGCCGACTGCAGGGCGGATTTTTTGGCCGGCAAGATTGTCTCATCGTAGCCCGCTTTAGCAGATTCGTAAGAGATGGTTGCTTGTTGCAGCGCCGCCGATTCGCCACTGGCACCTGCTTCGGGCATCCAGGCGATCTTGTCATAGGCCCGTTGCGCCTCTTGTAAAGAGATTTCTGCCAGGCGTAGGCTGGCGCGAGCTTGCGTCAGTTGGCTTGCGGTGGGGCCGGCTTGCAATTCTTCATAGGCAGCCCATGCGGCGGCCGCATTGTTTTGCGCTGCGCCCAGCTCTTCTTCGGTTGGGCCACGCTCGACTACGGCAAGATTTTCTTTGGCCAAGAGATAGTTGGCTTCGGCTTGGGCCACGTCTGTCGCTTCTACTGTTTCATTCAACTTGGCCAGAGAAAGCCGCGCCGCCTCTAGATCCATCTCTGCGCGTTGGACGGCCCATTCCAGATCTTGCGTATCAAGTGTAACGAGCCCATCGCCTTCGGCAACTGCATCGCCCACCTCAACGCTCACCGTGTCGATAATGCCGCCGACCATGATGACGACTTGATAGTTCTCCTCTAGATCGACACGACCCACACCACTAGCCGGTTTGTTGGCAGCGGGAACGGTTTGTGCTAGGGCATTATGCGTATTGTTAGCAAAGAAAGGGGCAATGCCACTATTGATGAGGAGTAGGGTAACAAGACTGCACAGGACAGAGGTAAATCCTCTGCGTGGGGTAAAAAACTTCATGGTTACTGGCTCCTTTTGGTGTGGTTTAGCAAAATTCATCACTGATCGAAGATAGTGCGTGAAATACTGTCTGAAATACTGGGCGACTTGTTTGATCACAATCGTTTTGTATAAGATATGGCATTCTTATGCACAGTATGGAGATTGTCAGATGACTTGCTACAGTATTTGCTACAGTATTTGCTACAGTATAACGGGCGATGCGATTCCTTGCAACCTACCCAAAACGCAACGATGCAGCCAGCAACGCCGCTGCCTGAATCGTTACCCGAAACATATAGGTATACCTACAATAGCGCCAATTGCCCCAAGTGCTCCATGACCAAGACAATGCTGGTGAGCGCGGCGGTTTCCGCACGTAGAATGCGTGGCCCCAGGCTCACTGCTTGCCAACCTGCGGCTTGGGCTATCTGCGCCTCCTCTGCTGTAATTCCGCCTTCGGGGCCAATCAGCAGACTAACTGACTGGATCTGTGTTGGCCTATCCAATGCACGTTTCATGGTGACGGATAACGCGGTCTGCTCTTCCCAGGGCAAGAGACGGCAGCCCGTGGCCTGTACGCTTGCATTGGGCCAGAGCAGCGGCGCGGCCAGGGTGGGAATGCGCCCGCGGCCACATTGTTCGGCTGCCTCGCACAGGATCGTCTGCCAACGCTCATATTTCTTGAGCAGCGCACTTTCTGGGCGCACAATGCTGCGCTGGCTGATCACCGGCACAAAGCGCGCAACTCCTAACTCTGTGCCTTTTTGTAGCACCCATTCAAATTTATCAGCTTTGAGGCTGGCTTGATAGAGCGTGAGGTGGACGGTTGGTTCGGGCGGGTTTGGCAGTTGGGCCAGGACATGGCCTGTTGCTACTTTGCGTGCGAGCACAGTGATCTCGGTAAGAAAGGCCCGTCCGACCCCGTCTAATAACACTACTTGCGCACCTGGTTGGAGACGCAAAACAACCTGGAGTTGATGCGCAATCAACGCCAAGTTGATAGGTTGATCAATCTGTATTGCTTGATCAGGGAGAAAAAAGCGGTGTAGGCTGTTGTTCATAGAACGGCATCAAACAACGGGATTAAGCCGTGGCGCGCACGACCAGGGCTACCCAGTCGCCTTCCTGCTTGGTGTCAACCAGGTGGAGGCCATAGCGTGCCGCGGCTTGCAACACCATCTCGGCCTTTTCTGCCAAGATGCCAGAAAGAATGAAGGTACCACGCGCGGCCAGTGGTTCCGCCAGGGGTGTATTTTCATACTTACCATCAAAGAGGCCCACCAACACTTCGGCCAGAATATTGGCAACAATTACTTGGAAGCGCCCTGGCATTTGTGCTGGCACACTGCTTAAGTCGATTGTGAGCGTCTTTGCGTCGATATGATTGAGTAGGGCATTTTCGCGCGCCACGCGCACCGCCAAGGGATCAATGTCGGTGGCCAGCACCTCTGTGGCGCCCAGGTGGGCGGCCACAAACGCGAGTACGCCACTGCCGGTGCCCAAATCCAGGACAGTGTCGCCGGGGTGGACGACTTCTTCCAGCGCCACAATGCAGAGCCGTGTCGTCGGGTGCATACCGGTGCCAAAGGCCATGCCGGGATCCAGGTGAATGACAATGTCGGCGGCGTTCGGCGTGAATTCTTCCCAGGTTGGCTTGAGCACCACCCGTTGGCCAATCCGCAACGGTTTATAGAATTTTTTCCACGCCGTTGCCCAATCTTCTTCCTGCACAACGCGCACCTGTGGTTCAGGAATTGGATAGAGCAAGCTGAGCCGCCACAAACCCTCTTCGAGTTGGCGCTTGGTATGCTCGCCCCGTTTGCCAGGCTTGACATAGGTTTTTACGACCACGCGATATTTATCGGGAATGGGGTTGCCAAAATCGTCGATGCCTGTCACCTCGATCACGGCCCCGCCACCGCCGGCTTCGCCCGCTTCGTTCTCTGCTTCATAGCTGCCGCCATTGTAGCGGTTGAACAGTTCGCTGACTGCTTCGGCAGCTTCATCATCTACATCGACGGCGATCTCAATGAGTTCGCCAATAATTTCCGTCATGACTTCTCGAATCTCAAAAGTAAATGGTGCGCATTACTTACTTGGCGCGTTCGACGTATTCGCCGCTGCGTGTATCGACGCGCAACACATCGCCTTCTTTGATAAAGGCTGGTGTTTGGATAATCGCGCCGGTTTCCAGCGTCACATTCTTCAACAGGTTGGTGGAGGTGTCGCCACGCACTGCCACATCGGCCGCCGTCACACGCAGCGTAACAAAGGTTGGTGGTTCAACATCCAAGATCTGATTGCCATCAATGACCAGCAGATCAACGTTGTCATTTTCCTTGATAAACTGCATGCGATCACCAATGGCCTCTTCGGTCAGTTCAATCTGCTCGAAATTTTCATTGTCCATGAAATGATAGCGTTCGTCGGCCTTATACATAAATTGGGCCGAACGAGTTTCGGTCGATACAATGTCGACATCCGAGCCAGCCCGCACACGATCTTCAATAATACGTCCCGTGGCAAAGTTTTTCAGCCGCAACCGCACAAACGCGCGCCAGTTGCCTGGGCTAATGTGTTGATATTCCACCACTCGATGAATTGCGTTATTGTAGCGGATCAACATGCCTTTGCGTAGATCAGATGTTGTTGCCATAAGTCTTTTCTATATCCTTCAATAAACATAAATATCCCCAGCACTCACAAAAACGCTAGGGATGCTGCAAAATCCTAAAGCTAAAGTCATGAGCCATTCGGTGCTGCTGGGGAACAAAATGGCCCTGCTACCCTTCCGCATAGGTAAAACCCCCTTAAAAGTCATCCATACGCTCGTGTGGATGACCGAGCTTATTGGGTTGACTTTTAAATGGTTTGTCCATCAGCCTGTGCCAAAGAGCCGATCAAAAAAGCCTTTGTTCTGGCCCGTGGTTTCGTCGCCAAAGGTTTTAGCCAACGCTTGGAAAAGTTCTTTCTGCTCGCCGGTCAAATTATTGGGAACCACCACGCGCACAGTGATGATCATATCGCCGCGGCCACTGCGCTGTAAATGGGGGATGCCTTGGCTGCGTTTGCGAAAGGTACGCCCTGTTTGCGTGGCGGCGGGGATCTCTAATAATTCGACTTCCCCGTCAATCGTCGGCACTTTGACTGTTGCGCCCAACGCGGCCTGAGCCACGTTGATCGGCAATTCCAGGTGAATATCAAATTGATCGCGCACAAAGATCGAATGTGACTGGACGGTGATCACAACATAGAGGTTGCCGGCTGGACCGCCCAACTGACCGGCTTCGCCCTCACCCACCAAGCGGATGCGCGTGCCCTCGTCCACCCCGCCGGGAATCTTAACGCTCAGGGTGCGCTTGACCTGCATCCGTTTTTGGCCATGACACTTGGTACAGGGCGACGGAATGACTTCGCCCGTGCCACCACAAGTGGTACACGGGGTGGCCGTGATCACGGTGCCAAAGAGCGGACTCTGTTGCCTTCGTTGCAGCTCACCCGTGCCATTACAGGTGGAGCAAGTCACCGGTGCGGTGGGCGGTTCTGCACCCGTTCCATTACAACGATCACAGTTTTCCAGGCGTGGCACCTCTAGCTCTTTATCGACGCCAAAGACGGCTTCCTCAAAGGTCAACTTAATATCCACGCGCAAATCGGCACCGCGCCGGGCTTGACGGCGCGAACGTCCACCACCTGTGTTGAAGCCGCCGCCGCCCATGCCCGAGAAGAGTTCTTCGAAGATGCTGCCCAAGTCGCCAAAACCGCCCGAGAAATCATTAAAGCCACCCGCACCTTGGACGCCGGCATGCCCAAAGCGATCATACGCGGCGCGCTTCTGATCGTCGTTCAATACCTGGTAGGCTTCATTAATTTCTTTGAATTTTACTTCGGCTTCGGGCGTTTTGTTAATATCGGGATGATATTGCTGCGCCAGCTTGCGAAAAGCTTTTTTGAGTCCATTTTTGTCGGCGTCGCGGCCAACGCCCAACACCTCGTAATAATCACGTTTTTCCATAGCAAAAAGCCACTATTCCCAATTCATAATCCAGGCACACAAGCCTGCTAAGACGACCGTTGCGACCATCAATGCTGTCCATTGGCTTGGCAAAAAGCCAACATGACGCGCACTAAAATACAAAATAATTACCATGCCAATGGCAAGAATCAACCAATTCGAGAGAACGGGATAGCTATCCCAGAATCTTTTTAACGCATTCATAGGTTCCAACTCACTTGTCGGGAACACCGTCTTGGTTGGCGGCTACTTGTTGTAAGACAGCGGCCCATGCTTGATCTAGTTGTGCATACAGCGCTGCGGGCGTAGTATCATTGGTAAAGACGCGGTTTGCATGCTTGATCTTTTCTGCTTGCGAAGATTGTGCTGCCATCCGGCGCTTGGCTTCTGCTTCATCCATGCCGCGTGTTTCATGCAGCCGCCGCAACTGGGTTGCTTCACTGGCCGTTACCACCCACACTTCGTCGCACAGAGTAACCAGCCGCCCTGCTTCTAACAATTTGATCGCTTCCAAAACGACAACATCCGCTTCCAACCCAGCCAGTTCACGCCGCGCCAGATCAAAAACCGCGGGATGGACAAGCGCTTCCAGTTGTGCCAACTTGGCGGGATCGCTAAAAACTACTTTCCCCAACTGCGCGCGATCAATCGCCCCGCTGGCCTGGAGGATGGCGTTGCCAAAGCTGTCAACGATGGCCCAGTAGGTGTGGGAGCCTTGCTGCATGCTCGCGTGCGTCAATTTATCGGCATCGAGCACATAGGCACCCAGATTCTGCAAATAATGCAGGACGGTGCTTTTGCCCGTGGCGATATTCCCTGTTAAGCCAATGATATACATAACTAACCCAAGTTGTGACCTTGAAATACTGCGCGTAATCATCGATTTTTTGAACTGACCAGCGTGTGTTTCGATTATGTTGCATTGATGATTTGAAGCAAAAATGGCAAGCTACATGC
>DAOTTR010000711.1:0-8844 GCA_034437715.1 Caldilineaceae bacterium
GGCTCTTACTCGCTATCAGACCTTCGATTCCTGGTCCCATCTGATGCTCTTTATGTTTACTCAGCTTGCGCTTGAACACCCTCCTCCGACTTCATAATTTCGAATTTACAATTGCTGACTCTAGCGTAAGCGTTTAGCAACATCAGCGATTGGTGATTGCGTGCCGGCGCTGACGGGCAGCCTCAAAGAGCATCACGGCACCGGCAATCGCGGCATTCAGAGATTCCACCTGGCTGTGCATCGGGATCGCGATCGGCTGGGCGAGTTGATAGGCACGATCACTGGCACCCACCGCTTCCCCACCCACGATCAGCGCCGCGGCAGGCTGCCAATCTACCGCGTCATAGGCCACCGCGGCATTGGCCTGGGCCAGATAAAAAGGTAGATCCGACGGCAAAAGCGCCGTAATCGCTGTCCAATCAGCGCAAACGCGCACTGGCAGCCGAAAGTGCGCACCCATGCCCGCGCGCACCACCTTATCATTAAACGGATCGACCGTCTCTGGGCCAAAGATGACGAGTTCCACGCCTGCCGCCTCTGCCGCGCGCAGAAGCGTGCCCGCATTGCCCGGATCGCGCACCTGGTCAAGAATTAAGACGAGGCTGACTGTTGCTGGCAGTGGCAGATGCGGCAACGTCGTTACCGCTACAATGCCTTGCGGGACTAAGGTTTCTGTCAATGTGGCAAAAACCGCGGTGCTACACGCAACACAGTCAATCTTGGCCGCGGTTAATTGCGCGAGCAACCGCTGCGCAGCCGGATTATGCTCAACCATCTCGGGCGCAAAATAGACCTCGCGCAAATGCCCCTGGCTCTGGAAGGCATCCCCCACCAGGCGCAGCCCTTCTAGTAATAGGGCATCTAGCTTATGACGTTGACGGTGACGCTGCAATTTGCGCGCCGCTTTGATGCGTACATTATCAATGCTGGTAATCATGATAGGTAGGGGAGCAACTCAAACAACACGCAACCACGGGAAGGCGTTTATTTTAAGGCGCTTGCAAAGCAATAAGGATCCAGCGCTTGCCCAACAAAATCATGCGTAGGGGCGGCCGCGCAGCAGCCCCGCGTTTGGCTCGCTGCGAACGGGCGGCGGCAAGCCGCCCCTACTGCATACTTATTTCTTTCTACTGTCCTAAGTAACGATTACGCCAACGTTAAATTCGTGTTGAATTCATGCAGCGCAGCAGGTGATGAAATTTAACGTTGGCGTACGATTCAGCCGGGAGCGCGCCCAGGGGGCTCCCGATCCTGGCGGCATTCCGGCGGTAAAAGCCTGTGCCTGAATCGTTATTTTAAAACAATTTTGCAACAAATGAGGTATGGATAAATAAGGACGGCAGGCGCATAGCGCCTGCCGTTGTAGATCTGCCAGTTCAAAAAGGGGGAGTTAACTCAGTTGTGCCTTGGCGACATCCGCCAATTTAGTAAAAGCACCGGCATCATGGATCGCAATGTGGGCCATCACCTTGCGGTCCACCTGCACATTGGCGAGTTTGAGACCATGAATAAACTGACTATAATTCAGGCTATTCAGGCGCGCCGCAGCGTTAATCCGCGCAATCCAAAGCCGACGAAAATCGCGTTTGCGATTGCGGCGGTCGCGGAAAGCATAGAAGAGAGACTTAAGCATCGCTTCATTCGCACGGCGGAAGAGGCGATGTTTGGAGCCCATTTGGCCCTTGGTAAACTTTAAAACTTTCTTATGCCGACGATGGGCATAGACTTTTGGTCGTGAACGAGGCATTTTACAGCTTCCTTTCCGTGAGGGCGGAATCTAAGTTGATTCACTTAGGAGCCGATCACGTGCTGGTTAATCAATCACAAAACGAATTTCAAAACGAATTTGGCGTCAAAATTACTTGACGGCACTACCGGCAAGCTTTTTGACCAGTTTCACATGTGCCTTCACCGTGCTGGAAACACTGTGGCGCAAATCGCTGTTCTGGCTGCTGTTTTTCTTCCGGCGCAAGTGTGTGCGACCGGCGCGCATCCGCATTAATTTTCCATTTTTTGTAATGCGAAAGCGCTTTGCTGTACCCTTATGGGTCTTTAGTTTTGGCATCTTAGCCTCCTTCTATCGCTGCTTGAGCGGGAATTTCTGCGATTCATAAACGCACATGACATCGCAATACCACATGACCTACGGCAGAGAGCCAACTCACCTACTTTGAAACTGGCAGACACATAAAAACGGGCTAATGCCCGTTTTTATTTCATCATGTTTACTTGTATGCTGTCGAATACACCTACCTAATCGGTATACTAACAGCGCGCCCAGCGTCAGATTGGCGACAGCAACATAATCATGCTGCGACCATCGAGCATGGGCATTGATTCTACAGTGATAATATCCTTAACGTCTTCCGCAACGCGTTTCAGCAATTCCTGCGCCACTTCGGGATGCGCCATCTCACGCCCTTTGAAGCGAATGCGCACGCGTGTCTTGGCACCATCTTTGGCAAATTTGCGGATTTTGGTAAGCGCTACCTGGATATCATGTTCGTCAGTCCGAGGACTTAACTTAACCTCTTTGATCTCGATCTGCTTTTGCGATTTGCGCGATTCGCGCTCACGCTTCTGCTTTTCATAGAGGTATTTACCATAATCCATTAAACGGCAAACCGGCGGATTGGCAGTGGGGGCAACTTCCACCAAATCCAACTCGCGGTCATTTGCAATGGTGAGTGCGTCGCGCAATTGCATCACACCAAGCTGTTCGCCTTCTCCATCAATTACCCGAACCTCACGTGCACGAATTTGATGATTGACACGCGTTTCTGGCTGAGCGTTTCGGTAAGGGGCAGTTCTTCCGATGGTCGGACTCCTTCGATAACCAAGAATAATAATCCTAAATATTGAGGGTATAGTATAACACGAACCAGAACATCCGTCAAGTTCTTTTTGCGGTTTTTTGGTTTTTATGTACGCTTCTTCAACCAAAGACTCGCCATCTCCACAAACAGGGCATGCCAGCGGGTATCGTTCGTCAACTCCGGGTGAAACGCCGTCGCCAATATGTTTTGTTGGCGGGCGGCAGCAATCACCGTGTCCCCCGTTGGTGTGATCACGTGGGCTAAGATCTCGACCATTGGCCCAACCGCCATGATCGCAGGGGCGCGGATGAAAATGGCATGAAAAGGTGCATCACCCCAGAGTGGCACCAGCAAGTCGGTTTCAAAACTATCCACCTGTCGCCCAAAATAGTTGCGGTTGACCGTCACGTCCAGCCCACCGAGCAGCGGTTGGCCGCCCTGCTTTTGCCCTTCGGCACGCTCGGCCAGCAGAATCATGCCAGCACAAGTGCCCCACACAGGCCGCCCCGCTTTTACCCAATTGCGCAGTGGCTCGACAAAACCCCAGCGTTCGGCGACCAAGCCCATGGTCGTGCTTTCGCCACCAGGGATGATTAAGCCATCGAGTTCAGACAGTTGGGCGGGCTTGCGTACCTCGACCGCCGCGACCCCCAAGCGGCGTAACAGTTGAATATGCTCAGCAAAAGCGCCTTGGAGGGCCAGGACGCCAATTTTTAAGGAAGTTGATGCCATAAGGTTATACGCTACATCAGACAAGCGGCCAAGCCATGCTCCGTGCGGAGCATGGCTTGGCCGCTTGTCGGTGATTTACCAGCCGCGATGGGCCATTTTTTCCTGTTCGGAAAGGGTATCAATGTTGATGCCGACCATTGGCTCGCCCAGGTCTTCGCTGACTTCTGCCAAAATCTGCGGATCGTTAAAGTGGGTCACAGCCTGCACAATCGCCTTGGCGCGCTTGGCCGGGTCACCGCTCTTGAAGATGCCCGAACCGACGAACACGCCATCGACACCCAATTGCATCATCAAGGCGGCATCGGCGGGGGTCGCCACACCACCGGCGGCAAAGTTCACCACTGGCAATTTGCCCAGTTCGGCGACTTCCTTGACCAACGCATAGGGAGCCTGAATATTTTTGGCATAGGTAAAGAGTTCATCTTCATCCATACCCTTGAGGCGGCGAATCTCACCCATGACAGTGCGGGCATGGCGGACAGCTTCCACCACGTTGCCCGTACCAGCTTCACCCTTGGTGCGGATCATAGCCGCGCCTTCTGCAATGCGGCGCAATGCTTCGCCTAGATTGCGACAGCCACAGACAAACGGCACCGTAAATTTGTGCTTGTTGATGTGGTTGTCTTCATCGGCTGGGGTCAGCACTTCGCTTTCGTCAATATAATCGACCCCCAACGCCTCGAGAATCTGCGCCTCGACAAAGTGACCAATGCGCGCTTTGGCCATTACGGGGATGGTGACCGCTGCAATAATTTCCTTGATCATGCGCGGGTCACTCATGCGCGACACCCCACCATCCTTGCGGATGTCTGCCGGGACACGTTCCAACGCCATCACAGCGCAAGCGCCTGCTTCTTCGGCAATGCGCGCCTGTTCCGCTGTGACAACATCCATAATGACGCCGCCCTTGAGCATTTGCGCCAATCCTGCTTTGACGGCAAAGGTGCCTGTTGATGAAGTCGCGCCATTTGTTGTGTTGCCATTAAGTCCAGCCATTATTTTCCCCCTATCAAAATTTTAACAATGATCCATCATTCTACTTGAGCGTCTGTTTTCCAACAAATGCCAATCATGCCCACTTACCAGCCAAAGCGCTCTTCCAGCCATGGATCACCTTCCATGTGATAACCATTGCGTTCCCAAAAGCCGGGGCGATCGCTGGCCATAAATTCCAGCCCGCGAATCCACTTGGCACTTTTCCAGAAATATTTCTTGGGCACCAGCAAGCGCATGGGGTAGCCGTGATCTGGTTCCAACGGTTTGCCTTCATACAGATAGGCCAGCATGGTGTCATCATCGTCCAGCACATCCAGCGCAATATTGGTGGTGAAGTTATTTTCACAATGCGCCATGACGTGGGTGGCTTCGGGTTTTACCCCCAGCAACTGGATAAATTCGCGCCAGGGAATGCCCGTCCACGCCGTATCTAATTTGCTCCAGCGCGTGACACAGTGAATATCCACCGTTTCCTGGTGGGTGGGCAGGGCCATCATATCATCCCAGCTAAAACGCTTTTCTTCCTCGACTAGGCCAAAGACGCGAAAGTCCCACTTTTCCAGGTTGGCATAGTGGGGCGTTTCCCCATAGTGCAGCACCGGAAAGCGTTCGGTTAAAAACTGCCCTGGCGGCACGCGCTCGCCTTGATCCGTCTTGGGTACATTGGTTACCTTCTTGAGCCGTTCCACGCGTTTGAACGGATTTTCAAATCGCATCGTTTTCCTCCTTTGCAGCCGATCAACCACCATTTTCTACTGGGCATAATTTTACCACGGTCGTGATTGCTTCTATAATCGACGCTTATCACATAGAATAGTTGGTTGAAACCATAATGCTGAACAATGAATTGGATCATGGCCCATTAGATCGCGAAGCGGTTTTTTGAAAGTAGGAGTCGCGGGGTCAGGATGTCGCGGGGTCGTAGGGTCGTAGGGTCAGGATGTCGTAGAAGCCGCGATGTCGTAGAAGTCGCGATGTTTGTAGAGATTTTCGGTTATCAAATAATTTAAGGGATTGAACCTCGGTAGAAAGGAACCACCCCATGAGCACACGTAAGCTGGCGCAGCCGGCAGGCCTCTACTTCGACGAATTTGAAATTGGTGATCAAGTGGAAAGCGTTGGCCGCACGATCACCGAAACGGATATTGTCAACTTTGCCGGCATTTCGGGTGATTGGAATTTGATCCACACCGATGCCGAGTATAGCAAAAGCCAGATGTTTGGCCAGCGTGTGGCACATGGCTTGTTGATCTTGAGCATTGCCAGCGGCCAAGCGGTGCGCCTGGGCTTTATGGAAGATACGATTATGGCGTTTCGCGGCCTGGAATGGAAATTTGTCAAGCCGGTCTTTATTGGCGACACCGTGCGCCTGCGCGTGACCATCGAAGACAAAAAAGAGATGCGGCGGTTGGGCGGCGGCTTGGTGATCTTCAAAATGGAAGTGCTGAACCAGAAGGATGAAATCTGCCAGCGCGGCCCCTGGGAGATTCTGTGCAAAGGCCGCGCGCCAGAATAGCTATTTCTGGCTAGTAGATCCCAGCGTAAATAAGGTACCCTATTTTTACCATGATGTACACGAGTAACGTGCCTGATTAACTGCCGTGGTATCTACGCCCAACTGTACTAGGCAGATTTGACAGGGAGCAGATTTGACAGGTAGGCCGCATCTCAACTATAGTTTGCAACTATTCTGCGCTTAAATTCATCCAAGAATTCATCCAAGAATTCATCCAAGGGTAACCCATGTTCGTCAGGCGTGTCACTGTGAACACTGTCGTTGGCAATTTTATGTGTTGTTGTTGTTGTTGTCGACAGCGGAGACAGCGTTCTTCGTTGTTGGCTCGCAATCGCGACTAGCCAAGACGAACAGAAACGCCACTGTCTCCGCGCAGGTGTAGATGGTGGCCGCAAGCGTTGCTCATACAAGCGCCCAGGTCATAACAGCCTGAGCGCTTTTTATTTTCTGGCCGTCAGCGAGGAAATGCATGTCTGAATCGGTTACCTTTGAACGCATTAGCAAAAGCTTTGCTAAAACAAATCAAACGACCGCCACGCCAACGCCTGTGTTGTCCAAGATCGACCTAGAGATTACCGCAGGTGAGTTTGTGGCGATTGTCGGACCGAGCGGTTGTGGCAAATCTACCCTACTGCGCTTGATCGCGGGGCTGGAACAACCCACCGCGGGCACGGTCGCCATTGGCGGACGCGCCGTACAGGGTGTTGATCGGCGCTGTGCGCTCATGTTTCAGGAGCCACGCCTGCTGCCGTGGAAAACGATCCACCAGAATGTGCAACTGGCGATCCGCAACGAGGATCAAACGCAGTCGGCGGCTTGGTTAACCCAGGTTGGGCTGCAAGGCTTTGCCGATGCGTTGCCCCATCAACTTTCGGGGGGTATGGCGCAGCGCGCAGCCTTGGCGCGCGCGCGCTGGTCGGGCGGCCCCAGGTGCTGCTGCTGGATGAACCCTTTGCTTCGCTCGACGCCCTGACCAAAATGCAGATGCAAGATTTGCTGGCCGACAGGGTTCAATCCGCCGGCGCGACGGTGGTGATGGTGACGCATGATATTGATGAAGCAGTCTATCTGGCTGATCGTGTTGTGATCCTGGGCCAGCGTCCCGCCACAATTTTGGCAAGCTATCAATCGGCACTGCCCCGCCCACGTAATCATGCCTCACTGGCCCAACTACGCGCCCAGATTTTAGAACACTTTGGGCTGGCGCATCACACCCGTGGCTTGGAAAGAGCCGCCTAAGCCTTGTAACATCTTTGTTCCAAGCCGTCCTACCTTGGGGGAACATAGCAGATGATTATTCAACCCAGTTGCTGCTGTCGATTGCGGAGCAGTCAGTTGCGTGAGCACCCCCAATGTGCCGCAACGTAATCGAGACCGCCTCCCCGCACATGCGTCCAATCTGGTCTAGCTGAGCAGGCTTACACGTGGCATAGTCCACGTTTTGCAAACGCCGTCAGGCTACCCCTGGCGGCGTTTCTTTTGCTACCCTAACAGAACCAAATAGAACCTGCAACAGAAAGAGAAGAGCCATGAAGCTGCGCGCATTACCGATGTTTGTCCTCCTATCTGCCCTGGTGCTGATGGCCTGTGTTGCCCCTGGCGCAGCCCCCGCGGCTGGCGAACCCGCGGCAACCAAGCCAACGATTATCCGGTTGGACTACGCCTATTACAACCCCAGCAGCCTAGTCTTGCGCAAGTTTAGCTGGCTAGAAGAAGAACTCAGCGCAGAAGAGATTCCCGTCGAGTGGGTGTTGAGCGCTGGTAGCAACAAAGCCAATGAGTTTCTCCGCTCCGAGGCGATTGACTTTGGTTCGACAGCTGGCGCGGCGGCGTTGCTCGCCGCGGCCAATGGTTCCCCCATCGAAGCGGTCTATATCTTTTCCAAACCCGAATGGACGGCATTGGTCGTCGGTAAAGATTCAACGATCCAAGCGGTGAGCGACTTGAAGGGTAAGAAAATCGCCGCCACCAAGGGCACCGATCCCTACTTCTTCCTGCTGCGCTCTTTGCACGAGAATGGCCTGGCCGCGGCTGATGCGGAGATCATCAACCTGCAACATGCCGATGGGCGCACGGCCCTGGAACGTGGTGATGTGGATGCCTGGGCTGGCCTAGACCCCTTTATGGCCCAGACCGAACTGGAACAAGGCTCGCGCTTGCTCTATCGCAACATTGATTTCAACAGCTATGGCTTTCTCAATGCGCGCACCGAATTTGTCGAGCAATATCCCCAATATGTCACCATCGTGCTGCAACAGTACGAGCGCGCCCGCCAATGGATTCTGGAAAATCCCGACGAAGCCGCGCAAATTCTCGCCGACGAAGCCAAGCTCTCGCTCGATGTTGCCAAGTTAGAATTGGTGGAACGCACAGTGCTCGACGAAAGCCCCGTCCCTGGCCAAGCACAATATGACGCATTGGCCGCGATTATCCCGATCTTCACCGCCGAAAATCAGGTTAAAGAAGGTGTCGATGTGCAAGCCGTGCTAGATGCGCTATTCAATCCCAGCTTTATTGAAGCGGTTGTAGCAGCCGAGTAAATAACGGTTGGCACCATAAGGGTAAGTGGCGCACGCACGAGATCGCATGGCTCGTGCGTGCGCCACTTAGACAACTTTGCTAGACAATTTTGTTAAACAACGTTGAGTGATTAGCCTAATTGGCCGGTTTGATTTGGTAGATGTGTTTTGGTATGATGGGTTCGGGAATTTATTCGAACATGGGTAAGTCAGAAACGGGGATGAAGATGGAACAACCATTGGTGACCGAGTCAGTGGCACCGCG
>DAOTTR010000712.1:0-11493 GCA_034437715.1 Caldilineaceae bacterium
TGGGCGGCGGCAAAGTCGGGCGTTTCCAGATAGCCCACCAACATACCATCTTCGCGCAGGAAGAGCGAATAGTTGTGCCAGCCGGTCTCACTCAGCGCTTGCAACATCTCGTCCCACACGGCAGCATGGGCTTCTTTGTATTCGGCAATCTTTTCTTGCTTGATTTTTAATAGAAAACAGACGCGTTGCATAGTCCCTCCCTGGGATGGATAATAATCAAAGTGCGGTCAACGGATTATATTTTCGTAATTCGCCGTTTCGGATAGGGCTGAAGAACGGATGCTCTCATAATCCGTTCAATCTGTTCCAAAAATCCGCTGACAGCGCGACCCTAGACAATCGAAGTTGGGCAGCCCATTTGTTGGATAATGGCACAGGCGGTATCGATATGGCGCTTACCATCACGCAGGCTAAAGTTATGGTGGCCGGGCAGCAGCGCATCAAAGTCATAGGTTGCCAGATGCTGGATCGATTTGTTGGTATCGGGCACGCTACAATCATAGGTATTCTGCCAGACAACCCGTCCACCATAAAAGATCGCATCGCCACCGATCAGATAGCGCTTGTCGTTACACGTTACCAGATAGGCCGTGTGATCATGGCTATGCCCTGGTGTAGCGATGGTCTCGATCTGGAGATTGCCAATTTCGACGATCTGCTTGTCCTGCAATGGATGCGCGACAGGGCAAGCGCGATAGACATAATCTGCCGGATAGACGCCGCCAGCGCGCGCCAGTGTCAACGAGACCGCGGCTTCATCACCCGTTGCGACAATCTCGGCGGTGCGGGTTCTGGCATAGACTTGTAGGGGCAAGCGCTCGCGCAGATGGGCCGCGCCGCCCCCATGATCCGAATGGGCGTGGGTGAGAAAGAGATGTTCAATGCGCTCCAGCGCAACTCCGTCGCGCTGGCAGACCGCGACGATCTGGTCTGCCCCCATACCCGCACCGGCATCAAAGAGCACATAGCTCGATCCCGCATCAAACAGATAGATATTGCAATCAAAGGCATCGGTCAAGTCAAAGCCCCCGTGCCCGCTGCCGACGAGATAGACATTCGGTTCAAGTTGCATAGCGTTTCTCAAACGATTAGATATAAAAAATAGGATAGATGGGGAAAGCAACTTACCTGCTATCTGTTACCTGATACGTAACAGGTAACAGATAGCAGGTAGCAGTTTATAGCTTAATCGCCGTCGAAACGGACATCGCGCGCACCTCCTCGGCGGTGACCTCGCGGCCTAAGCGATCCGAGAGATAGATGCCTTCGGAGATCAACATTGTATTCAATGCGATCTCATCCATGTGGATCAGCGCCACGCGGCCTTGCAGCGCGGCCACCCAGTGATGTTGGGGACTGTCATAGACATCGCCCACCTCATGGACGGCATGTTGCCGCCACTCAAAGCGATCCAGCGGCGTGGTGGTATCAAAATCAATATCGCCCACGGTGTGGAAATAGCCAAAGGGATCGAGGCGCACGCCGCCTTCGCTGCCCAAGACAACCGAGCCGTCCATTTTATCTAGGTGTACTGCCCAGGCTTCGATAATATCGAGCGTCAAGCCCCCTTCCAAGCGCACGAAGCCCAGGCCCAATTCTTCCACGTTGTAGCCGCTGGCAGCCTGGCGACGCGCATCCATAGGCATTTCCTGGTAGGTTTTACCCGAGATACGCAGGATGTTAGGATTGCCCAGCAGGAACAGAATCGTGTTGATGTGATAGACGCCCATGTCATAGAGCGCGCCACCCGCCGAGTTTTGTTTCTGGACAAAGGTGGGGCTACCATAGCCATCGACATAGGGCCGGCCGCGGCGACGATGGCCGACCGAGCGTGCATGATAGACTTTGCCCAGATGCCCACCTTCAATCAACACCTTGGCCGCTTTGGCCGCGTTGGAAAAGATATTCTGGCATTGGATGTGCAATTGCCGTCCCGTTGCGCGCGCCGTCTGAAACATGCGCTCGGCGTCAATATAGGCCCCGGCCATGGGCTTTTCACAGAAAACATCTTTGCCCGCTTCCAGCGCCGCAATCACAACGGGCGCATGAAAGTTGTTATGCAGACAGACATCCACCGCCTGAATATCATCGCGCTTCAGCAGCTCGCGGAAATCGGTGTAGACGTGGGGAATGTTGTATAACGCGGCGACGCGTTTGGCTTCGGCTTCGTTGACATCGGCCACGGCCACCACTTCGGCTTGCTCGATCTTGCTATAGTTACTTAGGTGATATTTCCCAATTTGGCCGACGCCGATCACGCCGACCCGGGCTTTGCTTGTGCTCATGGTTCCTCACAGAATGAATAGGTTGAATTGTCGCTAGAAAAGTAGTTTACTATAGGTCACGTTTATAACGTGAAAATCTGCCCAAAGCGCAAACTGCGCCTTTGCAAAGCCTTGAGTGACGACGCTTGTCCGGTTACAAGCGTTCGGCAGAGCTCACGTCGAAGCCGCAGGGCTTCTGAACGAGCATGTCACGTACCAAACGTGACCTACAAAGACTGTAGCCCATTATTTTCTCCTTTGAGTAATGGTTGTAAACCTGATTTTATATGATTAACCTGGGCGCAGTTGTCGCCAAACGCATTCGCCGCCCGTTCGTGTGGTAAATGTACGAATTTGTGCTTCCAGATCAGCGTAATCTTTGAAGAAGGTGCTAAACTGAGATTGAAACGCCGCAATCGCGGCGATCTTGGCCCTGATCGCGGCTTCATCCAGCGCAATGACCGTCGCCTGCCAACTGGCGCGATCGGCGGGGATCACGCCAGCCAGGGCATCCGGCTGCTGGGCATAGGGGTAATCTTCATAATAAGTAAGCGCGGATGGCGCAAAAGCGCGCTCGGCGGCAGTGCGCGTCAACTGATGATCGACATGGTGGCCGATGGTCAACGGTACATAAAGCTGTTGATGTGCAGGCAAAGCGGCCATTTGCTCACTCAACGCGGTGACAATTGGCAATTCCGCAGGGTGGACATCGCCGAAAATGTCGGAATCCGAGAGATAGAGCGCTGCGCCGGTTGCGGGATGGTAGCGATAGATGCAATCGGGCAGCGACCAATGCAGCGTGTCAGCCCCCAGAATTGCATTGGCCGCATAATCCTCAGCGCGGCGGGCGGCAACAGCATCGGTCACCAATTGCCAGCGGTTATGCAGACTTTGCGCATAATCAGAAACGGCAGACGCCGGCGGATCACCGGCGGTAATGGTCACGATGAGCACGCGCTGACCGGCACGCGTTCGCTGAAAAATCTGCCCACCACAGGAAAGCGCTACGTCGTCGAGGTGGGGTGAAAGATAAATTGCATCGTAAAATGGTTGCATTGTGTTTTTTGCTTACAGTGAGAATCAATCGTTTATGGTAAAGTAATCTGCTTTGTATCAGCCCTATCCGTAAAAAGGCTCCAGCCAGAGGAACGAATTACTATGAATGGTCTCTTTGCATCTCCTGTGCGGCGTGTCGCTATGCTTAGCGTCCATACTTGCCCGTTGGCCCTGTTGGGCGGCAAGAAAACGGGGGGAATGAATGTCTACGTCCGCGATTTTGCCCGGGAATTAGGCTGTTTTGGCATCCAAGTCGATGTCTTTACGCGCTCACAGGATGATTGCCAGCCCCGGATTAAGCATGAACTGGGGCCCGGCGGGCGCGTGATCCATGTGCCGGCGGGCCCCGAAAAGCCGATCCCCGTTGCCGAAATGGACCAATATTTAGACGAATTCACCGATGGTGTGCTGGCTTTTGCCGAGGCCGAAGGCATTGAATATGATCTGATCCACAGTCACTATTGGCTTTCTGGGTTGGTCGCCGAGCAATTGCAACAGGTCTGGCACAACACGCCGATTGTCCACATGTTTCATACGCTGGGCCACATGAAAAACTTGATTGCGCAAGACGACAGCGAACGGGCCCCCAAAGCACGCTTGGATGGCGAAAAGCGTGTCATCCAAGTTGCCGATCGCATTATTGCTGCTACACCTGCCGAAGAGCAGCAGTTGCTTGATTACTACGCCGCCGATCCCGCCAAAATTCGTGTCTTGCCGCCCGGCGTTGATCTGGGCCGCTTTCAGCCGATCGACAAGCAGGCGGCGAAAGCCAAGGTAGGCATCCCCTGTGGCAATGCAAATATTCTCTTTGTCGGGCGGATCGAGCCATTAAAAGGCATTGACACCCTGCTGCGCGCCATGTCGATTCTGCAAGAACGTTATCCGGCGGCGATTGCCGACACATGCCTGGCGATTATTGGCGGCGATCCCTGGAATGACAACCCTGATTCAGAAATGGCACGCTTGCAACAGTTACGCAGCGATCTGGGCATCAACAATCTGGTCACCTTCCTCGGGGCCAAGGATCAAGACATTCTGCCTTATTACTATGCCGCCGCCGAGATGGTCGTTATGCCGTCGCACTACGAGAGCTTTGGCATGGTTGCGCTAGAAGCCATGGCTATGGGTACGCCCGTGATCGCTTCGGAAGTGGGTGGCCTGGCCCATTTAGTCCAACCGGGCATCAACGGCTTTCACGTGCCCGCCCACGATCCAGAAGCACTGGCGCAGCGGATTCTCGCACTGTTGACCAATGACAATTTGCGTCAGCAATTGGGCCAACAAGCACGCACCTATGCCAAACAGTATAGTTGGGAAAGTATTGCAGCCCAAATGATCAATGTCTATCGCGAAATCGTCAGCGCGCAGTAAACAATAGAGATTATGCCGATTGGTTATTTCGGCAACAAAACCAGGTGCAATTGTTCTTGTAGGTGCGGTTACAAACCGCACCTACGCATGCACAAAATTAAATCGGAATAAGATATAATAGAATAGACATTACGCTCTCTGTCAGCCCGGTAGGATCTTGAAGACCCTACCGGGCTCCTGTGAATCTGCTTACCTGCATACCTTCTACAACCGTAACGATTACGACAACGTTAAATTCGTGTTGAATGAATTCAACACCTGCGACGAGAAACGTGTTTAAACACGTTTGCTATCCCAGGCGCTGAATTCATGTAGCGCAGCAGGTGATGAAATTTAACCTTCTCGTACGATTCACCCCTCCCCTGATACTACCCTTTACCCACATCTTTGGGTACCCGGGAGGGCGAGCGTGCCGGGGACGGCCCCAAAACATAGCGGCGTGCCGTCATGCCGCTGGGCCGTCCTCGGCACGCCTTCCCTACTGCCAACTTGTGGGTAAAGGGTAGCCCCTGATCAGGGAGGGAACTGTGACCGGGTACCCTTTGGGTGCCTCCCCCAGATTGGGGGAGGCTGGGTGGGGGTGACCTGAATCGTTACCTACAAACTACACCTGAACGCCCAGCGCGGCCAGCGCAGCCGCCACATCCATGCCCGCTTGATAGTGAATGGCAGCCATACCCACGGCGCGGGCACCTTCAATGTTGTAGCCCATATCATCAATAAAGACGGCTTCTGCGGGCTGGCAATGGAGACGGGCCAACGTACGTTCATAGATGGCAGCAGCCGGTTTCATTATCCCTTCATAGGCCGAGCCGATCACCAGATCAAAGGCATCGGCCATTGGGTGCTGAAGGGTGATCACGTCGTGGAGTTCATCCATAAAGTTGCTGAGTAGCGCCGTTTGGTAGTTGTGGCGCAAGTAGCGAATCAGATCAACCAGCTCATCGTCCAGCACGTCACCGGCCCAGAAGTCATGGCGAAAAGCGGTCAGCGTCGCCTCATCCAAGCCAAACTCGGTCTGCACCCAAGTCCATAGTTCCTGTGTGGTAATCGCGCCCAGTTGGGCTTGCTTGCCCATGGCGCTGTTGAGCACAATGCGTTCGGCATCACCGGGGGCCAATCCCAGTCGCGTTTCCCAGATCGCGCGTTTCGTTGGATCGACCGTGCGCACCAGCACACCGCCCATATCAAAAATCACAGCCTTGATCAACAGATTTCCTCAGGCTTCGTTATGCGAATCGGCCCGCGCAACAGTCGCGCGGGCCGATTCGAAATTGGTTCAGTCCAGTTTTTCCAATGGCACTTTGGCGTTGATCGCGCTGCCATCACCATAGGTATAGGCGGGGCCATTGGTCGGCGCGGCCCACCGAGCAGCGTTGGCGATCACCCGCTGCACTTCAGCTTGGTAGTAGATGGGGTGCGTCTCATGGCCAGGGCGGAAGTAGAAGATCTTGCCGCGACCACGTTGGTAGCAGCAGCCGCTCCGGAAGACTTCACCACCCTTAAACCAACTGATAAAGACCAGCGTATCGGGAGCAGGAATGTCGAAATGCTCGCCATACATCTCCACAGCGGGAATGTCAATATAGGGGCCAAGGCCATCGGCAATCGGATGGCCGGGCTCGATCACCCAAATGCGCTCGTTCTCGCCCGCTTCGCGCCAGCGCAAGCTGCACGACGTGCCCATGAGCTTCTTGAAAATCTTGGAGTGATGGCCCGAATGCAGCACAATCAGCCCCATGCCTTCGAGTACACGGCGATGGACGCGGTTGACAATCTCGTCTTGCACCTTGTTATGCGCCATGTGGCCCCACCAGAGCAACACATCAGTCTTGGCCAGCACGTCATCGGTGAGGCCATGTTCGGGCTCATCCAGGGTGGCCGTGCCCACATTCGCGAAGCCATGCGCGGCTAAGCCATCGGCAATCACTTTGTGAATACCGTCCGGGTAAACCTCAATTACGGCTGGGTGGACTTTTTCGTGTTGGAACTCATTCCAAACTGTCACGCGAATTGCAGAACTCACTTTTAGCTCCTTTGCTACGTTTTAATTGAAGGCACACATCGAAGAGAATAATCTTTTCAAAATCACAGGCAATTTTTAGTTATCAAAACGCTTGGATCGTATCCCATCTATCCGGCAAATGCAAACTATCAGATCAAATCATGTTGCGCAGAAAATGCGTCAGTGGGCGCGGCGTCTGCCGGGGCAAGACCCAATGCGGCCAAAATTTCAGGAATTCTAGCGATGGTTGCCGCGTAGCCAGCCGCAATCAACTCATCCACGACAGTCAGATCCGCCAAGCTAATGTGACCGATCTTGGGCTCAATCATACAATTGGCTAGGGAAATATCGACCTGGGCAGCGCGAATCAACGCATAGATGGCAGTAATGCTCACTTCGAGAATATTTTTCGGCTCGGGCACAGGGCTACTGACGGAAGGCAGCAGATCAACTGCAATCACATAGTCGGCACCCATTTGTTGCACAGCCGAAACGGGCAAATTGTTACTGGCACCGCCATCCACCAACAGCCGTCCATTGCGGCGCACCGGCGTAAAGATGCCCGGCACGCTACAACTGGCGCGAATCGCCGAGGCAATTGAACCCTCATTGAGCATAATGCTCTGGCCGTTGGCAATGTCGGTAGCAATCGCGGCAAAGGGAATTTGTAGATCTGCAAAGTAGAGATCCGCGCCCAGTACATTGCGGATCCAATCACTCAGGCGATCCAGATCCAGGATGCCCAGGGGCATGGTGCGTGCGGCCAGGGTGGTCCAGCTAATCGTCATGGGCAGGCTGCTGATGTCGCGCCATTTCAGGCTATGGGCCAATGTCGCTAATGTTGCAGGTGAGATACCGGCAGCATAAAGTCCACCCACCAAGGCACCGGCACTGGCTCCTACAATAAAGCTAGGGCGTAACCCGTATACTTCTAACGCCTGTAACACACCAATATGGGCCGCACCGCGGGCCGCACCACCGCCCAAGGCCAACCCAATGCGTTGCGGTAGCGGTGGTTTCTCCCAGATCAGCCGCCGCGTTAGTTGATGGTCGGGGCTCATGGTTGGCTCCTTACCGAGAGCATATAATGACGCGCATGCACCCCATGAAATTCAGCCGATTCGACCATGCGGCCATGTGAATCGAGCCAGGCATGCATTAAATGGCGCGCGTCCCACATTTCAACCTCGCTGCTCACTACCCAAAGCTCCTGTGCGCCGGCGGTAATGCGCTGCATCTCCTGCTCGGCCAGGACCACAGCCTGATCATCGGGCAGGCCGTTATTGGTCCATAGCCCGCCTTGCCAATGGCCCAATCGTGCGTCGCTGGTGGCGAAGACCGTTGGCTGCCCATCGCCACTATAGTAGCGATAACTAAATTCGATGTGTGGGATCTGCAACACAAGGAGCGTTGCTGGCTGACGGCGTTGGGCAACATAGTGAATGGCGCTGCGCAGATCATACTTAATTGTCTCGCTCTTTTGCCGCCAGCCCATTTGCGCCCACAAGCCCAGACTATAGACGACCAAAACGAGCACCAGCGGAATGGCTAATCGGCCACTATATTGATAGAGGGCTTGCGCGCCCAGGGCCAACAAAATCATAGCCGCGGGGGCAATCCAAATAATATAGCGATCGGTGTAGACCGGTTGGCGCAGACTCAGCAGATAGATGGTGGCAATCGGCACCAACAGCCAGCTAACGAGCAATAGATAGCGCCGCCAATCGCCCAAGTCACGGTCAACGTTGTCCACAAAATCGGCGTGCAGATTGGCGATCACACCGATGCCCAACAGCAGACCGACAGCACCAAGAAAAAAGATCGGCAGCAGACGCAGCAGCGGCGGTGCGGGCAACAAACCATAGCTGTGATTGATCAGCAGCGTGTACAATATCTCGGACAGCGGCGTAAAATTGAAGCCGCTCAGTTTTTCTGTCGAATTCAACATGGCCCATTGCCACCACACAAAGGGCAGATAGGGCAAGGTTAACCCGGCAAGCGCCAAGCCATAGCCCCGCCAATGCTGACGACTTTGCGGCCAGGCGATCACGAACCAGAGCAGGTGCAGCGGAATCAGGATGATCGTCAACAGGTGAATATACAAACAGATGCTGACCGTAACCAAATAGACCAGCCATACGCGCCAGCCGCCCTGGGTAATACCCGTCAGCCAACACCAGTGTGCCAGCAAGGTCAGGGCGATGACCAGCGTGTACATCTTCCCTTCCTGGGCATACCACAGTTGATAGGGGTTGAAGGCCAGGAAAAGCACTGCCAGCAGCGGGATGGTCGATTGGGCCACAGATCGCACTGTAACAACCGCAGCTTCACGCACGGTGACACGCAACAACCGGCGCGCTACTTGCCAAGTAAGCGGGATGCTCACAATGCTGGCCATCACCGAGACGTAGCGTAGGGCAAACTCACTGGCACCGGCCAGGTAAAACCAGCCACGCAGCGACAAAAAATAGAGCGCTCCATTCTGGGCCATCTCGACAAACATGGAGAGTGTGTCGGGCAAATTGCGCAGGGCAAAATAGATAGCATCGACCTCGTCACGCCACAAACTTTGATAGGTGAGGCCCGTAACACGCCAAGTAAATGTACCCAAGATCAGGCAGATCAAAAATAAACGCTGATAAGTCATACCTATCGAAGCTACAGTCATCTGAGTCATCTGAGTCATCTGAGTCATCTGAGTCATCTGAGTGAAGTAGGCCAATAATCTTCATCATTGGGCGGTTTAGGATTAGTCGATTGTACGGGGCCAGAGGCCGGTACAGTGGAATCGTCTGGCAAATCGATTCCCGCATTGACATCATAAACACCCTGTCGCTGATGACGCCGTAGCCAACTCAGGCCTAGGAACATACCGGCAGTCGCGAAAAAGACAATCGAGCCCCCAAAAAACCAGATCCAACCCAAGGTGGCCGTGGAAACTTGCAAGACATGCGCGATCACATCCAGGTAGCTATCCAGGAATTCTGGCGTGGCAAGAGGGCTAATTGCGAAAGCGAGCGGCGTAGCGGTCGGTATTCCGTCAAACAAGGTGGGGGATGGCAACGGTGATTCGAGCAGCGACTCGACGAACGGCGTTGTCGTGGGCGGCGGGATGGGCGTATCAACGACCGGCGGGGGGATAAATGCCCATGCCGTCTGCGTCGCCGCGGCCTCGGCAGTCTGGGCAAAGACGGTGCTCTGCATGTCAACAGGCACCACTGGAACCAACGTTAGAACCGGTTGTCCAAAGGCATCTAACAGGGGCGATGCCGATCCAGCCCCCACACCCGGTGTTGGCGTGGTCACGGCATTTACCCCAAATGGCTGGCCGGGTGTCGCCGGCAGAGACACCACAATGGGGGTTACGGTTGGCGTCGGGGGAATGATCGGCGTCAGCGAGGGTGTTGGCGAAATCGTCGGCGTAAAGGTCGGAAAAGGCGTTGATGTTGGGGGCAAGGTGGGCGTTGCTGCCACGATATTAATTTGGAAAGAGGCATTTACAGCCGCAGAAGCGTTGGCTTCGGAAAAGGAAGTAAAGGTCAACGTGCCAGGCAGGCTGGCAGCGCTGGTAAAAGGGCCTAGGCGTGCTGAAAACTGGTTATTGATCAGAAATTGATTGGTCAGCGTCATGCGTTGGGTTGGCGCTAAACTATAGGTAAACGCGCCGTTGAGATTCAGCGGCGAGCCTTCCGTAAAGGTGTGGCGTACCAGTGGTACGGTGCCCGTATTGGTGACAATCAGACAATAATAAAAAGCTTGATTACTGACGATATTCAGGGGCGACGTAGCAACACAGCCATTCGGATCGGTCGTGGCATATTTTAAAAGCGTTATGGTCTGCGTGCCAATCGTAACTTGAGCTTGTGCGCTGTCCGTGGCAACAATGCCCTGACTCATGCGCGAAGTAACCGCAAAATTGATGGTGGTATTGGCTGTCACATTGGCTTGCGTCAGTTGCGCAATGCGCGTATTGGTGAGCACCAGGGACTGACCAGGCTGTAGCGTTTCTGTAATCAGTACGCTAACAATGGGCGCGGTTGTCGAGCGAATGTCGTGGGTTTCGAGGGGAATCGTCCCCTCGTTTTTAATGCGCAGACAATGGTAGATAGTCCGTCCACTGACGACGGCGATTGCGCTGCTTGTGCCACAGGTCGTAGCATCCAGGCCCAACGTATCAGTCAACGCAATGCTCGCCTGGCCAATCCGGGCCACCGCCTGATCCTGGGCGCTCGCCCGGATGCCTTCAACGGTGGCTGAATTGAAAGTCATGGTATTCGTAAGATTATCCGTAACAAAAAACTCAAGACGTTGTGTATTGTCATACTTACGCAAAGCACCATCTGTGATCACCAATGTCGCGCCAGCCGGGACAGAAAGCGTAAAAGGAACATTGACACTGAGCAAAGAATCGATCAAGCGATGGTATATCAGCGGCAGTGTGCCCGTGTTTTGCATAGTGACGCAATATTTAACTGGCGTATTGAGATTGACGGCAACGCCTTTGGTAGCTGCGCAACTGTCGCCGAGACCGACTGTCTTGACAACGTTCAACCCCACGCGGCCGATGACGACACGGGCCGCGGCTCGACCAGTTGCCACGTCGCCTATCCCATTGGTTGAGGTAACGAACACCGTATGTGTGATTGTCGTGCCGATAGGATTGGCAAGAATATTGTGCGTCAGCAAACCGCCAGAAGCAGCAAGTTCATTTAAGATATTGGTCGTCAGACTGATGGCTTCGCCAGGTTCTATAGGTTGGGTAAAGGTGATTGGTTTACTAGACAACGAAGAGGAAAG
>DAOTTR010000713.1:0-15831 GCA_034437715.1 Caldilineaceae bacterium
TTGATGACCGCAAAGATCACACCGTAGAGCAAGACCAGATTTTGAATCATCATCCAATCGCGGTCGGCCAGCGCCTGCACCAACAAGGAACCCAGCCCTGGCACACCAAAGGCCCGCTCTACAGCCACCGCGCCGCCCAGCAAGCCGCCCAATGCCAACCCCGAGGTGGTAATGACCGGCAGAACGGCGTTGCGAAAGGCATGTCGCCAGATGATCGCCTGGTTTTGCAAGCCTTTGGCGCGCGCCGTGCGGATATAATCCTCATAAAGCACTTCCAGCGCCGAAGAGCGCGTCATGCGTGCCTGGCCCGCGGCCAAACCCAGGCCCAAGGCAAAAGCTGGCAGCACCGTCATCGAGAGATTGGTGATCGGATCTTCCCACAGTTGCACAATGCTCAATGGCGGGCGCCAGGTGAAAACCAGCACCGTAAACAGGACAATGAGCAGGCCCACCCAAAAACTGGGCACAGCGATAAAAACCGTGATCGCCAGGCGCGAGATGTAGTCGAAGGGTGAATTGCGCCACATGGCACTCAGCATCCCCAGTGGCACCCCGACCAACCAGGAGAAGATCACGGCCATGATCGCGATCTGCATAGTGATCGGCCCACGGCGCAGAATCAGCGCGCTGATCGGCTCCTTGGTCCAAAACGAAGAACCGAGATCGCCACGCACCACTTCGCCCATCCATTCCAGGTATTGGGCATAGAGTGGTTTGTCCAGTCCCAGGCTGGCACGCGCCGCGGCCAATTCTTCGGCACTGAGCACATAGCTGCCGGTCGATTCGGACATGATGATCGCCAGCGGATCACCGGGCAAGACGCGCATGGCGAGAAAAATGAGGATCGTAATGCCGATGATGGTCGGGATGGCGATCATCAAGCGATTAAAAATATAGTTGGTCATAATTGGTTATCTACAACGATAGCAGGATGATCGGGCACAGTGTCCAATCATCCTGCTACTCTGCTACGCTGTTACCCGGTTATGCGTCCAGCCACGCCGTTTCAAAACGACCCCAATCGGCGAAGATGCGGTCGTTGAGCAGCATCCCTTTCACCTTGTTGCGCCACATCGGCAGGTGGAAGGTATAGCCCACCAGGAACATGGGCGGATCTTGATCGAGCACATCAAGCGCTTGGTTGATCAACTCGGCGCGCTTGGCTGTATCCAACTCGATATCGATCTGGTCGAGCAGCGCATCAAAGTCTGGATTCGTATAGCCACCCCAGTTTTGCGAACCGGCGGTGCGCCACCACAGATTGGCGCGCGGTGAAACATCCGAGATGGCATGCCCTAGGGTATCGATGACCAGGGTGAAATTGCCGTTCTTCTCTTCTTCCACCAGTTGCGCCCGCTCGATAATGCGAATTTCGACTTGGATATTCAGATTACGCGCCAACATATCTTGGAAGGCAGGGGCCAATAGTTCGGCCTGTGGGCCAGCCGCAGCCAGCAGCTCAACACCCTGAATCCCGTCGGGAAAGCCAGCCTCGGTGAGCAGCTTTTTAGCTTCTTCTAGATCGGCGGTCTTGTCTTCGCGATAGCCCGGTAGCTCAGCCAGTTGTTCGGGCGTGGTGGCATAGGGATCGCCATAGGGAATCCAGCGCGTCAGGTTGATCTGTTCTTGGCTGGCAAAGGCTTTGATCATATTTTGCCGACTGACGCCCAGTTGGATGGCGCGGCGCACGCGTGGATCGCCAAAGGGTTCTTTGTTCTGGTTAAAGAATACCCAATAGGCACCAAAGTTGGCCAGCTTATTCACCTGGACAATATCGCCGCGATTTTCGCCCTCTGTCCAAGTTTCAAAAGAGACATTCCATGATAAATCGGCTTGATCGGTCAACACGGCGGTGCCGCGGTCGGACCAGGCAGCCACATGCAACAGCTCAATGCCATCGAGATAGGGCAGTTCCGTGTCCCAATAATCCGGATTGCGTTCGAGTACCCACTTTTCGGCGGTCTTGTATTCGACAAAGCGGAACGCGCCGGTGCCGGGGGCCATCTGCACTTCGCGCAGGTCAAAGTTGTTCTCTTCCAGCGTCTTCTTGGCATAGATGACCATGGAAAGACCGGCCAGCAAATGCAGGAAGTAGGCACGTGGCGAACTCAGATTAAACTTTACCGTAAAATCATCGACCTTTTCAAACGAATCGACCATGGCCACGTCATTGCGAATAGGAATGACAATGCCTTCGGGTGGATTGAGAATGCGTTCAAAACTCGCCACCACATCATCGGCGGTGAAAGGCGTGCCGTCGTGGAATTTTACCCCCTGGCGCAACACAAAGGTGTAGGTGAGCCCATCTTCTGTCATCTCCCAACTCTCGGCCAGATCGGGAATGACCGTGCGCAGGCCATCGACCGTATTCAGGCGCACCAAGTTGTTGTATAGATGACAGAGTACTGAATTGGCACCGCCCTGATGAATATCATAATGGGCCGTTGTCACGCCAAAGGCAGTGCGCAAAATGCCGCCCTTCTTGGGCGTACCGCTGGGGCGCATGAGTCCATTTTCGGCTGTGCCGGCTGTCTCTGCGGCGGCTGTTTCGGGTGCGGATTCGGCGGGGGCTGCTGCGGGGGGCTGGGCCGCAGGGGCGCAGGCCGCCAATACGCCAATACTCGCACCGGTGCCAAGCAATTGCAGAAAGCGGCGGCGTGATACGCCAGCGCGATTGGGACTGTGCGCCTGATTTTGTGAGTCCTGCATTCGTCTCCTCCTTTGTGTTCGATCTGGTTATACGATCTGGTTATACGATCTGGTTATACGATGAACTGGGTGGTGGTAAAGCATAACGCGCAATCGTACACAGAAAAGGTGCGTGGCGATTGTTCGTTTATCCAATGGCAGATCCATTAGTATGACAACTTGTCCAGTGGATGGGGAGTAGCTTACCAGTATTATATGCGTCCTGGCGTCTGGTGTCAAACTGCAAAAAAAGGTGGATTGCATACCTTACGGCGCGTTTTGGTTGAGTGGCTGGTTTGGCAAGAGCGCAGAATCGCAGTATCATATCGGATGTCATGTCGATTAGGCTTACATATCATGAGGTGAATGTTATGCAACAGAAATTTGTACCACTGTTCTGCTCCTTGGTCGGTTTGCTGCTGTTGAGCAGTTGCAATCGGGCAGAACCAACACCCGTGCCAACCACAGTCCCAGCTACGGCAACTACGGCTGCGGTTGAGCCAACGGTCGCGCCACCTGATGCCGCAACAACGATGCCTGCAACAGTGACGACAACGGTGACGACAACTGTGCCAACAACCGATACAACCACGATTTCGCCCACGCTGCCCATAAGTCCTGCTGGCCAGATCGAGGCGTTGCTCTTTGCAAGTTTGCAACTGACCGTGCCCGCCACCGATAGCATTGGCATTACAGGCATCTACGCGTTTCCGTTGGAAAGTGCGGCAGATCAAGCGTTTTGGGTGGCGCATACGCTAGGTATTCGCAATTTTGATCCGGTGCAAAATCATGTGATTGCGATTTACACACCGGATGGCGACGGTTGGCAGGAAGTCACACGGGTCGAATTGGTCATGGAAGATGACCCTGCCGACCCAGGGGTCAGCCCCGACTATCTAGGCGAAGGTGGTGTGACCCAAGTCCAAGTTGAGCCCGATCATTTTTGGATTCAGGTGGAGGGTGGTGCTGGCGCTCACAGCGGCGTCTATGGCCTCTATCGCTTTGATGGTGCGACGCTTACCGAAGAGATCAGTGGTTTTGCGGCCAGCCCAGGGGTTGGGCGGGTTGAGGATTTGAACAACGATGGCATTGCCGAAGTGCTGTTGAATGCCTCGGATCCCTATGTTTTCTGTTACGCCTGTGGTGTCCGCTTGGTGCAATGGCAGATCAATCGCTGGGACGCGACCCAGATGATCTCGGTGACGTTCGAAACCCTTAGCGATAGCGCCCCAACTGATGTGAATGCGTTTAATGACAAGCTGATTGCGCTCGCCCAGGCTGGCCTCTGGCAAGATGCGCTGGCGACATTGGAGGAAGCTGGCATCTTTAGCTATACCGAAGCGGCGCTCCAGTGGAACTTGATCTATGTGCGGGTGAATGGGGAAGCACGCCGCGCCGCCACCACCGACAGCGCCTATCCGCTGCTCACCTATCTCTTCTATGGTGATTATGAAGCCGCCATCGAGATTCTGCGCACCGTCGGGGCAGATGGCCTTTTCATCCCCGAAACCGAATTGATCGTCGGCACCGCGGCCGAAGGCTGGGTGCCAACCCTGGCTGATTGGATCGACCAAACGGTGAATCCTGCTTTGGCATACAATCCAGATCTGGCTGCGGCCTACTTCCTGCGCGGTTGGGGCGCGTACGTGCGCGATTTTGACACATCCGCCGCCGTGGCCGATGTGCAAAAGGCCGCCGAGTTGGCCCCTGATGAAGAACTTTATACCAAGAGTCTTGAATTTTTAACCGAGTAACGGGTAGCGCGACCATGTGCTAGTGCTCTGTTAGCGAGAATTTTGACATTTCTGAAACAGTCGCTGAGGTGACTTCTCGCTGTCAGCCGCGGGTTTCAACCCCGCAAAAATGGCAAAATCCTGCTTAACGATGCACTAGTACACGCGTGTATTTCAAGTTGAGTGTAAATTTTAGCACGCACGCGCAACGTGTGCCGGGGATGAGCGGGGTGCAGTTTGTCAAACCGGCGTGGTTTCCCCCGGCACACTTCCTAAAAAGTGAAATGCACCCCTAGTACACTCACTGCCATTCAGTAAAGAATGGCAGTGTCCCATCCCCTGTACTTTTGTACAGTCCCCTCTCCTGGCCCAATGCTAGATGAATAATCCTGTGACTTGTAGTATGCTTATGGCGCTTACCTGTCGCAGCAAACGCCTGACGACATCCCCAACGCCCACGCTATGGTTGAAGTATGGTTGAACCCAGGAGGTGATATGACTACTGTCCCATCGAATGGCACAGCGAATTTTCTCTACGCCGCGCCCCTAACCGATTTACGCAAAACGGGTCTGTTGACCGTGCAACTCGACGGCCACACGATTGCGCTCTTTGAACACGCCGATCGCGTCTATGCCGTGGACAACCGCTGTCCACACATGGGCTTTCCCCTGAACAAAGGCACCGTCCGCGATGGCATCCTGACCTGTTATTGGCACTATGCGCGCTTTGATCTTGTCTCTGGCGGCACCTTTGACCAGTGGGCCGATGATGTGCGCAGCTTTCCTGTCGAATTACGCGATGCCGAGATCTATGTTGATGTCGCCCTCCACCAAGATCCGCGCGTCCGCCAACAGGAGCGATTGGCTGTCGGTTTGGAACGGGATATTCCGCTGGTCATCGGCAAAGCAATGATGACCTTGCTCGACAGTGGCGATGAGCGGTGGGCTGGCGATCCGCTGCTACCCTTTCAGACGGGGTTGATCTTTGGTGCCAAGTATCGCCAGCGCGGCTGGGGGCAGGGGCTGACCATGTTTGTCTGCATGATGAATCTGTTTGCCTATCTTGCCCCCGAAGATCGACCGCGTGCGCTCTATCATGGCCTGGCCGCGGTGGCGCGCGATTCGGCTGGTCACCCGCCGCGCTTCTGTGTACCGGCTTTGCCAAGTACTGACAATGATCTGGCTACGTTGAAACGTTGGTTTCGCCAATTCGTTGAAGTGCGCGATGCCGAGGGTGCCGAACGCTGTATTGTCTCGGCCCTGCGCACCGGGGCAGATCATCGCCAGATGGCCGACATGCTCTTTGCCGCGGTTACCGATCACCGCTATATTGATGTGGGCCATCCGTTGGATTTTACCAACAAAGCCTTTGAGGCATTGGATCGGGTGGGGTGGGACTATGCCGAGCCAGTGCTGACCAGCCTGGTGGGTGGCTATACCACTGCCATGCGTATGGAAGAATCAAATTCTTGGCGCTATCCCATCGATTTGGTGGGGTTACTAGAAAAGGCCTTTGCCGAATTAGCGGATGCAGTGGCAACTGGCAGCGCGAATCAGCAGGTGACAGGCAAACAGGATGATCTGGTGCCGACGTTGCTAGGCGATGATCCCCAGGCAACGGTGGACGCGCTGCTCACGGCACTGCGGTCGGGTACTCGCATGGAAGCATTGGCGCAGACTGTGGCCCATGCCGCGGCGCTGCGCATTGCGCGTTTTCATACCAGCAACGAATTTGGCGATTGGGACACGGCGCTGCATACCTTTACCTTTGCCAATGCCGTGCATCAGGGAATTCGCCGCTCGCCATCGCTGGAACTATTGCGGGGCGTCTTTGATGCGGCGATGAGTATCTATCTTGACCGCTTCCTCAATATCCCGGCGGCGCGCTTGCCATCACCGCCCGCCCAGCCTCTGCCCAATGTTGATCTGGAAGCGCAACTGGCCGAATTGACGACCCTGCTGGACCGCCAGCAACAGGTCAATCAAGCCGGGCAAAAATTGGCGCATCTGCTCTATAGCGACGGCGATTTGGATTCAGCGTTGGCGCATGTGGGCAAACTGCTCTTGCGCGAGGATCGCGATTTTCACACGATTCAAGCCGTAGAAGCCGCGTTGCGCCACTATCGCGATTTGCAGGATGCTGAATGCGGGGTCAATGTCTTGGTGGCGGCGATTCGCTATCTGGCGGCCCACGCGCCCACGGTACGCGCCCAAGGCCAAACCTTTGAAATTGCGCGGCGACTCCATCGCGGGGAACGGTTGTTTGAAGGGGAGTAGGGAGACAAGGAGACAAGGAGACTCGTGTCTGATGTCTCCTGTCTCGTATTTTCTGTTTATCCTTTTACCGAACCGGCCATCAACCCGCTCACAAAGAAGCGTTGCAACGAGAAGAAGACAAGCAGTGGCAGGATCATGCTGATAAACGCACCAGCAGTCAGCAGATGCCAGTCTGCCCCACGGGAGCCCACGATGCCTGCCAAACGCATCGTGAGTACTTGTACATCTGGCTTGCTGCCAATAAAGATCAGCGCTACCAGATAGTCATTCCATACCCAGAGAAACTGGAAGATCGCAAAGGAAGCTAGCGCGGGCACCGAGAGGGGGAGTACCAACCGTGTGAAGATGGTGAAATGGTCGGCCCCGTCGATAAAGGCAGATTCCAAAATATCACGCGGCAACCCGCTAATATAATTATAGAGCAAGTAGGTGGCCAGCGGCAGCCCAAAACCCGTATGCGCTAGCCAGATCGCCAGAAAAGTGCCATTCAGATTCAGACGCACATAGTCGCGCAAGATGGGCACAAGCGCGATCTGCAACGGCACTACTAACAGCGCAACGACCATAATAAAAAGCACGCGTCGGCCCGGAAAGCGCATCCAGGCAAAACCATAACCCGCAAACGCGGCAATTAAGATGGGAATTACCGTAGCCGGTAGCGTGACTGTCAGGCTGTTCAGCAATGATCCACTAAAGTCATCACCCTGCTCGGTTACGACACTGCCATCAGATTGGGTGAATGTATATTCTTTGCCCGTGAGCACATTCTCATAATTTTGCAAGGTGAAGTTGGTGCGCATGGTCCATTGGCGTTCCTGAATTTCGATCCGGCCCCGGCGTTTGTTGCCGAGCCAGGTAATTCGGCGGCCATCGGGCGCGGCGACACCGGCGCGAAATTCTTCAAAGGTGCCGGTGGTGCCTGCCAACTCAAAAACGCCATCGGTATTGAGACCAGCGGGAATTTCCATGGTCTCTGCCATAATATATTCGCGATGAGGGAAAATTGTCCACCAGCCCGATGTCTGAATGTCCTCGCGTGTGCGGAACGAGGAAATTAACAGCCCCAAGGTTGGAATCGTCCACAGCAAGCAGATAAAGGCCAATGTACTATTGACGAGGATGATGCCAGTACGGTTTTCCTTCGGTGTGCTGGTTGATTGCGCCGCCATTAAAATGCCTCCCGCTCTCTGAATTGCCGCAGATTGTAAATCATTACTGGAATCACCGCGACTAATAGAATAACGGCGATGGCCGACCCAAAGCCAAAGTTGCGGTTGGAGAAGTACTGGCGATAGAATTGGGTGGCGATCACCTCTGTGCCAAACTGGCCACCTGTCATGACAATGACCACGTCAAAGATTTTCAACGTAAAAATGATCACGGTCGTTGAAACGGTAATAATCGTACCCATAATCATGGGGATCATGATGCGGAAGAAGATTTGTATCTCCGTCGCACCATCCATGCGACTGGCTTCCATAACTTCGGCTGGAATGCCTTTGATGGCGGCCGAGAAGAGCACCATGGCAAAGCCAGTCTGTAGCCAGATGACAATTACGATAAGAAATAAATTGTTCCACGGCTGAATCAGTGCGGTCCATGCTTGGGGCGTGCCGCCGAGCCCCACCACAATCGCATTGAGCAAACCAATTTGGGCATCGTCAATGCTGCGCACTTCATAGATAAAATTCCAGATTACCCCGGCCCCTACCATGCTAATCGCCATGGGCATAAAGATAAGTCCCTTGGCTATATTCTCGAAGGAACTCCGGTCGGCCAGTACCGCGATCAGTAGGCCAAGCAGCACCGAAAAGCTAGCGCCAAAAACAATCCAGAGTACGTTGTTGCGGAGCGCTTCAAGCATAAAGCGCTCGGTGAAGATCGCGGTATAATTTGCTAGCCCAACGAAGTTCTGGCTATTGCGATCGAGTAGGCTGAGCCAAAGCGTGCGGAAGGTCGGGATCGCCAGATACCATGCCAGGATCGCAACCGCCGGCCCTACAAAGACAAAGGGCAGTATTTGTTGTCGCCAGTGGTCATTGAGCTTAGTCACCAGCCAATTGGCGATCAGATAAAGCGATGCAACACCCCCGACACCCCACACAATCGCGACCAGGGCAATGACATATTTAGGGGCGGTACTATCGCGTAGAAAAAGAAATCCCTGCCATAAGACCAAAAGCGCCACTAGTGGCACCAGCAGCGCGATCAACCCGCGCCCCACCGTCGTCAACCAGGTAGTTGCGCTTGCCGAGCCGGGATCTGCTTTGACCGATTGTTCCATTGATTGTCTCCTGAAATTGCCGGACGTGGGGAGAAAAGGAAAGCTAGATGGGTGAGTGCACCTGGGATGTGCATTCACCCATGAGATTGTATACGCTTAGCGGCCAGGCCAGGCGGCGTCGATCTCTTGCATGGCCGTCTCAAGATCGGTTGTACCGGCGATATAGTCGGTCATTCCTTTCCAGAATGAGCCAGCACCTACTTCACCCGGCATCAGATCCGAGCCATCAAAGCGCACTGCAGTTGCTTCGTTGGTAAGCGCAGCAACGCCACGCTCGACATCATTGCCATACCAGTCCAGGCTAGCATCTTTATGGGGCGAAAGTGCGCCACCCGCGGCTAACCATTCTTTGACAGCTTCACCCTTGGTGAAATATTCCATGACGGCCATGACTTCGGGGCGGTCGGTAAATGCTGCCATAATGTCACCTGCCACTAGAAATGGTTTGCCATAAGCTTCGTCGATTGGGGGTAGATAGAAGAAATCGTAGTCTACGCCTGCTTCGGCACCTGGTGGGAAAAAGCTGGTGATAAAGTTGCCCTGCTTGTGCAGCCAGCATTTGGGCGGATCTTGGAACATAGGCGCAGTCGAATCGCCAAAGGATGTCGAGACGATGGCTGCCTTGCCACCATAGACATAGGCATCATTGAGCCAGATATTGCTCATGATTTCAACCGCGTTCTTTACCTCGGGGGAATCAAATTTCAGCTCGCCCTTGGTCCAAGCATCATAGCTTTCTAAGGGCTGGGTGCGCAACATAATCTCTTCGACCCAGTCGGTGGCGGGCCAGCCAGTCGCCGTGCCAGACTCGATGCCAATGCACCAGGCGGTGTCTCCATCGTCGGCAATCATTTGGGTCAGTTCGAGCAACTCATCCCAGGTGGTCGGAATGGTATAACTAGCTTCATCAAAAGCGACCTTGGGATACCAAACCAAACTCTTGCCATTGAAGCGATGCCACACGCCAGCCATTACGGGGCCATCTGGACCTTCCATCATGCCCATGTCCAGCCAACTCTGGAGATATTGGCCCTCCATGTACTCTGCTGACAGATATTGGCTCATATCCACGACTTTGCCGGCCGCCACAAAGTTGGCCAGCAACCCTGGTTGGGGGAAGTCGGCAATATCGGGTGGATCACCTGCATCGACACGTACAGAGATCGTGGTCTCGAACTCTTTGGTGCCTTCATACTGAATATCAATACCCGTCTGCTCTTCAAAGGCGGCGATTGAATTATTGAACTTGACGGCGTCCTCATCCTCAAACGGTCCAGACATGCTGACGACTGTTCCACTGAATTCACCGGCTAGCGCACGCGCGAGCGTACCTCCTTCATTGACGACAACTGGTGCAGCAGCCTCTTCTTCGGCAGGAACTTCGGTCGCTTCGGCTGCTGCCTCTTCAGCGGGGGCTTCGGTTGCTTCAGCCTCGGCGGGTGCTTCTGTGGCCGCCTCTGCAACGGTAGGTTGCGCAGCAGCCGTGGGCTCGGCTGGCGGATCGCCGCCTGGGCAAGCTGTCAGCACAAGGGCAGCCACCATGAGCACGCTGAGTAACCAGAATAGCTTCTTTCTATTCATCGCGTTTCTCCTTCGGTTCGTAGAATGGTTCTTAGAAAATAATTGGTGATAGATCGACTACGGTATGACTACGGTATGACTACGGTATGTTAACCCCAATCGGGAGATAACCAAGATCGCTACATGATTTTATGCAGTATTGCGCCGCACAATGGTAAGCGGGAAGTGTACATGTTGCACCGCCCGCAGGGGGTCTGCCAATCGACTCAATAAGAGTTCGACCGCCACCCGGCCCGATTCGTCTAGGGATTGGCGAATGGTTGTTAGGCCAATATAGTCAGCGATATCGAGATCGTCAAAACCTAGGACCGCCACATCTGCCGGTATGGCCAGCCCTAATTCGCGCGTGGCCTTTAGGACACCAATCGCCACCAAGTCACTGGCGGCAAAAATGGCCGTCGGACGCTCGGCCAGCGAAAGCAGGACTTTCGCCTGTGCATAAGCGGCTTCCATATCATTGTGTGCGTTGCGTACATAACTATCAAGAAGTGGGAGCGCTACTTCTCGTAAACGATTGCGAAAACCACCAAAGCGCATGGCGCTGGTGGGCAAGGTACAGCCTGGAATTTCGGTGTCAATGCCGACAAAGGCAATGCGCACATGTCCATGACCAATCAAATAGTCAGCCGCCAAACGGCCACCTTGCTCATTGTCGATCTCTACGCCGCTAAAAGCTGTATGATGCGACTCAATTAATACCGCAGGTAAATTATGGCGCAGAAGTCGCTCGGCTGCGCTGTCATCTAATTGGAGAGACATAATAATCAAGCCATCGATACGCCGGGCAACCGGTAAACTTTCGAGCTGTGTCTGATAGTGGCGCGCCGAATCTACGCTATACACAACTAGTTCATACTCCGAACCATGCAGCGCACTGGCAATCCCCCGCAATCGTTGCACAAATGACGGATAGGTGAAAAAGGGTGCTAATACACCAATGCGATAGTTGTTGCGGCGGGCACGGGCACTAGCCTCGGCCTTGGGCACAAATTTCAACACATCGATCGCCTGCATGACGCGTTGACGTGTTTGCTCATTCACGCGATGTGGTACATTTAGGACGCGCGATACGGTTGCAATGCTGACGCCAGCTTCTTTTGCCACATCGTAGATCGTTGCGTTCGCCATGTTTCTCACCTGTCCATAGTGGGGCAATAACGCAAGCAGGGCGCGTTGATTTAGGATTATTTTTCGATCTATCTATAAACAGTAAAATACTAGGGTTTGGGGAAATGGAAATAACTTACATGAAAGCACTTACATTAACGAGTTTAACATAATCATTTTGGGTTGTCAATACCCAATTGATGGCCGGGTGCATTTCAATTTGGGGTAAATTTTAGTAGTAGCGAGCAACGTGTGCCGAGGACGCGCGACGACCACACCGGCTTGACAAACTGCACTCAGCGCGTCCTCGGCACACTTCCCCAAAACTAAATCGTACGCCAAGGTTAAATTTCATCACCCGCTGCGCTGAATGAATTCAGCGCCTGGGATAGGAAACGTGTTTAAACACCTTTGCCGTTGCAGGTGTTGAATTCATTCAACACGAATTTAACGTTGGCGTATTAGCCAGCAAGCTGCCGCCAAGTCGGCGGCGTTCCCAGGGGTGAAGCCGATACCTGCATCGTTACCTCATGCCTATGAAAACTTGAGGTGCGCCGCTAGATTATCCGCAAAGTGATTGACTTCAATGCCCGCGGCAGCCAGCGCGCGGATAAACTCGGCGAGTTCTACTGCACCATGGGCACCACCAATAATCGTGACCTGCTCTGCTTCAAACGCTGCCCACCGGTCGCGGCCAATCGCTGGTCGTTGCTCTTTGACATAGTCTAAGAGAGCAATCAGATCATCAAGCGCCGTGAGATCTGCGTAAATATAGAGATAGTGACGCGTATCGGTCTGGGGTGCCAACCTATCGGCTGCCGCGAACTCGCGACTCGGCAGCATGGTGGCGGTTTCACGCGGGATGGCGATGGGTTGAATCACGGTAGGGCCCAGTGGCATTGTCTGTTTGCGAAAATGCACCCATACCGCTTCCAGCCCGGTTAGATCAACTGCCGTCCACAAGCCAATGCCTTCGGGCTCGATCATATAGTGGCCAGGGCCAAGCGGGCTAAATTCCAGCACATAGGGGCCATATTCGGGTTTGCTGCCTGTGCGGCGCATCATGCCTTCCCAATCTTCTTTCCAAATATGGACTGGCAACTCCTGCATCCCTTCCACCTCGACGCGCACAACGCTATAGCCAGGCATGGAACCCGCACTATTCGCTTCGGTTTCCCAGATTGGTGACAATTCGGCAAAGATCACCTCTAGGCCATCATTGCCATCAACGGCCAGATTGGCTTGCTCATAACCAAGCTCGGCACTCAGCGAATAGGTGCCCGCGGGCAAGGCGCGAAAATGGAAACGATTGTCGGCGTCCACGATCTGCTGCTGTTCATTGCCCACGGCATCGAGCAAGCGCATGGTCATGCCCGCCGCCTTGGGCGCAAGGCCTTTGATCACGCTGCGTTGTGCGCTCGTAGGTTCGACCGTTTCGCGCTGTACAACCGGCATACGCAGTTCAATTTTGATATGATTGACCCCATCGAGCGCAATATCCGATTGACTGGTCGTCTCTTCGTGCCCAGCAACGGCAACGGTGTAGCGCCCTGCTGCCAACCCAGTAAAGAGAAATTCGCCCTGCTCATCCAGCGCTTGTTCCTGACGATTGCCAAAACTGTCGAGCAGGCAGACTCGATAGGGTTCACGCGCGGCTGCCCCGCCGATCACGCGGCCGACGATCTGCGCGGCTTGGGCGGGCGTGGATACACTAAGGTCGGTGTAGACAAACTCGACGAGCAAGGTGCGTTTTTTGTCGACATGCACGCGCGCTTCCAACTGCGTGCGCGAGCCGTCCTCGTTGGGTCCATTTTCGGGCACATTGTCAACCGACACAATATAATGACCAGACTCCAGCGGGCCAAGCGCACAACCAAAGTTACCCAGTTCTGGTGTTGTGCCAGTGTAAACAGCTTCGCTACTCCAGTCGCCAGCATGAATACGCACAGGGAGATCGCGATAGCCATCGACCACACAATAGACCCAATGGGGATTCAACCCTTCGGGTGCCGTGCGGATCGTATAGCCCCAACCCGTAACCGCCAACTCGACTTGGCGCTGATTGAGGCCATCCAGGACAAGGCGATCGATGCGGCTGCCTTGGGGGTTGACACGCAGACTGTAGTCGCCAGGGGGCAGATCGACAAAGCGAAAGCTGCCATCATTGCGCGCCATAGTCACCCACTCTTCGCCGTCACCGGCGCGCACCAACAGGAGCACAGCCCCCGAACCACCGCGCACCGTACCCTCGACCCGGCTCTGATGCATCGTCGGTCCTGCCGGTGTCAGATCAAAGTTGACGACCATTTCCTTTTGCCCGCCACTCAGTTCGACGGCTTCCTCCACTTCGGTGCCGGGAATGCGCAACAGATACGCGCCTGGCCCTAGATTCGATATGACATAGTGGCTATTGCTGTCCAAGGTGACGCGCGCTTTTTCCTGACCATTTTTTTCCAGCACAATTGTGCGGTATTCCCCAGCCTGGGCAACGGTCCCCTGGAGCGTGATCAGATCTTCGGCCACATCACCGCGCCATTTGCGCGCGATCTTGGGTTCGGCTTTCAGCGCATAGACAACGGGCAAGACGCCGCCTGCCCAGCGATCGCTATACCAGGCATGGGTCTCCCACCAACTGCTGGTGCTGCCAAGCTGGGCATTTGCCAACAGCCAAAAGGCCGTGCAAAAATAATAATCGGGCGCGTCGGCAAAGCGTTGACTGGTGCCCATCATGACACGGCAAGCTTCCAGCGTTTGCGCCATGTGCAGATCGGGGCTGGTGGCTGGATAGCGCGGATCGATGTCCTCGCTGACTAGGTAGCCACCTTCGGTCGAGAGAATGGGCAGGCTATAGCCCAGATGTTTGCGATTGAGGGCGTCAAAATATTCATAGGCCAGCCAACAGGTGGGGTCATCCATGGTGGTTGCGCCGGGGTTGCTGCGATCGCGCCGCAATCGATTGATTTCTTCCAGCGAGCGACCGCGCCAGGCATTTTCGCCCCAGCTTTCTTCTTCAATCGTCTGGTAGAAGCGATAGGTATAGGCCGCACCTTCTTGGTTGCCAATATCATAGGGATAATCCAGTGGGCGATTGCGCGAATAATTGTGGATCGCCTGCCACACCGGCCCAGCAAAGAGATCCTTGCGCCCAGCCGCCACAATTTTCCCCACCAAATCCCAGCGGCTTCCATTCGATATGGCGGGCAACGCGGGCATGCCGCCGCGCTCAAGAATGATCTCCAGATTGGCGATGGTGTTTTCGACCACCAGGGCAATGCCGTTGGCCGGCATACGGCCACCCTTCCATTCGGCATCGCGATCTGGCTCACTGTTAAATTCAAAGTAGCGAATCCCCGCGCGCAGGAAAGCATCGATCTGCACGACTTCTTTGACATCCAACCGGCTGGGATTGGGCGTGGGGCGATAGATGCGCACAATTGGCATGAAGCCTTCGCTCAAGAGCAATTCGGCAAAATCCAGCGCACCGTCATGGTTGTAGATTTTCACCCACTTGATGCCCAGCGCTTTCATTTCGGGAATCCAAAAGTCCCGGATCTTGCGCATACCAATCGCGGTTGCATAGCCGGTTGACCAGTGAATGCCAATCCCCGTATCGTTTGCCGGTCTGGGATATTCGTATAGCTGCATGCCTATTCTCATTCTTCAATCGTTAAACAATTGTACCTATTCAGCCGGGAGCGCCGCCAGGATGGCGGCGCTCCCGGGCGTGAAAACTGATGCCTGAACAGTTACAAACAATCTTTACTAATACGACAACGTTAAATTTCATCACATGCCGCTCTGAATGAATTCAGAGCCTGGGATAGGAAACGTGTTTAAACACGTTTACCGTCGCAGGTGTTGAATTCATTCAACACGCATTTAACGTTGTCGTACTAATCACACTGTATAGCAATTTACTACGATGCCTGATTATACCAAACCCTATGCATAAGTACGATTTCGCACTTTAGGTGAACGTGACCGTTTGGGCGTCTGCGTGGAATATTTCGTTTTACCTTTACCTATACGCTTTTTATTTCCTCTTAGGCGCTTGCAAAGCAATAAGTAACCAGCGCTTGCCCAACAAAATCATGCGTAGGGGCGGCCGCGCAGCCGCCCCGCGTTTGGCTCGCTGCGAACGGGCGGCTGCAAGCCGCCCCT
>DAOTTR010000714.1:0-10063 GCA_034437715.1 Caldilineaceae bacterium
TTACGGGTTACCTGTTACGAAATTATGTAACAGGTAACCCGTACCACTGCTTACTCTGCTCACTTGGCGGCGGCCTCTAGCATGGCGGCGCGCACTTCACCCTGATCGGGCGCGGTGACAAAGCTGGCAATGATGGTGTGCAAGGTGCCCGGCTCGGTGGGCACCAGGAGCACGCTATACGTGAGATCGCCATCTTCGTACCAGATCCAGATTGCGACTGCGCTACTTTCGCTGATATCTTCAATGACCCAATTGTCCGCATCTTCTGCTAGATCAGGTAGCAATTGCAGGGCCGTTGCGGTGTCGCCCGCCGTCAGACTGGCTTGCAATAGGGCGAAGGTTGACTCGTCGGCATCGGGGTTGTCGAGCAGCAGATCATCGACCAAACTGGTTACCTGATCGGCCACGTCTTCTGGCGCGACTACATAGGTGATGACGGCATGTTCTGGCCCGCGCATCGACGCTTGCTCTGCGCTCAATAAAGGCTCGCTGCTGGGCACATAGAGACATAAACCATCTTGTTCTTCGACGATGACTGGTGCGTGGACGCGCTCGCCCAAGATGGCCGTGGCTTCGTCAATAGTCAGTAGATCACAGCCGGTACCTGGTTGATCGCTCGGTGTATCGGGTGTCGGTTCCATGGGGATTTGTGCTAGCGGTTCTTCACCCAGGCGGCGGACAATGATTACTGCATAATCCAATACCGTCAACTCATCCACTTCGTCATTGAGCAGCGCCACAACCACGCTAAAGGTGTCGGCATAGCGACTGATAAACATGGCCAAGTGGCCGTGATCCAAATCTTGCCAGAGCCACACGGCTTCGTCACCAATGCCTTGGATGGGCTCAACGGTAAAGCCAGGCAGTTGGAATGCGGTATCGGCTAGATAGCCGATTACACTGTCATAATCGCCTGCGGCCAATCTGGTTTGTAGCATCAAAAGCTCATCGCGATCAGCCTCCAGATTGGCCGCACGCACAATCTCCGCCAACTGGAGCAATTGCATGACATCATCACCCGCTAATAACATTGCCGCCACCGCATGATCGGCGGCCAGTTGGGTCGCTAAGTAGGCTGTCTGTTCATCCGGTACTTGATCGGTGGTAAAACCCGTGCTGACATAGCCGCACAGCCCGCGGACTTCCCACAGATCCGCCGCGACAGGGCCGAAAACCAAGTTGGCCACGGCTTGCTGCTCGACATCTTCTTGCAAGATCGCGGCAGCATCGAAACGACTAAACGATGGGCAACGATCAATGCGCTCGGGCGCGGGAATCGCAACTGCGGCACCAGGGTTCTGGATCACAAAAGTTGCCACCTGTTTACCATTGCGCGCTTGCTCGACATGGGTGAGTTGGATCACATAGCCAGCAAAGTCGTAGTCAAAGGATTGATCGGCGGTAAAGCTCGTACTGAAAGTCAGCACCTCGCGATCGTCTCCCTGGGCAAGCACCAATGTCCCATCGGCCAACATAAGCGAACAGTCGCGCGCACTGACGCACCCCGAATCGTCGCTGAGGGAGCGTAGCGTGAGGCGAAAGTTGGCGTCACGGATGCTGGCCGTTTCACCGACGCGCAGCAGAAAGGGCTGATCGAAGGCGACCGCTTGGGATTGCTCTTGGTCATCCTGGGCAATTGGTGTCGCTGTTGGCCTAACGGTTGGCACGGGTGTCGCCGTTGCCATATCATCGACGTGTACCACCAAGGTTGCTACATACGCGCGTGGTGGCAGATGTTGACCGGGCGGCGGCGCGGGCGGCTCGACATCTGTGATTTCAATTGTATAGCCTGCAAAGCGTACCTGATTCTGGTCATTGGCTGTATAGGTGCCAATCTGGAAACGTTCTTGATGAATCACGTCGCCCAGGCGCGCGATCAAGATAAACTGGACCTGACCGGCTACGGCACAATCGACTTGGGCAGGGCAACGGTTATCGCTCACCAGTCCAGACAACTGCACGCCGAGCGTTTCCGGCGTATTGCGTATCGTGGCCCATTGTCCAATGCGCACGGCGATTGGCGCGTCCAACGTGGTGGTCACATCGGCTTTGCCATCGGCAGTGGGCGTAGGCGGTGGCAAGGGCGCAACTTCCCAGGCTGCGCGTCCCACTTGGTGGGGCGTGGGCGCGCTCGCTTGCACCCCTTGGCTATCGACCCCGATCAAGAGGCTCACGAGAAAGCAAAAAAGCGGAAAGACAAATTTATGGCTCATCACTATCCTCATCAATCTACTGTGCCACCCTTGTGGCCGGTCATGAATCTGTTTGTACTTTGTACTAGGGCGCGCTTCATCAGTTATTAGCATAACAGGTACGCGTCCGAAAGGCGTCCGACGTGGTACCTTGGGTTTCGATTAAGCATACCATCGGTATCTGTCCCTCGCCAGTGCCGGCCTAACAAGATGTGTGTGCGAAAGAGCACAGCCATTTGCAGAATGCTTTCCCAAATGCGGCGCGGTTTGTTATAATCAGAACTTACGCACTGGCCAGAGCTTTAGGGTCTATCAGACCCTAAAGCTCTCTGATGGCGCAATCAATTTGCGTAAGTCCTAATAATCCTTCTATCCGTTTACAGACGTTTACAAACAGTTATAAATTTTGCATCAATTCAAGGAGCACGCTGGATGAAGATCGCGATCCTGGGCGGGGCCGGGGCCACCGGTGCCGTGATTGGCGCACGCCTGGCGCAACAGGGGGTCGATGTGACCCTGGTCGATATTGCCCAGCCCGCAGTTGACGCCATCATCACCAACGGCTTAATCCTGCGCGATAAAACAGGCACCACACTCACCATCCCTGTGTGCGCCACCACCGATCCGCAGACAGTTGGGGTGGTCGATCTGCTGCTCGTGCTGGTCAAATGTTACCAGACGATCGATGCCGTACGCAGCGCGCTGCCCATGATCGGCGCGCGGACCAGCGTACTTTCGCTGCAAAATGGGTGGGGCAATGCCGATGCCATTGCCAGCGTAGTCCCTCTGGCACAGGTGTTGGCCGGTGTCACCTATCACAGTGCCACCACAATAGGACCGGGCCAAGTGCGCCATACAGCCCACGGCGAAACGTTGCTGGGCGAGGTACAGGGCCAGGTCAGTTCACGTGTTCGGGCGATTGTCGATTGTTTCAATGCCGCGGACTTGACGGCCCGCGCCAGTGCCGATATCCGCACGACCATTTGGGAGAAGTTGGCGCTCAATTGTGCAGTCTTGCCAACGGCGGCGCTGTTGGGATTTCAAACCCATCAGTTGGGCGAAGAGGAAGGTTCGCGGGCGCTAATGGCCGCGCTCTTGCAGGAGACGGTGACGGTGGCCCAGGCACAAGGGATTTCTTTATCTTTTGATGAACGCTGGGCGGCGATTCTGAGTTTGACCCAACGCGCGGTCGGGGCAAAACCGTCGATGTTACAAGATGTCGAAGCGCGCCGTCGCACCGAGATCGATGTGATCAATGGCGCGGTGGTGGCGGCCGGGCAGCGGCTCAACTTGCCCACGCCCTACAGTCAGAGTGTGGTATGGATGTTGAAGGCGCGCGAGGCGATGTTCGCGAATAATCAATAACCAATGGCTAATCGCTAATGGCAAAGTATGCAAGCTTAATGCCGAAGAACGAATGATAAAAGGAACCAATCATGTCGACTGCTTTTCCCGATTTACAACGTGATCTGAGTTTTCATCCTGTGCAGAATGCCAATCCCAAGGCACTTACCCAGGCCCAGATTGCCCATTACAACGCCAAGGGCTATATTTTGCCGCTGGATGTGTTGACGCCAGCCGAAGTGGCGGTGCATCGCGCCTATTTCGAGGCGTTACTTGCCAAGACTTTGGCCAAAGGGTGGAACAACTACGCCATCAATGGCTGGCAGACGCACTGTCCCGGCATCTATGATCTGGTACACCATCCACGCGTGCTCGACTATGTGCAAGATCTGTTGGGCGAAGATCTGATCTGCTGGGCCACCCACTACTTTGCCAAGTTGCCGGGTGATGGTAAGCGCGTCAGTTGGCACCAAGACGCTTCCTATTGGCCATTGACCCCCAGCAAAACTGTGACCGTTTGGTTGGCGATTGATGATACGGATGTAGAAAATGGCGCGATGACCGTTATCCCTGGCTCGCATGTGCATGGTCAGTTGGACTTTGAAGAGAGCAGCAGCACCGAGAACAATGTGCTCAATCAGACAGTGGGTGCCGCCGAGAGCTATGGCGATGCGCCGGTTGCCTTTGCAATGAAAGCCGGCCAAATGTCGCTGCATTCAGACTTATTGTTGCATGGCTCCGAGCCGAATCTTTCAACCCGGCGGCGCTGTGGCCTCACCATGCGCTATGTCTCGCCCGAGGTGCGCGAACTCAAAGGCTGGCGGCGCAATTCGATTATCGTACGCGGCAGCGATCCTAGCGGCCATTGGCCCCACAATCCGCGCCCAGCCCAAGACGACATTCCAACGAAATGATCGGCCTGCCTGTCCGGCCAACGATTTGCGCCCAGGCCTCTTTCCAAGCATAATGCAGTGTAGCTCTCCCAAGTTCGCACCAATGCTCACTTCGTATTTTCGATCCAACCTTCGGCCATTTACAGTGGAGGCAAGCCATGAGATTACCAGGCAAAGTCGCTTTGATCACCGGCGCAGGCAGTGGCATTGGCGCGGCAACTGCCCGTTCGATGGCCGCTGCCGGTGCCAGTGTGGTTTGCGCGGGTCTACCCGCCGCGGGTGTGCAGATTGTGGCGCAGGAGCTTGCCCATGCCGGCTACCCCGCGCTTGCCATTCCGACGGACGTCACCGACGGCGCACAGCTCGCGGCGGCGGTGACACAGACGGTTGCCCAATTTGGGCGGCTGGATCTGGTGGTGGCGAATGCCAGCATTCAGCTGCATAATGATGACATCAATCTGCACGAATTGCCCGAGGAGGTGTGGGATCGCACGCATGATGTCAACTATCGCGGCGTCTATCTCACCTGTAAATATGCCTTGGCACAGATGGTGAAGCAGGGCGACGGGGGCGCGTTGGTGATCGTTTCTTCGGTGACGGCGCTCAATGGGCGCTCAATCAATCCCGCGTATATGAGCGGCAAACATGGCTTGATCGGGTTGACGCGCTACATTGCTGTCCACTATGCCCAATATGGTATTCGCTGCAATGCTGTCTGCCCTGGTGCGCTGGAACGAACACCCAATCATGATGTTCACCCCAATCCCACGGGCCGTGAAGAGATGATTCAGGCGCGTGCGCCCTTGGGCCGGCTAGGCCGTCCCGCCGAGATCGCGCCGATGATCACTTTTCTATGCAGTGCCGATGCGAGCTATGCCACCGGCGCGCACTTTGTGATCGATGGCGGATTGAGTGTCGCGTAATGAAGGATTCGCTACCGCAGGTAGCAGTAGTTTACCGGCAGTAGTTTACCGTAGGTCACGTTTGCAATGTGACAATCCGCCCAAAGCCGCCACGCCGCCCTAGAAAAGCCTTGCGCGACGATGCTGGATGTTTTGCGTTGAACGAACCTGTCACGTTGCAAACGTGACCTACAAGTGCCGCCGATTTGGAGAAGTGTGCCGGGGACGCGCAACAACCACACCGCTTTGACAAACTGTACCCCGCGCGTCCCCGGCACACGTTGCGCGCTCGGTCTAAAATTTGCCCCAGATTGCAATGCACCCTATAGAAAAGCACTTTGACAGTTCCCCCGCTCCGTGTTTATAATCAGGGGGTATCGTCTCTGCGTGAGTAATGGCTCTCCCACCGTAATGCCATCGATCAACTAGCTGCGATTACGGTATCGTTGTACAATTTTGATTGTTTCAGAAGAACCAAGGAGTAAACCAGTTATGTCAAACGCATTTTCGCGTCGTAGTTTCCTGCAAGCCGCGGGCGTTGGCCTGAGCTTGCCATTTTTGTCACAACTGTTGACCGCCTGCCAAGCGGTTGGCCCGGCGGGCAGCAGCGAAGTCATCACGGAAATTATCTGGTCGCGCGGTGACGACCTGCGTACCCAAGATCCCCAGTTGATCGGCGGGCGGATGGAAGGCGAAATCAATCGCTGTATCTATGACCAATTGTTCGACACGGCCCCCGACGGCTCGCAAATTCCGTGGCTGGGTACCGAGTTTAGCAGCAATGCCGAAGGTACAGTCTGGACGGTCAAGATGCACGAAGGCGCGACCTTCCACGATGGCTCGCCGGTGACATCGGCAGATGTCAAATTCACCTACGAGCGTCTGCTGGCCAACCCCGAATTTCAACATTCAACCTCGTTCATCGATCTGCTCGCCAGTGTCGATGCGCCCGACGCCACCACCGTCGTCTTCAACTGTGCCAAGCCAGCACCCTTGTTCAATTTATTGATGGGCGAACATATCCTTTCCAAGAAATCTGCCGACGAAAATGGCGAGAATTTCTGGGAAAAGGCGATTGGCAGCGGCCCCTTCCGCCATTTGGAATATGTCAAGGGCGAATATTGGCTGGGTGAAGTATACGAAGGCTACTGGAAAGCCGATCTGCCCAAGGTCAAGCGCTTGCGCTACCGCCCGATTAGCGAAGAAGCGACGCGCGTGGCCGCGTTGCGCTCGGGCGAAGTGGATATTATCGCCAATGTGAGCGGTGAACTGGCCGAGGAATTGGCCCAAGACGAAAACATTCAGATCTTCCGCACCCCTTCGCTGGATCATCTCTACTTGCTGACGCAAAACAATCGCCCGCCCTTTGACAACCCCGATGCGCGCATGGCCGTCAACTATGCCATCGATCGCGAAGCGCTGGTCAAGAACATTGTCAAGGCTGGCCAAGTGGTCGGTGGTCACATTCCGCAAGGCACGGTTGGCTACGATGCCAGCCTGACTGCCATTCCCTATGATCCCGATGAGGCCCGCCGCCTCTTAGAAAAGGCTGGCATCGCCCCTGGCACCAAGATCGAGGTCAAGGCCCATCCCTTCTGGTTTGCCAAGGGCAAGGAAGTGATGGAATATGTGGCAGGTGCGTTGCAAGAGATTGGCTTTGAAGTAGACTTGCAATTCCTGGAGCCGGGCGCCTACACCGAAGCGCGCAAATCGGGCAGCTATGACTTGGCTCTGCAACAGGGTGGCAAGGCCAACAATCCCTGCAATCAATACAAGACCTTCTATATTAACGACACCTATGGTTCGGGCTTTGGGCCACAACATCCCGAATTCCAGGCACTGATCGATCAAGCCTGTATCGAAGTCGATTCGGCCAAGGCTGATGAACTTTACAAGCAGATTCAGAAGCAGATCTACGACGAATCGGTGGAGATCCAACTCTATCGCCAGGAAAATATCTGGGCCGTGCGCAAGCGCGTCACGGGTTTCCAACCCTTCTCGCCCGACGCGACCCGTCCGTGGGAAGGCTTGGGCGTTAGTGGCTAGTACAGAGCGGCCTAAGTAAGACAGTAGTTCAGTAGGACAGTGAGTCAGTGGCTGTCTAGGCGCTTGCAAAGAAATAAGTATCCAGCGCTTGCCAAACAAAATCATGCGTAGGGGCGGCTGCAAGCCGCCCCGCGTTTGGCTCGCTGCGAACGGGCGACTACAAGCCGCCCCTACTGGATACTTTATTCTTTGCAATGGTCCTACTGTCCTACTGTCCTACTGTCTCACTGGACTACCATTGGTCTATTTACGCCGGCGTGTACTAGTAGACTGTAGCCGAAATTATGCGGGATGCAACCGTAGTAAAGACTCTAGTCTTTGTGCGATTGGGGAAAGACTAAAGTCTTTACTACTGATCAAAACTTGCGTTACAGTGTAATAAGGTGAAGTTTCGCGATCTGCGGTTCCCGATTAAATGAGCGAGCGGACTGCGGGGCACTAGTTATCGTGCCCCGCAGTCTGTTTGCTGTAACGTCTGCTGATGTTTGTTGACTGCTGTTTGTCCGTTAAATCAAGTTCAGGATTTTGTTTTATGGGTGCTTATATTCGTCGTCGATTGATGCAATCGGTGATTGTGATCTTCGGCGTGTCGATCTTGGTTTTCTTTCTGCTGCGCTTGGCTCCGGGCGATCCAGTGACGTTGCTCCTAGTCGAGAGCGCCACACCGGAACAGATCGAGATGGCGCGCGAAAAGTGGGGGCTGAACAAGCCGATTATCGTGCAATATGGAATTTTCCTGGGACGCGCCTTGCAGGGCGATTTAGGCGACTCGCTCTTTTTCCAGGAGCCGGCCATCGAAGTGTTGCTGGAGCGTATGCCGGCGACGTTGCAGCTATCCGGCGCAGCATTGCTCTTTTCGCTGCTGGTTGCCATCCCGGTGGGGATGATGTCGGCGCTGCGGCGTGATACTTTCTGGGACTATCTGGGCACAGGGCTGGCAATGCTGGGACAAGCGCTGCCGCCCTATTGGCTGGGTATCATGTTGATCTTGGTCTTTTCGGTGGCGTTAGGTTGGTTTCCCACCTCTGGCCGCGGCACGGTGTGGCATCTGGTCTTGCCCGCAATTACGTTGGGCTCGGTGCTGATGGCGCTGATCACGCGCTTGGTGCGTTCGGGCATGTTGGATGTGTTGGGTGAAGATTATGTGCGCACGGCGCGCGCCAAGGGCTTGCGCGAGCGCACGGTGATTATCCGCCACGCGCTACGCAATATCTTGATTCCGCTGGTCACCGTAATCGGGCTCCAGTTGGGGGCGCTCTTTGGCGGCGCGGTGATCACCGAAAGCATCTTTGCCTGGCCGGGTGTGGGCCGCTTGGCGCTACAGTCGATCAATGCGCGCGACTACCCGATGGTGCAGGCATCGGTGTTGGTGATCTCGGTGGTATATGTTTTTCTCAACCTAGCTGTAGATTTGATCTATGTCTATTTAGATCCCCGTATTCGCTATAGATAGAAATGCGAACTGATTGATATGAGTACACAAATTGCAATGGCTGCCCCCCCTTCTTCACCTGTTTTACTCGAACAAAAACGGCCAGCGACGGTCTGGACGCGCTTCTGGCGTAGTCGCCGTGCGGTGGCGGGCAGTGCATTTTTATTGATGATCTGTCTGGTTTCACTCCTATCCCCCGTCATTGCGCCCTACCCAGCCGGTCAACAAAATCTGGACAGAGTGCAATTGGAGCCATTTTCGACTTCTACAGACAATACCTTTCACCTGCTCGGCACCGATGCCCTGGGTCGCGATCTTTTTTCGCGCATGTTGTTTGGTGGGCGCATTTCCTTGCTCGTTGGGGTTACCGTGGTGGCGGTGGCCGGGCTGATTGGCGTGCCGTTGGGCTTGATCAGTGGCTACTTTGGTGGCACGGTTGATACGCTGATTATGCGGCTGGTGGATATTCAACTGGCGGTCCCCTTTATTTTGCTGGCGATTGCGATTATGGCGATCCTGGGCACGGGATTGGGCAATGTGATCTTTGTGTTGGGCATTAGCAGTTGGGTGGGCTATGCACGCATTGTGCGCGGTTCTGTGCTTAGCTTGCGCGAGCAAGCGTTTATCGAGGCAGCTCACTGTATTGGCCTGTCGAGTGGGCGCTTGATTGCGCGTCATTTGTTGCCCAATGTGTGGACGCCAGTGATCGTCTTGGCGACGCAAGGGGTGGGGGGCGCGATCCTGGCGGAATCCTCGCTCACCTTTTTGGGGCTGGGCATTTCACCGCTGATTCCCACGTGGGGGGCCATGGTGGCCGATGGGCGCAACTATTTGACAACCGCTTGGTGGATCTCAACTTTCCCTGGGCTTTTATTAACGTCAACAGTGTTGGCTATCTACTTTCTGGGCGATGGTCTGCGCGATGTGCTGGATCCGCGCTTGCGACTGTAAGATGATGGAGGACAATCGTAGAGACGCAAAATCTTGCGTCTCTCTACAGTAGGATAATTTCAGGATAATCAGGAGAAAATCAATGGCTGACCAAGCACTTCATGTTTATGTAGGTACCTATACCCGTAGCTTGCCCCATGTGCAGGCCAAAAGTGAAGGCATCTACTTGCTCAAGCTCGACCCAACGAGTGGTGAGTTGACGCATGTGAGCAAGACGACCGGCGTAGACAATCCTTCGTATGTGGCCTTGCACCCAAGCGGCAACTATTTGTATGCCGTCAACGAGGTTGGCGATTTTGGTGG
>DAOTTR010000715.1:0-32388 GCA_034437715.1 Caldilineaceae bacterium
ACAAAACGCTGCTGGGTCAGCACGACCGCGCCGCTAAACCAGGTGCGTTTCCAGGAATGCCAACGGCCCGGCGCGCGAAAATTTTCGTAGGTTACATTGCCGCTGATGCCTTCATCCAGCAGTAGCACACCCTCACGTTCCAGCGCGGGCCGGAGCGTTTTGGGGATACCGCCAATCCCGAACAAGCGATAGAAGAGGTTTTTGCCCATCCATTTGCTCCCCATCGATAGAAATTAGATTGCCCCACTCTGGCGCAATTGCGCAATTGCCGCATCTGTATAGCCCAACCAGCTCTGCAAAACCGCATGGGTATCTGCGCCCAGCGCCGAGCCGGGTTGATACTCCGTCAACTGACCGGGCACATGAATTGCCGTGCGCACCTGTTTCAATGTGCCAAAGTCGGGATGCTCAACCTCGATGATCATCTGGCGTGCCAGCACTTGTTCGTCGGCCAGGGCTTCGGTCAGGTTGTTGACCGGGGCACAGGGCACTTTGCCACGCAATCGCGCCAGCCAATCGGCAGTTGTGTGGGCGAGAAAGTGCGTTTTCAGCTCGGTTAATAACGCGCTACGGTGTTCATAGCGCGTGGCAAAGGAGACAAAGCGCGGGTCAGCCGCCAGGGCTGGATCGTTGAGTTCGGCGACCAAGGCGTGCCAGAACTTCTCTTTGGCACAAAAAATCACCAGATAGCCATCTTGCGTTTGAAAGGCTTGGGCCGGGGTAAGGGTAGGGTGTGCCGAATCGGCCAGACGTTCCGGCTGATAATCGCGGTTCAGCGCCCAAATCGCCACATAGTTGAGCAGACTCACCGCCGTGTCCAGCAGACTAACATCGACATCACAGCCCTGACCTGTACGCTGGGCATTGAAGAGAGCAGAAACCAAGCCCAGCATGGCGATCACGCCGCCCGCGTAATCCACCGTGGAAAGACCACTCTTGGTAGGTGGCCCGTCCGGGTCGCCGGTCAAGCTCATCCAGCCAGCGTAGGCTTGCATCAGATAGTCATAGGCGGGTTCCTGGTGGCGCGGACCATCCAGACCAAAGCCACTGAGTGAGCAGCAGACAATTTTGGGATTAACCGCTTGCAGCTGGGCATAGGTGAGGCCAAGCTTTTGCGGTTGATCGCCGCGCAGATTGTTGAAAACGGCATCAGCCTTGCTCACCAGTTCGTGAAAGACCCGTTGCCCGTCACCATGTTTTAAATCCAGGGTGATACTACGTTTGTTGCGGTTGAACGATTGAAAGTAGAGACTGTCGCCGGGAATGGTAAAGGGCGGCACCGCGCGCGCCACATCACCGCCACCCGTGGGATTCTCAATTTTGATGACCTCGGCCCCCAAGTCGGCCAGGTGCAACGTGCCAAAGGGTCCCGCGCCAAATTGCTCTACCGCCAAAATCCGCACACCGTTTAACAAAGCTGGATTCATCCTCGCGCCTCGAAATTTTTGAGAGATCAAAGTAGTAAAGACTTTAGTCTTTATCTGATTCGGGGAAAGACTAAAGTCTTTACTACCGATAGGAGTTACGCAGTTGGAAGCATTACGATCTCTGGGGGCAGGCCGGCAGGATGCCGGCGTTCCCAGGCAACTGCGTAACTCCTAATCGATTAAACTTTACCTGACAATCTATCGCCATGTTACACAGTGTACGCCGTCCATGTACCCAGGCAACCGTGACCGCGGCGCACATGCAATACGCGCTGGGCTGGCTCGGCAATATAGCCAGAAATCGAGTGCATCCCATGCGCACCATGCCGACAGATCGCCGCCGGATCGCCTTCGTGATCGGTCAGGATCGTCTTGAGCGTATCGACATCGATTTGGCCGCGCTGGGCATGTAAGAGCAGGCGCATACGATCCAAGCGCGGACACGAATCAGGCAGCGAGTTGGTTTCGTATTGGGCGAATTCTGGGGTCACATAGTGATTGGCATGGATCAGCTGATCGGCGTGGGTGTCGGTAAAACGCGCAATCCCTGTCGGGCGCACCTCCACATCGGCAATCGCGCCATCACCATCACACAAGACCACGTTGGCTGCGGAACAAGTGCGGTAGCGCGCAAGCAGATCAATGCACGCGGCCACGGCACGCTGTTCCAACATCACCCGTTTGAGGGGGTAGTGGGGCAAGCCCGGTTGCCAAGGGGCATCGTAGAGCGCGTTGGCAAAGTGGGCCAGCCCATGCTCGTTCATGCCGGAATAGCCCAGTTGACCGGCAAAGGTGAAGATGAGTGCGCGTGGCCGGCCATCGTTGGGCTTGACGCGCAACAGAATAGCCACATCGGCGTATTCGGGTTCCAAATCTTGATTTTGCCCAGCCAAGGTCTGGCCGTTAGCCGTCATCGAGCCAGTAATCGCAAAAGCCGTGCAGCCACCTTCGGGCACACGGCCTGCCTCGGCCCTGGCCTGACAGAGCACCGCTTCTTCAAACGCGATGTCTGCGCCGGTAGCCAAGCCACGGATCTCGGTGACAAAGTCCGGGCTTAATGCTTGCATATACGGCAACAACGTCATGGCGTTGCGGCACAATTGATCGCGCGATTTGCCCGTCACGCGTTCGGTCAGGCGCAAATAGCGTTCAATCAACGCGGCGGCTTGCGCACCGTGCTGATAGCCCAATTCATAGGCACTGCCCGCCACCTCTACCAGCGGAAAGGTTTGGCCGATCATCGGCTTCTCCTGTTCGTTAGTCCCAAATTAGCAGCACACCCATGGCCTCGCTCAAGCGATCATAGAGCAGATCATAGGCTTGCTTGGCTTGGGTATAGGGAAAGCGATGACTGATCAGCGGTTCCACACGGATGCGCCCAGCCTGCGTCAGTTCAATCGCGCGCGGCACCATTACCGTGCGCGCGTCGGTGCCATAGTAGCCACCGATCAATTTTTTGCGCTGAATCTTGCCCGCGTCCAAGGGCAGCGGCGCGCCATGGTAGAGCCCGATCAAGTGAAGCGTGCCGCCATCGCATAACATTTCCTGGGCTTGGGCAAACGAGGTAAGCCCCGGCTTGCCACCCACACAGTCGATCACAACCTGCGCACCCTTGCCATTGGTCAACGCGCGCACCGCCGCCACCGGATCGGTTTCGCGGCCATTGATCGCCAGATGCGCGCCCATCTCTTTGGCCAGTTGACAGCGCGCCGCAATTGTATCGACAACGATCAACTGTTCCAACAAATGGCAACGCACGGCCTGCATGAGCAAATTGCCCACCAACCCCATCCCAAGAATCACCACCGTATCGCCGGGCCGAATCCCTGGCATCTGCGCCCAGGTGACGCCACTGGTGATCAGGGGCAGAAAAGCCGCCTGCTCAAAAGAGATATCATCGGGAATCGGCCAGACGCTTGTGCCTTCCATGGCATCGATACTCTGCAGTACATATTGTGCGTGCGGGGCCGAGGCGGCTACGCGATCGCCGGGCTGAAAGCGCGCTGCGGCTTCGTCACCCACGGCTTCCACGACACCCGCCACCGAATAGCCCATGATCGCCGGGTCAATGGCTTCTTCGTGCATGTAGCGGCGCAAGATTTCCGAGCCGCGGCTGATCAGGCTGACCTTGTTCTTGACCAATACATCGCGCGGACCGCACTGGGGAATCGGCGTTTCTTCGAGAATCACATTCCCGAAACCTTCGGGTTTGGCAACGCGTAGCATACTCGCTCCTTTTCAAGGATATTCAAGGATAGAAGTCAACGATCGGAAAGGCCGAACGGGATAGCGGGTGTCACTTTTCGGCATTGATGGCGTCGATCAAGCCCTTCATGTAACCAATTGCAAAGAGCTTGCCGCGCACCATATAGCCAGGATTTTCATTCGATTCGCCCTCCATGGTCGGCGCATGATCGGGACGCATGGGGCCATCAAACCCGACATCGCGATAGGCGCGCATAGCCGCGGCCATGTCGGTCTTGCCTTCATCGTGGAAAGTCTCTTCAAAGACCGGCACACTGCCGCGCACATCACGGAAATGGGAAAAGAAAATCTTGCGGCGGCTGCCAAAATAGCGAATCGCGTCTGGAATATTGACAGTCCCCATAGCCGCAAAATTGCCTTGGCAAAAGGTGATGCCGTTGTAGTCGCTGGGGGCCATTTCGATCACACGCTGGAAGGCAGCCATATCGCGCATAATGCGCGCTAAGCCTAGTACTGGCGACATAGGCGGATCGTCGGGGTGCAGCGCTAATTTGACCTTGACGGCTTCGGCCACAGGCAGCACACGCTGCAAAAAATAGGCGAAATTCGCCCACATGGCTTCGTCGGTGGTCTCGCCGGCATAGGTCAGCGGGGCATTGGCCAATTCGTTGGCATCAAAGCGGGTGACCAACGCATCACCCCGCCCGCGCACCGCCGTCGAGGTGCGCAGCCAGTTGAAAACGGCCATAAAGTTGTAACAATAGATGGGGATGCCCACACGCCCCATGTTGGTAATGCTCTCACAGACGCGCCCAATATCCTCGTCGCGGCCAGGCAAGCCCAGCGTAATCCGATCCGACAGTTGATAGCCTTCGATCACCGAGAGGGTCAACCCTGCATCTGCGACCCGTTGGCGCAGGTGTAGCAGATCCAGATAGGACCAAGCTGGACCTTGCTCGCGTTCGGGCACCATGGGCACGCCGGGCAGCGTCGAGACCACGTCGGTCATGCCCATCTGTTTCGCCAGTTGCAGATCCGCTTCGGCCAGAGGCCGGGAAACCATGGCAAGTCGCATGCTATCGTTCCATTTTTGTTTGCGATGTGGCTCAATTCATCACGCCATTTGTGCGCGATGAAAACGACGGCACGCTCACGTTCGCCATGTTGCCGTCGTTGACCTATACCGGCGCTGAAAACTCAGCATATAACCACTTGCCCTCTTTGTCAAACGCGGTTTTTATATGGAAAGCGCACGATAGCGCACATGGACGGGGTTAATGGCGGAGTGTGTAAAATGAGTAACGCTGCATTGCTGGGTAAAGGGTAATCGCTATGGCAATACTGCTTGTAGATAATTGTCAAGGTTCAGCTTTGCGATTTTTCCGTATACTCGGCAGGCGTAAGCACAGTCAAGGCCGTTTTGTTGCGATAGTGACGAGCATTCCAAGTCACAAAGGTATCAACACCACTGACCCGTTCAATGAGATCAAGAATCAACCCATCCACATAGGGCATGCGTAGCCGTTGCATGCGGGCGAGAGGGCGGTCGATAAACTCGTCCTGAAAAAATGGCTCGGCGGTCAGATTGGTTGTCGACGGGTACAATAACGTCAGGCCGTAACGATCTTGTAGCCACGCGGGCCATTGGGCCAGGCGTTCAGCAGAAAGATTAAAGGAAAGTTGTCCAAGCAGTTCCATGACCGAGTAGATCGCCACGACAGGTGTCTGCGTGCGCGCAGCTTCGAGAAAGCTGGTATTGACTGGCTGGCGCGCGTCCTGATGAAAAGCAAAAGCCAGCACGAATACATCCGTGTCTAGGGCAACCATGTCCGCCCCCGGCGTGTCTGCATAAATTCATCAAACGTTAGTGTGGGTGCCAGGTCAACCAATTCGGCGCGCACGGTAGTCGCAAGCGCCTCGGCGTGGGCAAGCGCTGCGGCATCGCGTTGCGGCAGTTCCATGCGCACACCTGCCGACTGCCCAGCACGCATAGTTGTTTGAATTCGTTGCACCTCCTCGACCGGCACACGACGATAACCGCTCTTGGGTAACCGCGCCAGATGGATCAACCCCTGACGCTCCCAACTGCGCAGTGTCTGCTCATGGACACCTAACTGTTGTGCCGCCTGCTTGAGGGTTAAATAATTGGATGGCTGTGGCATCATTCACTCCTTTTGTAATCAAGGCTACTATGTAGCTTTATATAACTTTTGTCAAGTTTTGTCAACATTTGTGCTATGTGATCACATGGGACGCGGCGCGCCCAACCGGTATTGCGACGCAGCGCACCGCAACGAGTACCATATGAGATCCCGTTGAACCGAATTTACTTCCTGTTTCGATCAACGCTGCGTCGGCGGACACGATCAGCACCCTATATGACATCGGCGGGTACATTTCAATTTTTGGGAAGTGTGCCGGGGACGGGCGACAACCACACCGGTTTGACAAACTGCACCTCGCCCGTCCCCGGCACACGTTGCTCGCCCATGCTAAAATTTACCCTCAAATTGAAATACACCTGACATCGGGACATCGGCTCGCGCCTTTCCAAATTGAACTTACTATAGTAAGGTAGATATCAATAGGGATTGTGTAGATCAACTATAGTCAATTCCCTGTATCCTTGTTCCCATTGACCTAACCCTACCCACCAAGGAGAACAGTATGTACAAGATAAAGCGAATAAGACCCGACCTGAGCATTGTGCTGCCTGTTGTATTAGTGCTATCAGTGTTGTTGCCACAAGCTGCTCTGGCAGATGTACATGTTCGCCCACTTTCTCAACCCGATCCAACCAGCCAATGTTTGCAAAGCTTGGTGCTGCTCTTTCAAGGGCAGTTTACCGAAGCGAAACCACTACAAGAGCAAGCGTTGACTGCGCTTCGTAAGCCAGGAAACGCATCTTCCGGAGGACTCGGCATGTGTGCCATTTTTCTAGCGATTGTGCATCACAGCACAGGCGACTGGGTGGAAGCGCTAGATGCCTATACCGTTGCGCTAGCAGCATTTCAGGCCGATAAAGAGCCGCAGATGATATGGGCCGCGCATTTTGGTATGGGCAGTGTCTATGCCGCGCAAGGGCGCTTTGAAGACGCCTATACCACGTTGCAACAAACCCTCCCATTCACCGGCAGCCCGGCTAATGCCGATGAGACAGCCTGTGCTGATCCCGACGCCAGTGGGAATGCCGTGGAACAACCGTGGACAACGGAAAGTCTCAAACCGCTGGCCAGGGCCGTTACGCTGAATAATATTGGCTTGGTCATAGCTGTACCACTGAGTCAGCGGCCAAACACAGATGTTAACTATGCAAAGGCGAAGTATTGCTTTGCATCGGCGTTACAGATCTTGCAGCAACTGAGCCGCCAGTCGACGAATGCCGATGATGCGCTCTCAACGCTGTTGCTGCAGATGGCACTGGGTAGTGGTAGCGGTGCAGAGGCACTGAGTGACACGATTACGGCAATGCTCGTTGACAGTCTCGTCCCCGAACTAGCCACCGCGTTTGAACCGATCGTGCTGAGCAACCTCGGCCAGGTCTATGCGTTTGAAGAAGACCATGAACAAGCGCAAATCTATCTGGAGCAGGCATTGCAACAGATCAAGGCGAGCCAGGCGCAGAACAATACCGCCGAGTTGCAGGCAATTCTCCTGCTGCTAGAACCGCTGCTTGCGCTGCTGGGGCCGGACCTTGATCCTACGCTGCAAGAAACCATTCGTGTCATCCCAGAATTGTTGAGTTCGCTGTCGATCTTGAGCACGGTGGTCAACCTGAATGGTGAAGCGATCGCGCGCAACAATCTTGCTTGGGTTTACAATGCGCAAGGTCAAACCGAGGAAGCCCAGACAACCTTCGAGGATGCTTTAGCCATTTATGAAGACAAACTGGCTAACTATCCGGGCGCAGTTACTGCCCATGTGAACCTGGGGTGGCTTGCCCAACAGGCAGGCGACAGCGCGATTGCGCTTGACCATTATGAACAGGCCATCAAATTGCTGGCATCGGTGCGCAGCGTTGCCGAAGGTGACGTGGCCCAACTACATCCTGGCGATCCGCAAACCTTTAACCTGGTGGGGAACCAGGGCATTTTGTCGCAGCAGGCGGATGTCTACGCGCTGGCGACGAATCTCTATTTGCAGCAAGGCAAGAGCACAGAAGTGTTGCAAACGCTGGAAAAGGGGCGGGCGCGGCTCTTTTTCGATATGCTGAGTGCTGGCAACCCGCGCTTACCCGATATCGATGATGAATTACTCAGTGCCCTACGCGAGGCATTTGACCTACGCACGCAGGCGCTCATTTCCTTGACCCAACTACGCGCCGTAGGTGGGGTGAATCGCACTTTGATCAGAAATGCGGAACGTGAAGCCAACCATGCGGAAGAGCTTTATGGCACTCGGCTAGCCGCGCTCGAAGCTTATGATCCTAAGCTCCTAAGCCTGGCACCAGGCGTAGATCATCTCCTCGATTTGGCAGCATTACAGTCTCAAGTCTTAAGTGACACAACCTTGATCGTCTATTACATTGCCGAAGGAATTTTAGAGGAGCCGACCGAACAATTGGCGGTGGCCTGGGTGATCGATGCCGACAATATTACAGCTGTCAACCTCAATACCCATGGTGAGGAGATACGAACTAGAGTGAAAACGTTGCGCGGCAGTATTGATGAGAAAGACGTATATGTTGAAGCCACTACACTGCTGTATAATGCTTTATTTGCACCCCTTGCTCCCTATGTTCACCATGAAAATCTTACTATTATTCCTTACGGAGCACTCTACTATTTACCCTTTGCCGCACTATGGGATGCTGAGACTGAGCGCTATCTGATCGAAGACTATGCGATCACCTATGCCCCCAGTGTAGATACATTACCGTTGATTCAGGCCAACCGCAATCCGAATGAGGGGCGGATGCTGGCGCTCGGCGATCCGGATGGCTCATTACCCAGTGCAATCACAGAAACGAACATGATTGCTAGCCTTTACGACATCAAGCCATTGACGGGTGCGCTGGCAACCGAAAGTGTTGTGTACGCCCAAAGCCATGCCATTGATCTGCTGAATCTGGCCACCCACAGCGCCTATAATCCGTTCAACCCGCTGGCAACCCAAGTGGTACTGGCACCCGATACGACCAATGATGGCGCGTTAGAAGTGCATGAAATATTTAATCTGGATCTAGCAGAAGCAAATCTGGTTGTCCTTTCGGCCTGCGAGACAGCGTTAGGCGAACAAAGCATGGGCGATGAGATCACAGGGCTGACCCGCGCCTTTCTCTACGCCGGCACGCCGTCGATCATTACCACACTGTGGAGCATTGAAGACAAAGCGTCTGAGGCACTAATCATTTCATTGTATCAACACCTGGGCACAGAAAAATCCTTTACCGCGGCGTTGCGCGCTGCCCAACTAGAAATTTTGGGTAACGATCAATGGCGCGATCCCTTTTACTGGGCCGCCTTTACCTTGCACGGCGACTATCTTGGCCGTGGTGAGCGATGATTGTGGCGGATACAGCAGTCGCGACCCCCGGCACGGCCGCCGAGACAGCGACAGCGCAACTGGAAGTCCTGATTAGCACCCTCAATGTGCGCAGCGGTCCCGGCGCGGCGTATCCGATTATTGGGACACTCAAGGCCGGCAATCAAGTAGAGATCACAGGTCAAGATGCAGGGGGGAGATGGTGGGAAATTTGCTGTGTGGATGGCAAGCCTGGCTGGGTGGTAAATAACGAGAATCATCTGCGCGTGCTTGGTGATGTTGATTCGGTTCTAAACAAATAAGCGTCCGCCGGCTTTCGCTCATCTACATTAAGAAAAGGTACGGCCATATAGAGCCGTATCTTTTCTTGTTACTGTTGATCCGAGCAACTGGCCATCCGGCATGCACATATAAAACACCGGTTGCCCCCAATCCGGTAGTTCCAACCCGATAAATTTAAATAGCCTGACACTTCCACCAGTGCAGCATCGACCGGCCAGCCTTTACTCAGCGCGCGATAGAAGCTGTTATCAAAGGCGACAGTTACATCATGTGCGGGTACGTCGATGCAAAGGGAAGCATTTCATCCTGGTCCCTTCCCTTTTGTGTTTAGTTATCAGAATCCTCTGGCAACCGTTCTTTTGTCTCCACCAAAGCCTGCTGCACCGCCTGCAATTCTGTTGGTGCGTCAATATTTAGGTAAAGCGCTATCGCTTTTTCATAATGCTGCTCAGCCTCTTTGAAGTTCCCACGACTATACTCCACTTGCCCCATCCCAAACTCTGCCGCGGCGCGTACGGCCAAGTCATCTTCGCCTGCATTTAACAGAACAAGTGCAGCTTGATAAGCCGCAAACGCATACCGCTGTAGATCGATCTCACGATACAAATCGCCCAGCGTTACATGGAGAACAGACGCCGGTTGTGTCACCAACATTGGTTCATAGGTGGCAATGGCTTGCGCATAAAGTTCATTTTTCACATAGAGCGCAGCCAACAACAGCGCTTGCGTATCCTCATCCAATTCAAGCGTTTGAAGGCTGTCCACTTCATTCTGGACTGCTTCACGCTGCTCAACATTCAGTGTTCGCAATGCACTCGTCTCCGACTCGCGCAGCGGTGAAGCAATGCCAGTGCGCGCGCTGACCGTCAGAAAGTAACGTTGTCCTGGTTCCAAAGACCACGCCGCCGGCCACGGCGTTGAACAGACGCGGCTGGGCGCGCTGCGGTTTTCTTCTACACAGGCCACTGTCTCTGCCATCAGCGTCGCATCATCAAAGGAACTCAGTCCGCTCAGGCTCAATTGGTACTCGATGGCACCGCTCACTTCCACCCAGGTGATGGTTGGCTGTAAATCGAACAAACTCGTGTTGCGTGGGCTGAGGATAATGGGGATGTTGCCATAATCGCCTTCACGCTCACGTGCCTGTTCTTCCAGCGCCAAGCTACCCTCGATCAATATCAAGCGTCCCCCATCCGGTTTGACCAATCGGGCCGTGTTGGCGGGCAGTGGGATAGCGTTGGCGCACTGTTGTTGGGTGATTTTCACCTCGCCCGGTTGGTCTAGAGCAAAAACCCGTTCCTGGAAACAGATTACTGTCACTTTTGCGTTGGCGTCCAGTTGCAACCGGCTGCCTTCTTTCAACACTTGATATGCTTTGACCATGCCGCCGCTATCGTCTGCGTCTAGCAAGGTCACGTTGCCATTTACATAGGTGACAATCGCGATGCCTTCATCCCCCTTCGCCGCTGGCGTCGGGGTCGGCTTTGGCGTTGGTGTCAGGGTGCAGGCCGCGAGCATTAGCCACAGGCAACAGCAGAGCAAACTACGCAAGGCCGCAGAAGGGGAAAGCGAATGGTTCGTCATGGTGTAGCACCTCGTGTAGAACAGGTTAAGGTTGTACTGAGTGTGGTTGCCGCTTGAACGCGTGCAGGGTCATCAAGCGCATCGGCAACGGCCAGTGGCGCGTAGGCGGCCAGTTGATCACAGGCATTTTGCGTTTGACCCGCCTGCTGGTACGCCTCGGCTAGAAAATAACGTGCTTCGGCGTAGTCGGCATATAAAGCCACCGCCTGTTCCAGCGCACCAATGGCCGCGGCGGGGCGATCCTGTGCCAGATAGACGCGGCCTAAATTTTTGTGCAAGTAGGAAGCAGTTGGCGTGATGACGAGTCCCTGTTGCAGGTATTGCTCGGCCTCAACCAGCTTATCTGTTTGCAGATAGACGAAGCCCAGGTTGTTGAGCGCTTTGACATAGGCTGGATTGCGGGCAAGCGCGGCCTTGTAAGCAGCAATGGCTGCATCATACTCGTTATTTTCCTCGTAGGCAAAACCTAGATTGTAGTGATAGAGCGGCACACAGGATAATGACCTTACAGCATCTTCATAAGCGGCAATTGTACTCGGCCAATCTCCGCGCTGGCGGTAAATTCGACCAAGGTTATTGTAGGCATCGGCATAGCGGTCATCGCGCGCAACGGCATCTTTCAACTGCGCTTCCGCCTGATCCAGTTGATTATGAAGAATCAATTCCACTGCTTGATTGTTTAAGCGCAACGCTTCTGGATCATCAGTGGGAATATGGTTCACGAACGCAGCATTCTCTGGCTGGATTTCAAAGTTGATGGTCTCTAAAATCTCCTGAAACAAGTTGTTTTGCAACGTTAACAGCGTCAACTCGAATTTAGTTTGTTCGTTTAACGATTGAGACTCAGACACGGAGTGCAAGCGCTGTCGTGTCTTGGGATCAATTACAATTAATTGGGCAGATAATTCAATGTTGTTGACAAGTCTCAAGTTGCCATGGATCAATAAATCCAATTCGTCTAAGATGGTTTCGTTGTAGAGTTCGACACCCCGGAAGCCATCGACGCAACTTAGCTTCTGAAAAAGTGCATCCCGCAAGATCTCGATTGACACGCCAGCGTCGATCCCCAATGCCTGACCTTCGCCCGTCCATTCATCAAACGCAAAACGCAGCACAATGTCTGGCGCTTTACACCCTAAATCACCACAGTTGAGACTAAGAATTTTGGCACGGCCAGGGAAGAGCCACAAAAGCAAAGTACAAACGAACAAGCTTGTCAACATGAGTTGCAGTCCAACGCGTTTGCTGATGGTGTGGCTGGCGCGCATAGCCCACTGCCGTAAATTACTAAGACCGAGGATGAAGGCCAGTACAGCCCCCATTGCACCTAAACTGGCAAAGAGTGGACCAAAGTCAGCCAACATGAAAGCACCAAAGCCAATGCCCAGTGTAAGCGTCGTCGCACCAACTACCCACCAGAACAGGGGACGCCAGCGCCAGGGAAAAAAGATTCGCTTTTGATTTGCCTTTGCCATGAATGTTACCTCCGGTTTTGTCAGGTTCACCGCTCATCAATTTTTACCACCAACGCTGCCGTCGCCATGTAACACAAAAGCGGCCCAGTAATAGGGATGCGGATGGCTTCTCATTGTTTCTAATTGAGCCTGGCGCAGCGCATGCGCTGTGGGCAACCCTTCTAGCCAAGTTTGGTGAAAAGATTTCATCAACTGCGCCGAAGTTTCGTCCTCAATGTTCCAAAGCGTGGTGATCACGGTCGGCGTTCCTGCATAGAGAAAAGCGCGCGTTAGCCCGATAATTTCATCACCAGCACTTTGTGCGCCGAGATCGGTTTTACAGGCAGAGAGAACAACTAGATTGGTGTCAGCCAGATTCAGCCCATACACTTCACGGACAGTCAACTTGCCATCGCAGCGCCCATCTGAACACGCCTGCCCGTCTGCGCTGTCAGACGGTGCCAGCACCATGTGTGATTGCAACGGTTCATATGTTTGCAGATTACCATGTGCTGCTAAATGCAATACATCGAACCGGGCAGCTTGTTCGTGAATCTGTTGTTCTGTTGCCTGCGCCTGAAGTAATGGGATGGTTCCATATAGAGAAGCAATTTGACTGACCTCCTGCTCTGCATAGTCCAGCGAAGTGTCTGGATTGCCCAATGCTAATAACCGGTGGTGATTGGGATTACGGTTGTCGAGCAGAATCGGCATGACACTGGCACTGGGTACATAGGTGATTGTGTAGTCCGCGATCAGATAACGATCTGTCGCGCCATCGCGTAAAGCTGCAAAGGGCAGGTAGTGCAAGACACCATGGGGAACAATAATCAAGTTTTTGTGCTGGATATAGGGTTGTAACGGAGCCATCAGTTTTGCATGAAGCTCGGCAGCCTTTTGGTTAGTTTCTGAGAGATCGATATTCTTGTCAAGCAAGCCGCGAAAATATTCCACTTCGTTGGCTATCTCTGTACTGGTGCTCGGGAGTGAGACTAGCTCCATCCCGGCTTTGTTAATCACCAGCGCGGTAACAGGCATCTCAATCAATCGTTCCAGACGCGGATCGGGGACAAAATATTCGATCAGCGTCGTTTGCTCATCGAGCAACTGAGCCTGAAGAAATTGTGGCTCGATCGTTGTGTCAGCGCCGGGGGCCAACGCGGCCAGCCGCTCATCATAACCCTTCAAAGCGTCTACGCGCTGCGCTAGATTTTGCTCTGCTGCCATCAGGTTCGTTTGTAAATTGGTGAGTTCTTCTGCTGTTGCACCGGCGGCTTTCCACTGGGCAACGCTCATCATACTCTGCTGCCACAACCCATAAGCGCTTTGGGCTTCAAGCAATAGATCGGCGGCCTCGGGCGCTAGTTGAGGTCGCCCGGTCACCATCAGATCACGGAAGAAGCGGGCGCGCCCCCGCTCGGCGGTACGGAACAGATCCTCCTTACGCCCCAGTTGGCGGTAGACATCAGCCGCCAGTGTATAGACATCGGCGAATTGTGCAAGCGTACCTTGCATCGGCAGGGACTCAGGTAGGCTGATATTGCTTTGTGTGTTGAGCCGTGCTGCCCCTGTATCCGAAACAAGGCGCATTGTCTCCAGCCGTTCCATCGCGGCTTCATAATCAAGGGCTGCCTCCTGTAATTCACCGGCTTGATGATGGATATAGCCTAAATTGACGTAAATACTAGCACTGGCAACGCCATTGGCTAGCTGCCCGTTCAGAATCTCCAATGCAAATTCAAGGTCGACTTTTGCCGCTGCATACTCTTTTTGGGCAAAAGAGACAAGCGCTTTGTTGTTATGGATAATGCCAAGCGCGCCCATGCGGATGATGCGTTCAAACAATTCATCACCCGATGAATTTTCGATCAATGCCAGCGCTTGATTGTAATAATTCAATGCCTGTTCAAACGCTTGCTGGTTCCCAGAATTGAGCGCTTGGTAGCGATAGGTTTCGCCGATATTGTTCAGGATAATTGGCTCAATGCTGTTGGTCATGATAGCGAGTAGTTGTGCCATTATGTCTGCATTAGGCGCTGACGTGCCTGCAGTGCCAACGGAAGGCACCGCCTGTTGGCCCGCTGTTTGATCGGCAATGGCTTCTTCGTCGAGTTGGCGCATGATTTCCAATGCACGCATGAAATAGGATCGTGCAGTTTCATAAGCTGCGCTCTCTTGCTTTCCAGCCTGACCGGCGATAATCCCGTATAGCATACCGAAACCGCTATAGGTCGTAACCAATGCTGCGCTCCGCATATAGGTTGGCGTCCATTCTGCCGCAAGTGCAGGCGGTTCCACATAGGTTACCGCATCCCGGAGCATCTGATCGGTTTCATCATATCGCCCTTGTTGGAGATAAATACTGCCCTGCGCAATTCGAATATTCCACAAGGTTTGTGGTTCATTGCGTGCTGCCACATAAGCAAACAGAGTGCCATAAATATCCAGCGCAGCGACCCACTCGCCGGTATCTTGATAGAGCAGCGCTAGATTCATGCCACAATTCACAACGGTGTTGAACTCTGCAGCGGTATCGGTATGCAACGCCGTGAAACCCGCGCCGAGCAATCTTCGCGCTTCTGTAATATTGCCTTGAGCTAATTGAAGGAAACCCAGGGCACACTCTGCCAGCGGCGATGAAGCAACAAGGCTGACCGGGTCCGTAATCGAGAGACTTTGGGTAATCGCAGCTTGTTGGCTTGCCATTGTTTCTGTGATCTCGACTTGGGGCACAGCGACGCTTGATGGCATCGCAGTTGGGACTGTAACAGCGGCAGGCGTCAGTTCAGCCACTGCTTCCGGTGCGGTGAACGCCCCCACCATAGCGTCTTCTACATTGACTTCCAGAATCTCATGTGTACCGATCAACAACAGCCTTTCACCAGCTAAGATCGGTTTGATGAGCGCAAAATTGGCGGGCAATGAAATTGGATAGCTCCGTAGGTTGCCCGACCAATGAACACGAATCTGTTCTGGCACAAAGTACAATTCGATCCATGGCGTGGGATCATTCCAAGCGACCCGCTTTTGGTTAAACTTGTCAAAAGCGCTGACATTGATTTGCAGACCCTCGCGGAGCAAAAACCCGGCGTCGCTTTGGCGCAGTAAATTCCAGCGCGGCAGCGGTGTGGTTGACCAGTGAACCTGAACGGTGTCATGCGCCCCATCGGCCACGGCTTGCGGTATGGCCGCTGCCGGCCCTACCAGCGGTGCGGTTGCCAGGGGCGCGCGTGGTTCCTCCAATGTGTAGAGGGCGGTGGGGCTGGCATACGCAGGTGTTCCCGCTGCGCTCAGAAATAGCGCAGCCGGTGCCACGCCAGCGGGCAGACCAGGGAAATTGGGTCCGTAGATCTTTGTCGTTTCTAACGCGCCATTCATGCGGAAGACGCCGGCATAGGTCGGCCAGAGATAGAAAACCCCTGTTGCATCCGCGCCAGTGACAGGTGGACCAAGCATGGTGTCGTCGCCAAAGCGGCCATGCACCAAAGCGCGCTGCGCCGCACCGCCCACACTGGCGGGTGCCGTAATCACAAGGTTTTGGTCGTTGCGTTCATAGCGCCACAGGCGATCAGCGGCCAGATAGTCGCGACAACTTTCGATCTGCTCGTGTGTGTCGTTGGGCGCGAGGCGCACAAACTGCCCCTGTGTCGTCTGCAAACAGAGCATGGATTGTTCACTGGCAAAATTGATGTACACCTGGTTGACTTGGCTAGGATCCAGATCGACCAGGTCCGTACGCTGTAAATCGCGCGGATGGAAACTGTCAAGTGGGGCGCGAAACCAACCACCCAAATCAGTGCCGCTTTCGACTAGGCCAGGGGCGAAGAGCGCCAGTGAATTGATCGTATCAAAGACAAAGCGGCCATCAAACAGTTCCAATTCCTCGCCGTGCAACCGCATCTGGAGCGAACCAACACTGCCGCTGGCGCGCCCACGCAAACGCCATTGCCAGTAGCCCGACGCGGCCTCGCTCACGAATTCGCGTTCGGCAAAAGGATCAGCTTCCGGCAAAGGCGCAAAGACCTTTGTATCTGCTTGCGCGGTAAGCGTGCCCAGGAATACCTGCTTGCTATCAGCATCACAGCGCACGGCAACCTGTGCAGCTTGCACCGCCATATCGGTGATCGGGCAAATGGCCTGGGCATCGCCTGGCTCGCGCACCACCTGCACGCTATCGCCGTTGAGTACAGCTTGTCCATTGGGCGTATAGCCAAAGGCAACAAGCCCGACCGGCGTTGCCGCCCACAGCGTATGATCGAGCAAAACAACTTCACGCCAATCATCAATGGCAACCTGCCCATCTTGCCAGGGCAGCGCGTGCCATTGGCCATTCATGGCGCGCTGCTCAAATGTGTATGGCTGGTCATCGATAGGCGTGCGGAGGCGCAAGCGGGCATGATCAACCACGGGCGGCTGATCAGCATGGTCGCGTAGCCCTGTCAGTAGCTCGGCATCGGTCACTTCGCGCCACTGTCCATTGACCAGTTGCCAGATTTTTCTCGCTTTGCCCTCCAAATACAGCCCGCGGCGCATGGTTGCATTCACCAAAGGGATGTCGCGCGGCACACAGATAAACTGCGTCGGCGCTTCCGCTGTCAACCCATAGTTGTGCAGACCTGTGCGCAGTCGCACCGTGTCATCACTAAAAACGGTGACCCGATCCTCTGTCCAAAGACTATAGGCGTTGCCATTACATACGAGCGCATCGGCCAAGTGATCATGCGGAAAACGGCCTTGCGCGATCGTGACTGGCAGTGGGCTAAATTGGCCGTTATCCAGCAAATATTCCCCAGTGATCTGCCCATTGGCCGCGGTAAACCAGCGCCAGAGCGCATTTTGCACGCGCAAGCGCGCATCGAGCAGGGCTGGTGCAGCGCAGGGGGTAAAGGCAGTGCGCCCCCGCCTTTCCATACAGCGCGCGGCGGTACGCACCATCAGCAAATTCGGATCAGCCATAGGTACCCCCACGCGGCTGACCGCGACCAGATCGGCGTCGGGCTGGCTGCGCAGATCATATAAGTGGGCGAGACTGTCCAGCCCAGTGTCGAGTTGCGCGGGATAGTGTTGGAGCCCCGCTGCGCTGCCCACATAGAGTTCATTGTCGTAGACCGCAATCGAGGTCACCACATCAAAGGGAAACTGCTGCTCGACAAAATGAAAGGGTACCCAGTACGTGCTGCCGTCCACTTGCTCGACGCGTACTTCCTTAAGAACCGCACCCGCGACCAAGTTAAAACGCAGACGATCGGTTGTGGCTAAGGCGCGCTGTTGATAAGGATTCTGTGCGGGTAGCACGGGCACAAACTGGCGCGTACCCATGTTCCAGCGCGCGATTTCAGCACCATTAAGCCGCAAGAGCTCGGTTTGACCATTGGCAAAATAGAGATTGTCCAGGGAATCTGCCGGTTGGGGTGTCAATCGGTTGGCGGTGTAACGGCCCAATGCGTCCGCGGTGTTGGCAATCTCAAAAAATGCTTCGGTGCTTACATAGAGTTGATTTTGGTGGGCCGCAGCAGCCACCAGCCGATCCGATGTGAAGGAGAGACCAGCACCAGCCTGGGCTAGCCCAAACGCCTGGACAGAGCCAGCCAGTTGGATGGCAAGCACATCATTCTGAAGACGCCATGTCCAGGTACTGTTGTCCACGAGGGTGCGATCCGCCGCCGGATCGGCGACGTTGGCAATCCAATTCGTTTGTTCACGCCGGTAGCGGGTAGCGCCATCCCAGTAGTAGAGCGCGCCCCCTTGCTCAGAGTGCAAGTATCCTGTGTCCAAGGCCTGCTGGTCAGGCCCGGCGTCAAAACCAGCCAGTTGATCCACGGGATGAATGCCAGCGCGGCTTTGTAGATAGAGACGGCCAGCGGCATAAGCCAAACTGCGCCGGTCAACATCCCACAGAAATTGACCATCCACCAGCGCCGGGGTTAGCACACCAGCAATCGACGCCATGACCTCAACCGTGCGTGCGCCTACCTTTTCAGTGATGACGATTTCATCAACGGTAATCTGGTAGTCGGTGGCTGTGGCTGTCATTGCGTCTGCACCGGGAGCAAGTTGCCCCTGCGCTGTTACAAAACTGCCTCGAATCGCCTGGATGGGGGTGGATAGGGCGAGCGGTTGAAAGGTAATCTGTTGATTATCCAAGCGCAAGTCGCGGCCAGGATAGCGCCAAATGCCATGCTGATTGGCCACATGCAGCCGATCGGGTGTCGCGGCCAACACAGCGGCGACCGGCTCAAAGAGCAGGTGTCCATCGACCACAAAGTCGGCCTTCGGGATGGCAAGCGTTCTGCCCACCGCGCCATTGGCCGCTACAACAAAATTTTGCCTGGCGCGATCCCATGCCAGCCAACCAACATCGAGGGCTGCCGGCTGGACAAATGCTGCGGTCGCCAGCTCGGCCAACAACTCATCGCCCCACGGTCGGCCGGCCAGTAAGGCACCCTCAGCGTTGGTCTGAAGCTGTATTACGGGATTGTAGGCCCAGTTGCCATTCTGCAGTTGCCGCAGGTTTGACTGCAATGACGGCCAACCATCGCCAAGCGCACCAACCAACTGCCGTTGGGCAGTGTTGGCGGTGCGCAACGCATAGGTACTGTCGGCATTTTGTTCCACCAACAACGACTGCCCATCTGTCTTTGTGAAGGTGAGCGCCCCATCCTCTGCGACGCTGGCAGATTGGAGCGTCTCCGTGGTTGTCAGGGCAAACGCTGCGGGCAGTGGAAAATCAGCCGCCACCGTCAAACAAGGATAGGGTATGGGCGTGGGGGTTGGTGTGGGCGTGGGCGTCGGTGTGGGCATCGGTGTGGGCGTTGATGTCGATATCGGCCCAGGTGTTGCCGTGAGGGGGGCCGTTACCGTAATGCCGGCTGTGATTGTGAGGGGCGTAGTCAGCATTTGCCCCGCCGTGACTTTCGATGTACTTGTTGGCGCTGTTGCCGTACCAATCGCTGTGGCAGTTGGTATCGCCGCCGCGATCTCTACAGCCGGCGCGGCTGTACGATAGCAGGTGTTCGGTGTCAGCCGCTGGAGCTGGTTGCGTGTCAACGCCCACCAAGCCTTGTCCGCGCCAGACGCCAGGGCGACAATTTGGTCAAGATCCATATCGGCGGGGAGTGGCGCGTCTACGCGCGCCATCCTTGTCCCGTTCCAGGCATAGGGAAAATTCTCGCTATCAACCCCGGTCACACCCAACCCTTCGGTGACAAAGAACGTGACCTCTTCTTCCTGGATGCTCTGCCCACGATCGGTTAACGGCTCGACAAATTGATCGTCCTGCCAAAGTTGCCAGCGGTCGCCGATCTGCACCCAGGGACGTTCGTCGTCATCGTAGCGAAAAGCTCGTACATTGGCAAGCAGGGTGGCCTGTACCGTGCCTGTGCGCGGCTTTTGCAACACGAGTAGCGCGTTAGCATTACGCAATAACAGATGTTCGCCGTCGGTGCGCGCCATTTGAATGTCGGCAAACGTTTGCGCCGCCGCGGGCAGGGTCACTTCGGCATTGGTTGCCGGATCAAAGGCGCGCAAGCCCGGCGCTGTGACAAAGAGCAGCAATGCTTGCCAGCGCAATACCTGCTGCACGGCAGTCGGTTCAACCCAAAACGGTTGGGGACCGGCGCGGCGGCACTGATAGGAACGGTTCGCGCCCGCCGTGCATTTCTGCAATAGCCCATCACCGTCAAGCTGCCAGATCGCGCCGGCTTTATCCAAATAGATGGTGGTTGTGGGCGGCGGCGTATACTGCGCAAACTGGGTGGGGCGGGGGCCACTCGTCTGGGCCACCCACCAGCTGCGTTCGTTATTGCCCATCGCAATTTTGCGATCCAGGCCGGTCGCTTCTAGGTAGCGCAATGATGGATCGGCCGCGCCCAATGCCGCCTCTGGCAACCATTGACGTGTCACCGGGTCATAGTGCTTGAGTCGATCTGTCAGAACAAAGGTCCAGCTATGATCCGCCTCAAGTTGAATATCCAGCAACGCATCACCACCGGCATTGAAGGTGGCCGGTGGTGCTTCAAAAACGGGCGCTACCGCGATCGTCTGCGAGGCACCCTCTAATACGGCAGGCTCGAAAGCGCCAACATAGAAGTCGCCTTGCATCGTCTCCGCCGTTACTATTTCTGATTGACCACTGCGCTCAAGGTTGAGGGTGGCGAAGGCCGTGACTGGCGTTTCTAGCGGCAACTGAATGTTTGTCCATCTACGTTGTTGAAGATGATAGTGCCATAGATCTGTATCCGTCGTAAAAAGTAAATAATTCGGGCTACGATCATGGACACGCCGTAGCGCACTTTGGTCGGGACCATCACCAGGTGGCGAGAGCAGGGTATGCGCTTGCCCAGCTTGCCATGCTACGACCGCACCGTCAGCGGTCACCCAGGCCGCGCGGTCATCATCCTCATCGACGGTCACGGCGCGCGCTGGATATGTCGTTTCAGATAGCGTCACCGCGTCGGTGGCGCAACTATGCGGCATCTGGATACTATTAACAGGAATGAGCGAAACTTTTGCGCTGTCGGCCTGGGCCTCGGTTAGTACCAGGTGCTCACCGAGCAAATAAACTCGGCCACCGTCGGGCACGAGGGCATGATCATCTGGATACCAGGCGCGCGCCGCAGGATTGTAGAAGCGCAAACCCGCGTTGGTGGTCACGGCGATTGGCCCCTGGGGCAGTTCGCGCGCGTCCAGGATCTGTTGAACCGTTGTGCCTGTACCGGGATTGCGGAAGAAACAGCGTGCGTTGTCGGCCGAAAGTGCCTGACCAATCGGGTGCCCCATTAAAAAGCGGGTATTGCCGGCACGTCGATCTGTCCAGATCCAACCATCTGTTGTCGATAGAGTGCGGACAGCACCGGCATCTTGAGCAATAGGCGTATCGCCCAGCGTGGCGATCTCATTGCTCAGGGCTAGTGGCTGGCTATCGATGATCCGCTTGAGCGTAACCGCCCCGCTCCCTGGTAGATCCCAACGGTTCGTAATGCGGCGTTCAGATCTGTCATATTCAGCGATCTGCCCCTCGCCGGCCAAATAGAGCCGATCTGCTTCAACCTGTACATCGCTCAATGTGTCATCGGTCATGGCGAAACCATCGGCATCGCCAATCAACACGGGATCATCGCCATTGCTTTGCACCAGCCGTTGCTGATTGGTGCGCATCAGCACTTGGCCGTTGATGACGACGATCTCTTGCGCTGTCTCGTCCGCTGGCGGTGGGGTGAATTCCGCCCAAGCTCGTGTATCCAGATTATAACGGCGTAGCCCCTCTTGGGTCGAAACAATAAGCTCAGCCCCCAGCTCTGCGACATCGAATAGTTGGCGATTATTCATCTCCGGCACACCGGCCCCGGTTAAGCGCTGCCGTTGCGCGGTCTGCGGATTGGCGGTAGTTGCGGTAGTTGTCGGAAATTGATAGAAGCTGCCGTCACCGGCCAGCAGCCCAATCCCTTGGTCGTCCCAAACACGCACCTGCTGCACTGGGCCAGGCACCGTCTGCGCCTCTATGGCTCTGCCTTCGCCGATCAGATAGGTAGCGGTTGCGGCTTTGCCAACAGGATGGGCATAGACGTTGGTGCTATTTTGCTCTCCCGGCAAGACGGCATATAAGGTATCACCGGAAACCCATAGCCGCACCGCCTTGTGGCGTAACCAATCTGGCAAATTAGCAGCGGGGATATCTTCATAGGTGCGCGTATGGATGTTGTGCAGCAATACGCCTTCTGGGCCAGCCAACAGCACAGTGTCATTGAGGTCGGCAGCCGCCGTAAATGTCTCTGGTTCCAAGGTCGTGGCTGATTGGGCAAAGACTGTGCGTACGCTGCCAGCATCTGACACAGAAAACAGGTTGCCAGCCGTAGTCAGCACCAGCACTTCGCCATTATGCCCATACAGCAATTTTGCGATCTCTGTATCGGGAATTTCCCACGCGGTCCTCCCCGTTGGCTGCATGAGGCCAACGCCATTGGGAAAGCCGAAATAGAAGCCCGGCTGGTTCGGAACAGGCAGCGTTGCCGATACGCTACGATCAAAGTATTGTTGCCAGTTATGCGCTTGCGGGTCGTAGCCAAAGATCCCAACTTGACCGGCAACCACCAATTGTTGACCCCAGTCCTGGGCAAAATGTACGCTTGATAAGCTTAAATTAGGATAGAGATTACGTTCGTTGATCAGCACCGTGGGTGCCTGATCCGGTGCCGCCAACGTACCGAGCCAAAGACAACTGTCTCCGCCTAGATCGCAGGCTTGGTGTGTCAAAACCCATAATGCACCATCCGCTTCGGCATCCAGATCGATCACGGCACCGGGTACAGTTTCCACAGCCTGTAGTCGCGGCGCGCCTGTCGTATCAATAACTAGCGATAGCAGGCCAGCCGGCGTACCAATCCAGAAACGTTCCCGCCACCAACGCAGATGACGGATGTCCAAGGAAGGCAGTTGGCGGTATAGTTCAGTGCTCACGGGGAGCCAGATGCGTCGCGCGCTATCGTAAATGCCAATGCCGTCGACGCGCGTGCCCACCACCAGCCAGCGGTTATCCGGTGACACAGCTGCCGCCGTGAGTTGGTCACTATCGATTGGGCGCCCACTGGCCCCGATGAAGGCAGTATCGGGAATCAGGATCTCCCAGCTTTCGCCACGGCGACGGACAAGACCGCCATCCCGGCTTACGGCCCACAACGACTCGGCATCCGGGCAGGTCGTGGCGCGGGTGGCAAGGGGATCTGCACCACAACCAGAACGTAATACCATCAGATCGTGATTGATCGGTTCATTGCCGGTAAATGGCTGTTCGAGCGACCATAGCCGCGTGCGAGGATCATACTGGTGGATCACGCCCCCTTGCTGTGAAATGTAAACACGCTGGTCAGGGATATGGGTCACGGCATCCAACAAAGCATCCGTTGCAAGGCGGTCGCGCACATTCACCAGAATGCGTTCATCGCGTACCGTTTGCACCAGGGGCGCGTCAAACCAACCCACCCGGTCACCAATCAGGACAAAGGCAAACCAGGAACCGAAACCAACCAGCAGCGCCAGCAGCAGACCGATGAGCAGCACAATATCCATGCGCTGACGCAGCGGGATTTGCCAGGCCCGTTTCTGTAAACGGCCGCGCACTTGCGCTTCCGGCGCGCGATCGGCGTGACCCCAGATTGTTTTCATAGTGGATCACTTCCATCTTTTTTTAATGGCGTCAATATAATCCTTCAATTGATGCCATTGCGCAACGAGAAAGGCCGTCGCTTGCCCCGATGCTATGTACTGCACATAGAACGATTGCGCTTGTTGCACCATCCATTGCCTGCCCTGCCGTGCTTGCTGGCGCGCGGTGTGTACCGCATGGGACAACTCTTCGGCTTTGCCATAGGTTGTGTAGAGCGTTTCTGCCTGCTCGGTCAGCGTGTGGGTATAGGTTACCAGCCGTTTACCAGCTTTCGCCGTATAGACCGGCGCGTAGCGTTGAAAAATAGCATATCCCGGCCCTAGTCGTTGGAGCTGCGCAAGCGTTTTTCCTACCCATGCCCGCTCGTAGCTCACATAAGTTTCCGCCCTTGGCGGTGGCCCTGCTGCATGTCTAAGGGTAGCCATATAGGTATCGGCCAGGTCAAAATCCACCGATAACACCAGTTCCTCATCATCCAACGGCGAATCTGCCCAGCTTTGGCGGCGCGTATTGATCTGGCTGGCCTGCAATGCGGCGCAAAGTTGATAGTCAAGCAGGGTAGGCAGTTCCGCAACCAACGCCGCCAGGTTCTGCCTTATTGGCTGCTCTTCCGCCGGCGCGTCGGCCGCAAATGCCAAGGTAAATCCCAGCGTTTCCAGGGTATCCAGATAGCCTAGCGCGATTGCTGGCATATCGCCCAACCATGCCGTGTAGAGGGCAATGGCTAACGACAGTCGTCCGCTAAGCGCTAGTTCATGCGCGGTCGGCGTTGTGTCGGGTGAAAAGCCCAATCCATCTGTGGTTGGAACAAGCGGTATGCGATTGCGTCGTCGGTCGGCTGCCACTTGATGGCAAAGTTGATCAAGCAGCCAGCGGCGGTTGGCAACGGAACGCGCCAGATGGGATCGGATTTTGTAGTGATCCAAACGGCTGACTTGGTCTGAGCTAAACAAACGGTGCGCGATCACTGGTTGGCTATAACAGGTAAGGTAGAAATCTGCGGCTAAAGATTGGGGGGCAAACGGGCTGTATTGCACGCGGTCATCGGCATTGCCACGCTTTGAGAGCCCATCGCCAATCTGCGTGGCACAATCTGCCAGTTCGGTCAGCAACGCAACCTTTAGATCCTCACGTTCGTTCTCGTCTGCGCCATTCTCATCCTCATCCGCATCCTCGTCTGCGCCGTCATCGATAAGCAACAGCAACAACGCCTCATACCAGAGCACCGCCGCGTATAAATGTTCAGACAAAGGGCTGTGGGGCAATGTATAAAGCTGGATGAGCAATTTCGTAAAGCGCACTGCCGACGGCATAGCAAGCGGGTCAACGTTTGCCGCCCCTGTTTTGCTCAAATGGTGACAGGCCAGTGCGCGCTCCTGCTCGGTAACCGTCTTGAGTAGATCGGGTGCGAACCCGTGCCTTTTGAATTGCTGTGCAAAACCGACCAGGGCCGGCGGAAGGGCTGGCTGATGGATGGCAAAGCGTAACAGCCAGAGGTGGGGCTGCAAAATCAAGGAGCGGTCGGTCAGGAACGAAGTCAAACCGAGTGCGCAAATTGTTGCCAGAATGCCCCACCAGATAAGACTGCTGGGAAAGAAGATCGTATAGGTGTAGGCTTTGAAGGGCAGGAAAAGACGGTCGTGTAGCCAATAGAGCAAATAGACCGGTCCACTTCGCGCGGTTGGCTGCCAGATCAGCAAGAGCATTGTCAGCAGCAAGCAGCCGACAATGCCAAGGCAGATCAGCCGCACGGATTGCCGCGCCAGCCGCCCCTTTACTTCGATCTGGGGAAGATGGGCTAACCAGGGTGAACGAAAGTGAATCATGGGCCGAAGATAAACTCCCAATAAGAATAGATGCCGTCGATGAGTCGCCCCCAAATAAAGATCATTACCTGTAACCAAAGATAGGCCATCAGGATGACGCCCATTGCCACCGCCCCCCACAACAACTGACGCCGATGCGCGCTACACCACCGCACACAGGCGCGGTATAGGGCAAGCAACCAATCACATAATCGCTCATATTGAATCAAGAGCCACAGGCAGCCAATCTGCGCGCGTAAGCGCAAGCCATTGGGATGCCACCACGTAACACCGATATACCGTTTCAGCCAGTAGCGCTGAATATACACGGGCAGTAGCGTGACTGGTTTCATGGCGGCGCGCAAGTGGGTTAGCCAGCTTTGCAACAGCGGAATCATGCCAATCGCCAACATCGTGTGGGTTGTGAGCCACTGTTCCGTGGCGTGTTCACCGTCCTGCACCAGCGTTTGGCTTTGGGTACTGGCCTGCTCAAGTGTCTCCACGCCATTGGCAAAGGGCTTGGCAAAATCACTCATCTTTCCTCCGCAAGTTTTCGAGCATTGCTTGGAGATTGGCATGAGTCTGCTGCATAAGATCAAGCTCCCCGGCCACGCGCGTTTGCACTTCCTGGCGTGCCTGTTGGGCATTGGCCAAGGTTGTTTCCACCCGTTGGCGTAAGTTGCTGGTAAACGCGATCGTGGCGTCGGTGGCCTGCTCATTGCGCGTAATTAGCGCTTCCGCCTCTACCGTTGCCTTACGCATGTCGTCGTATAGCAGTTGCAATTTGGTCAGCCGTAGATTTAACGCCCGGATCTCTTCGGTGGTTGTTTGCGCCTTTTGAATAATCCGATTTAACGCCTGGGTAATCACCGTTGTCAATTCTTGCGTCTTGGCAGCCACCTGTTGGCTTGTCTGCTCGGCGGTCGTTGTAAAGGTCGCCATCATCTGTTGCGCTTCCTGCCCGACGCGCGCGGCAATATCGCGTTTGGCAATATCATCAGCCAGGGTCTGAATAAAACCGGCAACACTCAGTTCATTCATAATGGTCAGGTTATCGTTAAACCAACTAAGCTGGGTATGCAGCGGCTGGAAATTGGCACGATTGAGCACAGAAATCTGGATCTCGTCCGGCGCATGGGGTGACGGTTCAAAAAGATAGATAGCTTTTTCAGGAATGGATGCCACCCCATGCTGACCGTGAAACCACTGGGACAAGACATCGCGCAGGTAGGCATCCATTTCGGTCGCCTCCCAACAGTGCATAGGCGGGAAGAGTGTCATGCCTTTGGGGACAAAGACCCAACATTCATTGCCCCGTCCGCGGTAATAACGGGACCAGAGCGGATCGAGCCAGAAGTGCATCGCCATCTGATCCAGAGCGCCCCACAAAGACAGCGGGTCCATGGCATCCATCACCGCATGGGGCGATTTGAGCAAGTAATGGAGCCCAGCCGGATAGTGGCGCTCCACCGCCTGGAAGCCATATAACAGATCCTCACCTTGTAGAAATTTCATGGGAAAGCAACGGATGACATCGGCCAATGCCGGCAACTGCGGCTGGGTAAAGCGCAGTAAGGTCGGTCTTTCGACTTTGATGCTGCTCAAGTACGCAAGCCGATACTCGATATCAAGCTGTTGCTGGGCAAACCGATTGTATTCATGCTCGTTATAATCATGATAATCCCCCGGCCGCAATGCCAGCCGATAGGCGACCAATGGCTCCGCCTCGGCAAGCGCGGCGCGCAATTTTTGCACATCACTTTCACTGGTCGCTAGGTCATGCACTTCGATATCAATGTGTTCGGGGATGCGGGGCGCAAGCTCGATCTGGCTGAAAAACGCTAGCCCCCCCAGGTAGTAGAAGTCATAGTGGTGTGCGCGCTCAACGACACGATCCGCCACCGCTTGCCCAGCAATCGCGGCCAACAAGCCACGCTCGACGGCAAGGCCATGTCTGCTGAACAGCCCCGGCGCTGCCCGCAACAGACGGCAGAAATAATGCAAGCTTGCGCGCCCTGGCTGGCTGTTCTCGGGTAGAAAGACAGTTACCCCACTATCCGCAAAGGCGGCCAATAAGACACAATCGGCGAAGCGTTCACCCGCGCGTGCCGCTTGAAACGCCGAATGCCGCTTGTGATCGTCCAATACATGAAAGAGGTGGACAATGCGCTGATCGGCTGTGGTGCGCGCCACAGTAATGCGCGTCTCCGTAGCATGCAAGTGTAAGTCATCCACAATGGCAGCCGCACGCGCCGTATCCGAATCCCGCGCAATCAGCAAATATTCGCCTTCCTGGGGGTTGACGGCGGGGCGCGCCAGACTGTTGCTGATCAGCCAGCCCGCCCCTTGCGCCACGGTCAGCATTTCGCCGTCCGGCTCCCCGCGGCGCGGTTCTCTGGCTGTTACTTTGCGGTACGCGTCAATCAGGCGATCCAATGTCGCGCGTTGCATTGCTAGCTCTTTTTTGGCACCGCGCTGGGCGTGAAAATCGGGCGCAATCAGCGTCACCGAAGTGCCATAAAATTCGCTGCTCAAGGTGCGCAGCCGGAGCATATCCAGCGCCACACCCGCTGTCTCCTCTGCCGATTGTGCAAGCACCTGGAGCGCTTGCGCTGGCGTGAGTTCATCTAATAGAAAATAGAGATCAGCCACGCCACATCTCCTTCAATAATTGTTCCAGCCACACCTGTTCCAACGCGCCAGCCACGTCTTTGCCGCTTAGATCGTCGCGTTCAGCGACCAACAAAGGGGACAATTGGGCCCCCTTTACATCGAAGAGCCACTGGTTGGTTAGATCTGCCCGATCCGCAATAGACGGCACCGCGTCGGTAGGGTCGGCTAGCGGCGGTTGATGCGTTGCGGGCGGCGGTGCCAGTTGTTCGGGAACCCAGGTGATGCTCACATGTTGATGGGGGCCGCTGTCCAGATGTAACAGCCGAGCCAACTGACCGGAACGGGCCGAGAAACCCTGGAACTGCCCATTGCGCTGATTGGCCGGCAGAAAAAGCATGACGTGGATATAGGCAAATTCACCCACCGGGAGTTGATTTTTCCGTGGCTGGCGTTGGTGCGAGGGCGCGGCTTGCTTACTCTGCCATTCGCGGCTTTCGTCCTGTCTGCTCCATGCCGCCGCCAGCCAGCGCTGGAGTTGCTCGGCGCGGGTGGTGGCGTGGTCAAGCAGAGGCGGACCGGTCTGCGCCGCGAAATCATTGCCCAAGAGTTCCGCCAAGGGTTGGAAGGGCCCGCGTGTATCGAGATATGACGGCAACCAGTGGAGTGCTTTCAGAAATTCGTTGCGGTAACCGGCGTTGGCCTGTTCTTCCAACGCGACATCGAAGATGGGCATATTTTCTAACAGAAAGACCTCCGGCCGCACCCGATCAAACGCGTCACCTTCGATCCAGCGAAATTCACTTCTGTGCAGCTTGTGCTGGCGTAAAAGAACGCTCAACTGCATCAGGCAATCAAACCAGCAGGCTTTCAGAAAATCAACCGTTAGCCCTGGCTGTACATCACTCGGCATGAGGGCTGCAATTAGCACATCGCGCAGCTTTACCCGTTCGGGCGGGCGTTCAATGGCGAGATAGCCGGTATTTAAGATGCGGTCGGCCAGCAATAGGTCTGGGTTCATAAACTCGCTCATGAGGATGTTGTTGATATCATCCATGCGGCGCGTCACCCGAATACCGTCCACCCCACCTTCTTTGCGCGTCAAGCTGCGTTGGCGATTGAGGGGTGTCACCAGCCGTGGCAGCTTTTTCGCTTGCTGTTCTATAGCCAACGTCGGGTTGAGTTGCAACAACAAGCGGAGCGCCGTCGGATCCATCTCGGCAAGCGACGATGTAGATGATCCCGCCTGCGAACTTTGGCGCGACAGGCTGGAGAGCGTGATCGACCGCTCCTGCCAAAACAATTGAAATTGTGCATCCCGCTGCGTGGCCATCTGTCTGATTTGGTCTGCCAACGCGTCGGCATAGGCTGTGTAGGCTGCGCTGGTAACCGTCTCCGGCACTTCATCGGCGCAGAACAAATAACACCTCCCCAACTGGCGGCAGGCTTCAAGGACAATCGGCAGCATAATGCGCAACGCACTATAGCTGGGGTTTGCGCTTAAGAGTAAACCAAAGCGTGGCCGTTGACGGGCGCGCGCAAGCGTACCTTCTGCATTATCGGTTGCCAGCAATTCGTCCAACAATCGCGTAATGACTGCGTTCCACGGCGCGGGCGCGCGTATTTGCTGCGCCGGATCGAGCAGTACCGGGGCCAATGTTGCTGCCAACCCCGGTGTGATGCCCACATGGCGGTTATGAAAGGTCGTTATGGTTGCCTGCGCCAATAAGCGTTCTTGCGCATCCAGCCCAGCAAACGCGGCCTCTGTCAACGGCTGCCAGATGCTTGGTGCCAGCAATTGCACCTGCAACGCGTGTTCCATTGCCGCGCGATTGGCCGCTGGCTCGTTCATCATCGTATTGTCAACCATTGCGTATCTCAACCTTCGCCATATAATCAACAATGCCGATTTCGGTCCGATCGAGAAAGAACCGGGGGATCAGCCGCAGTTCGTCCTCGCGTAGGGTAAGATTAGCGGGGATCTTGTCTGCCTGCGCCGCTTCGTAAATACGGTGGATCAGCATGATATAAACAAGCTTGACCAGCCGCCGATTGGACATTTCCGAAAGGTCATATTGCCGTGCATGTTGCACAATTTGTGCCAGACTGTTGTAAAAAGGCATTTCTTGCTGGGGCACAAGTTTGCCTTGATCAGTAAACGTGGCGATGCTCTTGCGCAACGCCTGCATTTCACCGAGCAGTGTGGCATGGTTGCGGCGTCGCGGCTGCTGGCTGTAGGTTTCGCGCCAACCAGCCTGCACCAACGCTTTCAGATCGTTCGGCTCGGCCTTGGCATTGGCAACCTCGCAGCGTAGCACAAAGCGATCATAGACGGCGCGCAGTTCGGCGGTTTCCGGGGTTTGGTTGCTGGCGGCAAATAAATATTGCATGGCAACACGCTTACGCACGCCGCGATCATGAAAGATGCGTTCATTCATAAAGGCCAAAATCGAGTTCAAGATGGCGCTAGAGCCGTTAAAAACTTCGTCCAGATAGACAACGGTTGCATTTTGCATCATGCCTTTGTCCAGGCGATGCAACTGACCGCTACTAATCTGGCTGATATCATAGAAGCCAAACAGCTCACCTGGTTCTGTAAAGGGTGTGAGCAGATATTCAAAGTAGCTATCCTGGCTCTGGCTGAAATCATGCTCGTCCAGTAAGCCCGTCAAGCCACAGAAGGCGCGAATCAATCTTGATTTTGCCGTACCGGGTGGCCCGACCAGCAACAAAGGTTCGCCGCTGGCAACCGCCAGGATCAAGGCCCGGATTGGCTCTTCCAGGCCAACAAAGCGCTCTAGTAGAATTTTTTCTACATCGCTCAGGTTACGCAGCGCCGGTTGATGCGTGCGGGTCAACTCGGCAAGCACTTCTGACTTAAACATCAACTTCCTCCTATCAAGCTGCTGTAGGGTGAACATATTGCCCATGAAACCAACCGGGCATTGTCGCCGCCCAGTCCGGTGCGGCGAAGGTGAGTGTCGGCGCGCCACCTTGACCGGCGGTTACGCTCTTGTTTGCGGTCTGCGCTACTTTGTCTGCCATCGCATCTGCTTCGGTTGGCGATTGCTGATACGCAGGTGGCACTGTCCACTGGAAAATGGGCAACGCCGTGATTGCATTGTAAAGCGCAGGATCGAGCCGCACCACGGCATCTGGTGTGTGGGTCATGGCGTTCCAGATCACCCACTGATCCCAGAAACCGGCCCAACCCGCCGCGGCCAATCCATGTTGGGTGGCCGCCTGCTGTAGATGGCGTGCGGCCCAGCGCGCCAACCAGTAGTCACGCGTCAACCAGGCGAAGGAGAACACGGTTGGGATGGGTGTCAGGGCCAGCAGAATCCAGAAGGTATTGGGCGAGAGCAAAACCAGCGCTTTATCGCGCTGGGTAAAAAGCACGCTCTGCCGCAGATAGGTGCGCAGCTTGGTGGCAAGCTCATGCTGAAAGGTGAGATCACCCCAGGCCGCTACAGCCACCAGCGCCACCAGATCAGCGGGTATTGCCTCCGCCGAGCCGGTGCCAAGCGTGCGCTCAAGCCGGTTAAAGCGCGTGGTCAATCCAATGCGCGGCGGCAGTTGTTGCATTGCTTGATAGGCTGCGCGCCAGCGCCGCGTACGCAGATGGCGGAAACTTTCGCCAAGGCTGAGCCCCAGATCATCCCAGAATGCTTGCTGACCATACACCAGATAGCGACGCAACCACGTGGTCGGAAACAGTTGTGGCCGGTTGGCTTGTACATACGTTTTGGTGAGCATGGTCGGCAGGTCGGGCAGTCGTTTTTCGCGCAACAGCGCCATCAGGGTTTGCATTCCGATCCTTCTAAAGAGCGCGACTTCCTGGTCCAAAGGCAGCGCGCGGTAATCACAGTGGGGCGGCATCATCTGCACAGTAGCCAACGCCTGCGACGCTGCTACCGATGATGCGGTTTCACTAGAAAGTTTTGCGATAAGCTGTACTGTGCTAACGGTTTGCATGGTTCACACTCAGAGATCCAAACGACGAAGGGCAATGGCCGTAAGATAGGCCAGGGTGGCGACTACCAGCAGCCAGGGCCATAAAGGTTGCCCGCGGCGCTCGGGTGGTTGGCTTTGAAAAAAGGCGGTTCCCTGGGCCGAGTCCAGCAGGTGCCCACCGCCGGCCTGGGCAATAGCCGCCAGCAATGGTTGATTGAGACCGTAACTGTAAGCTTCAGCCGCCAAGGTGGTGTCTACATCACTGGCCGGCGGGATCAGCAACGGAATCCGCTGCGGACGGCTAAGTTGATCAGGGCCGAATTCCTGTAAAACGAGCGTGGCGACCTGTGCTTCTAGGCGACGCGGAACAGTGGCTACCCCTTGAAATGTGGCGGGAATATCCGGCGCGGCGCGCAGCAACA
>DAOTTR010000716.1:0-4990 GCA_034437715.1 Caldilineaceae bacterium
ACCAAGAAATCGAGCTTGTCTAAGCCGGCTGCCCAGCCAGGACGTTCGGTGGCCGGATTCGCACCCATGACATAGAGCGCTTTGATCTCTTTGCCCGCCCCACTCAACATCTGCTTGTAGCTTTTGCCAACTTGCTTGGGCAGCGTGCAATTCCATGCACGTTCCAGGCGCTGACGGGCATCCACACTGTCGGCAGCTTGGTGGCCCGGCAGGCGATTGGGCAAGACACCCATATCGCGCGCACCCTGGCTATTGGCTTCCAAACCCACATAGGCCAGCCGGTTGTAGTGGCCGGTAAGCAGGGCAAGATTGGTAAGCGCATTCACAACTTGTTCGCCCGCCTCACCACGCGCCGCCATCGGCCCGTAGATAATCAGGGCATTTTCACTGGCGACGAGTAACTTGGCTGCTGCTTCGACAGACGCCACATCGGCCCCGCAGAAATTGCTCAGGGCATCAGGATTGACATCCGCTACCCATTGCTGTAACTCGGCCGGTTTTTCGGTGCTAGCCGCCAGTGCAGCTTTGGTCAAGCCATTGAGCAAGGTTACTTCTGTCCCCGGCTTATAGCTCAAGTAGGGGCCATTGTAGCGCGTTAATTCAATCTTACGCGGATGGGCGATGATCAATTTCGCTTTGCCGCGGCGCACCGCCCGTTTCAGATGAATATCTAAAACCGGCAATTCTTCACTGGGGTCCACGCCAAAGAGGAAAATCGTGTCCACCTTGGGATTGGGACCATATTGCGGCTTCATCACTTCAGTCAGCGCGGGCAGTCCGGTGGGCAATGCCGCCACATCAGCCCCATCGCGGTGATCAATATTATTCGTGCCAATGATTTCGCGGAAGAAGCGCTGCAACAGATAGTTGCTCTCATTCGAGAGCTTGGCGCTGCCAATCGCCCCAATCGCCGCTGCGCCATGCGCACTCTTGATCGCCTGTAACTTGTCGGCTACGACTTGCAGGGCTTCGGACCAAGTTGCGCTCACCAATTCGCCATTCTTGCGCACCAGCGGTGTGGTTAAGCGCTGATCGTTGTTGATCCAGGCATGGGCAAAGCGACCCTTGTCACACAGCCACTGGTCGTTGACGGCCATATTCTCGCGGCCAACAATGCGGCGGAGTTGATGGGTGCGGCTGTCCAAACGTACATTACAACCGACCGAGCAGTGATTGCAGACACTGGGTGTGCGCTCAATTTCCCACGGGCGATAGCTAAAGCGCGCAACGCGATTGGTCAACGCGCCAACCGGGCACAAGTCAATAATATTGCCGCTGGTCTTGGCATCGACCGGCTTGCCCGCTTGAATATCAATAATGGTTTCGCCACCCCGTTCAAAAAGGGCCAACTGGGGCTTGTCTTCCCACTCTTCCAAGTAGCGGATACAGCGCCAGCAGACCACACAGCGTTCCTGATCCAACACAATCGTGTCGGAGATCATATAGTGTTTCTTTTTGGGGCGCTTGGCTTCCACCAATTGGCTAAAGCCAGGGCCAAAGCGCATGGTTTGATCTTGCAACGGACACTCGCCACCCTTGTCACAGATCGGACAGTCTAGCGGGTGATTGAGCAAGATAAAGGCCAAGTTGGCTTCCTGGGTGGCTTTCACCTGCGGTGTATCTGTGCGTACTGCCATACCCTCTGCGACCGGCACCGAACAGGCAGTTTGTAACATGGGGCCGCGTGGGCCGCTGATCTCGACCAAGCACATGCGACAGCAGGCCACAGGGTCAAGTTTGGGATGACTGCAGAAAACGGGAATTTCAATATTCAACTTTTCCGCAGCATCAACCACCAATGTGCCCTTGGGCACAGCGACAGGACGATCATTGATCGTCAGGTTAACTAATTCGGTCATGAATTAACTACCTCTCGGTAAAACTTCGTTCAAAGCGATTGGGCAGTCTGGAAATGCTTGTGGCGAGATTGTTTCGTCACGTGCATAGGTACGCTTTATTTTATAATTACCCTCACCAGTCGCAGAAAGGTAAGGTACCTGGTAGACTTCTAGCTGATTGTCCACCAAATTGACAATCCAATATTCGATGACTCCGGCTGACGCGTAAATCTCCAGTTTGTCCGTTTGGTCACCATGTAGCGATGAATCGGCCACTTCAATGAGCAGTAAAACCTCTTCGGCCTTTACATGGCGCTCTTCATAGGCTTCCTGTTGCAATAAAGCAATCGTGACATCCGGCTGGGGCTGGGATGAGCGCCCTTCTAGCGTAATCGGCGCTTGCACCCGAATCCACGCCTTTTTATACAACAAATGGTTGAGTAGTCCACCAAGTTTATCGACACACACAGCATGACGCGGGTTGATAGGACTCATCTCCACAAGTAGGCCATCAAGCAATTCAATCCGCTCATCTTCATCGAAGAAGCCAAGTTCAATGAGATGTTGATACTCGTCGAGACTAAATCGGCGTAGGCGTGATCGCGCAAAGGGATCCGACGACTTGCCTGAATTAGTCCCTACTTGAACAATTGATGGTTGTTTTTCGTATACTTGTTCCTGAACAGCCGTGAGCATCCTCGCTTTTACTCCTCCGTATCAGGCAATACGTCATCAGTCGGCCCGAAAAAGACTGTTGCCAGATCGAGATGACAATTGGGCAATGCCAACGGTGCAATTTTCTCGCTTGGCGTATAAGTCAGCTTGATTTTATAGCCAGCATTGCTACCGCTTCCCACCGGGTCGCGATAGACTTCAAGCACATTGTCAATCAAATTGACAATCCAATACTCCTGTATTCCGGCTTCAGCGTAGAGTTGCGCCTTTTTGCCACGATCATAGGCTAGCGTACTATCAGAAACTTCGCCGACCAATAACACATCGCAGGGCAAAGGGTGTTTTGTACGGTAGTCCTCTGTCCTAACGGCTAAAACGAAGTCCGGCTCAGGCTCTGTGATTTGCTGCGGCAGGGTAATGGGTTGTTGAATCCGCACTTTCGCCTGTCGTTTGACGTTGGTGACTAGATCTTCTTTCAATGAGTCAACTGTACCGGCATGTGGCGGATGCAGCGGACTCATATCAACCAGAATCCCTTCGATTAATTCTACCCGATCATCTGGTTGAAAGAAGCCTTGCTCAATCAGTCGATGGTATTCTTCCAGCGTAAAACGATGCAATGGTCGCTCGATGGCAACACTTTGCAATAGCGCAAGGGCTTGATATGGGTTAGCAACGGATTCTTTGACTGCACCTGTCATAGCAAACTCATTGGGATAAACGCCTACTCTGTAATCAACCCTTTTGTGACAAGCAAGGTAATATACTCTTCATAGCTCATTGAACAATTGACCAACCGGTGCATCTGTTCCTCTGTGACTTTAAGCTGACTATGCATTTTAGCCACGATGATCGGTGGAATATCGCCTCGTCCATGTGAAACACGTGTACGCAAAATTGCATGGCCTTTATAATAGAAAGTGGCCGTCTTGTGATGGGATGACTCCACGTCTAGTTGCAGCTTAACAAAAAGCACTTCTGCTTCACGTTTTTTTAAGCTGCATGAACCTGCAACTCCAGTACAATACGATTTAGATAATTCCAAATAGCTTGCAGATGCGGTCCCAGATTTGTTTGATCTGCTTTTAAGCCAAAGTAGGTTTCCACAATAACTTCACGTAGATCTTGCAATGCTCCTGCTTCCGTATCGCCATAACCAAAGAGATCAAGATCCACATTCGCTGCTACAACCGTACTACCTTGTTCTTCGATAGTAACATATAAGGGAGCAATGAGACGCAATCTTACATCACGTAAATCTTGCAATACTCGAATAGATTCCTGTGTTTCAACTGTTAGAATCATTTTTTATCGCTCCTCACTTTAGATTGACATCAACAAGCTGTTGTCTAATCTGCAGTCACCATTGTATCACGGTTCAGGGGCGACTCGCCCACCGGCTCCATGGTGCTGGTGGTTAACTTGCTGGGCTGGCCTGTATCTGGGCGATAAATCGGACGAATCGGGATTACCGGCCCATGATCGGTTGGATTGGTCTTCTCGATCAGGTCAATAAACTCGCCACGGAACTTGGCTAGGTTGCTTTGCAGCCCCCAAACTGCCGCATCACCAAAGACGCAGAAGGTCTTGCGTTCAATAAACTTGGTGATGTGCTCCATTAATTCCAAGTCCTGCATCCGACCGCCGCCATCCTCAATGCGTTCGAGAATGGTCTCCAACCAGCCGGTGCCCTCGCGACAGGGTGTACACTTGCCACAACTCTCTTCGCGATAGAATGCCAGGGTGCGGCGCGCCACCTCAACCATGGAGGCCCGTTGGTCGATGACAAAGATGCCAGCGGAGCCCAACAACGAACCCGCGGCCTGCACATCTTCAAACGAGAGTTTAACGTCAAGCTGCTCGGCTGTGAAGAGCTTCATGGAGATGCCGCCGGGACAAATGGCTTTGATTGGCACATTGTCGTCCTGGAGGCCACCTGCATAATCATAGATCAATTGGCGGAGCGTCGTGCCGTGCGGTAATTCATAGAGTCCGGGTCGTTTGACATTGCCGCTGAGGCAGAAAATACGCATACCCGCGCTCTGCTCAGTGCCCAGCTTCTTGTACCACTCCACCCCATAGCGCATGATATGCGGAATATTGCTCACCGACTCGGCATTGTTGACAATCGTCGGCTTGGCATACAACCCTTCCACCGCGGGGAAAGGCGGCTTCATGCGTGGGTGACCCCGGTAGCCTTCCAAACTGGTGAGCAGGGCCGTTTCTTCGCCACACTCATAGGATCCGGCGCCGCGATGAATCACTAGATTCAATTTCTGGCCGGTACCAAAGATGTTATCGCCAAAGAAACCCTTGGCTTTGGCTTCATTCAGAGCTTGCACCAAGCGCGTATAGGCAAAATAATATTCGCCGCGAATGTAAACGAAGGCCAGCTCAGCTTGAATGGCAAACGAACTGATAATAATGCCTTCGATCAACTGATGCGGATCGTACTCCATAATAATGCGGTCTTTGAA
>DAOTTR010000717.1:0-9133 GCA_034437715.1 Caldilineaceae bacterium
TCAGTTGATTGTTGGCTAGATACAGTCGCGTCAGGCTGGTGAGCTTTGTGATCGCCTCCGGCAGCGTGCTCAGTTGATTGTTGGATAGAGTCAGTCGCGTCAGGCTGGTGAGCTTTGTGATCGCCTCCGGCAGCGTGCTCAACCGATTGTTGGCTAGATACAGGTAAGTCAGGCTGGTGAGCTTTGTGATCGCCGCCGGCAGCGTGCTCAGTTGATTGTTGGATAGATACAGGGAAGTCAGGCTGGTTAATTCAAATACGTCGTTTGGGATTTCTGACAGATCCGTATCACCGAGATCCAAATGACTCGACTGTTTTTCTTTACATTCCTGAATTTTTGCGGCAACTTCTGCATTCATAGTGGGGTCTTTCTCTGCACTTGACGAATAGGAATACCAAACTCAATGCGTGCCCGACGAGCCACGATCGGCCAGGGTGCGATCTTTGGCGAAGCGATCTAGGCCGAATGGAGCGATCAGTTCTGGAGTATCGCCAGTGGCGATCAGTTGGGCCATCTGTTCACCGCTGGCGGGAATCGCTTTGAAGCCCCAGGTGCCCCAGCCGGTGGTGATATAGAAGCCATCGACGCCCGTCTTGCCCATAATCGGTGAATAGTCGGGGCTCATGTCGCAGACACCGGTCCATTGGCGCAGCACACGCAAATCGCGCAGAAAGGGCAGCAACGTCATGGCGCGGTGCGAACAGCTTTGCAGCAGGTGATGGCCCGAACGATAGGAGTAGCTGGGCTGGCGGTCAATCTCGGCCCCAATCAACATTTCGCCGCGCGCGGTTTGCGAGGCGTAAAAGAGCAGCGACGTCGAAGCCACAATCGCGTCAAATTGCTGAGCATAGTGATTGGTCACATAGGCTTGCAACGGGTGGGTGCGGATGGGCAAGCGCAACCCGGCCATGGCCGCCAAACCCGTCACATGGCCGCCGGCGGCAGAGAGGACAATCCCCGCCGCGATTGGCCCGGCATCGGTTTGCACGCCGGTAACACGGTCGCCCTCCATGAGCAAGCCGGTCACGGCGATGCGTTGATGCACGTGTACGCCGCGTTGCATGGCGCCCTCGGCAAAGGCCCACACCACCCGATCATGGCGCGCCGTCGCGCCCTCGGCATGATAGGAACCGCCCACAATCGGCCAAACCCCCGCGCCAGTCATGTCCAGTTGCGGACAGATTTCTTTGATCTGCTGCGGATCGACATAGGTGGTCTTGGCCCCAAAGGCCGTGTTGACCTCGGCGCGCGCCCGTTCGCCGCGGATGGCGGCTTCGGTGTGGGCCAGCCAGAGCAAGCCTTTGGCCTTGTGCATAATCCAGCGGTCAGTTTCTTGTTCCAGGTGTTGATAGAGTTCCACACTGCGCTGGTAGAAACGCACGGCTTCGGGAATGCCATAGTTGGCGCGGATCACCGTGGTGTTGCGGCCAGAGTTACCACCGCCAATATAGTTGCGTTCGAGCACGGCCACATTCGTAATACCGTGGCGCGTCGCCAGATAATAGGCCGTTGCCAGCCCATGGCCGCCGCCGCCGACAATCACCACATCATAGGCGCGCTTGGGCGCGTGCCACGTCAATTGGACTTTGCGTTCGATAAATTCATTCATGACAGGCGCTCCTGCAAGTCGGTGGCATAGGGGGCGGGCACGATCAACAAGACACGGTCGGCTTCCAACCAGAGCTTCATGGGCAATCCGGCAACCATACCTTGCGCAAAAGCCGGGCGGGCCGCCGGCACTTCCCATTCGCACGCGCGCTCCAGGAAATCCAACGCCGCAGCCGTGGGCAACCATAGACCCGCGAACCCACCATCGGGCACGACAATCGCATGGGGATCATCAATTAGCTCCGCCGCGACTGGTGCGCTAACAAAGATTTCGTCAGCGGCGAGGCGCAATACCAAGGCAGTGGCGGGCCAAGCGGCTCGATCGAGCGCAGCCGGAGTCGCCACAATACGCGTGCCCAGAATCCGCGGCAGGCTGGCCTCCGCTGGGGCGACGATTGTCAGCACATGGGCCAGGGCAGGGGTTGTGGCTAATTCGCCAGTGGTTGGGCCAGATTCAATCCGCGCACGGGTACTCTCTGGATCATAAAAGGGTGGATCAACACGGCGCGCCGGGCGGCCATCAATCGTCACCGCAGTTGGTAGTTCACCATTGAAGGTGCGCAACCAGCCCAACATGACCGTCTTGCCCAGGATTGGCGAGGCAAAGCTAGAAGTGACATAGCCAGCATACGCAGTGTCGTTATAGATGACCGAGCCTTCTAGCGGCGCGAGACCCGCCATCTCAAAGCCGACTAGTTGGCGATCAACGGGTAGTTTATTGGTGCGCAGAATCGCTTGCTTGCCGACAAAATCGGGCTTGTCCATACGTACGGCCCACTCGTGTTGAATGCGCCGCGGCGTCGAATCGAAATCGGTGTCCTGGCCAACGATAATGTGGCCTTTTTCCAGCCGCAGCCGGAGCAAGGTTTCAATGCCATGTGGCTTTATCCCCAGGTCTGCGCCCAATGCCATCAAGCGCCGCCAGAGGGTAGCCGAATCCGCGGCGGGGTGGTGCAGTTCATAGGAAAGCTCGCCCGTAAAGCTGAGGCGAAAGACACGACATTGAATTCCAGCGACGGTCGTGGTTATGTGGCCCATATAGGGTGGTGGATTGTGCAGCCCGGCACGCGCCAGCAATTCATGCGCCAGTGGCCCGGTCACATTGATCGCGCCCAACGCCATGGTCTGGTTGAGAATATGCACATCCAACCCCCACGCCTCGGCCCAATCGCGCACCCAGAGTTCGGCAGTCGTCGAGCCGCCACTGGTAAAGGTCAGGGTAAACCGCGTGTCACTGTCACGGCAGATCAGGCCATCATCGAGCACATAGCCCCGATCATCGAGCAGCAATACATAGCGGGCGCGCCCCGGCTTGATCGTCGCAACTTTGGTCGGGTAGAGCCGTTCGAGCAAGGCCAGCGCATCGGGACCGGATATCTGCAGCTTGCCCAGCGTGCTGACATCGCCCAGCGAGACAGCCGCGCGCACAGCCCAGTATTCGGCCAGACCATTGCCATAGTGCCAAGGTCGCCACCAACCGCCGACTCGTTCCAGCTTGGCACCCAAACGCCGATGTTCGCCATCCAGCGCGGTCCGTGGCGTGGCATGGTGATGCGACCCTGCCGAAACTTCGCCCATGGTCAGTTGGCGCGTGACCGGTCGCGCCGTAAAGGGCGGCTGTAAAATTTCGTGCTTGTCGGCCAGGAAGCTGCGGATGTAGGGCAGGCAGGCCGCACCCTGACAAGTGCCCGTGCCGGCCAAGGTGGCGCGTTTCACCAATTCCAGTTCGTGGAAGCCACGCTCCCAGATAAATTGCAAATCCGCGACCTGTACACCCGAACAAGCGCAAAGGGTGCCCGCTTTGGGACAAGCTGGAATGGTAGCAGGCAGCGTTACATCACCAACCGCGCGGATGATGATGCCCGTCAAACCATTGCCCATGCGCGCCAATGCATCACGCGGCGATAAGCCCAGACCAACCGCCACAGTATCGCAGACAATCCGCCGCTCATTGCCCTGTGCATCTTGCACCACTACGGCTTCGACATGGCTGCTGCCCTCAAAGCGCACAATCGCGCCCGTCACTTGTTCACTGGCAACATCTGTGGGCGCGCTGCCCACCGCCACAATGTGACCGAGATCAACGCCAGCCGCCGCGAGTTGGGTGGCGGCACGCGCCGTGACAATACCCGCCAATTCATTGCCGGGGGCCACAGGTTGTAGTTCTGCCGCGCCCGTGGCAACAATAATTTCGTGGCGTGGATAGACATGCAACATGCCCGCCTGGGTGCGTGCGACGACCAGTGGGCCGGGGTAAATGCCAATCACCTCTTGCCCACCTGTAGCAGACGGCTGGGCATCCAACGTGATCACATGCTGACCAGCCCTTTGCGCCGCCGTTGCCGCCGCTTGTCCAGCATTCCCCATCCCGATCACGACGACATCGCAGTGCAGGTTGCGCGCCGTGACCGCAGGGCCGGGCTGGAGATCCAAGGGTAGCGGGGGATACGCGCCCGCGGCGTGATCACAGTTCACGATCATGCCGGGTTGCGCCGCGACTTGGCAGGTGCGCACATAGGCGACACCGTCCACCGTCGCCAGACAATGCGGGCAATCCCCCGCCAGACAAAGGCAGCCGCCACCGGTGGGGTGCCGTTCTGTCCGCAGCATGGCGACAAGTACAGTGTCGCCCACAGAAAACGCGATGGGCTCGCCATCAACAATCAATCGCAACGGGTGTTCATTGGTCATAGGTTTATTTGAGAAGGATTTATCTATCAGTTGGATGGTATAAGAGTCGGAATTTATCAGCGGACCAATCAGCGCGCGCGCCAATTGTCAGCAGCTTGGCATACCGCATACACCCCGATTATAGCACGCGGTGGAGACGTTTCGCAACGCGCTGACACAAACCCGTCAACTACCCGGTTATGCGCCATTATGTACGCCACAGTCCAGGCGTAAACGGCCAATCCAGCTGTTCGCAGATGAGTTGCCATTGGGCCGGCATGGCTGGCGTATAGAGAAACGGAATGTACCCCAGTTTGAGATAAAGCTTGAGCGCGGCCAGCCGCCAAGCTTCGGTGTAGAGATGAAGATTGCAATAGCCGGCCCCGATCAGTCGGGCCGTCACAGCGGCACAGACGGCTGTGCCCAATCCTTGTCCCGCGTGCGCCGGATCGACAGCCACCCAGCCCAGTTCACCGCCAAAGGGGTGGTCATCGGAATGATCGTGCAGTCCCATAGCCGTCGCCACGAGGATATTGGTGGCGTCGTGGGTGATCATAAACCAAGATTCGGGTGGGATGCGTGCGATCCAGGGTTGTAACTTGGCATCATCCCAGCCCGGCCAGCCAGCTAGCGCCATAACGCGGTAAAAGTCTGGTTCATCACCGCGGCGATAGGTGCGCAGCGTATAGCCAACCGGCAACGCCACAACGGGTGGTGTCGTCAACCGGCTCGCAGGCCAGACCATTTGCAATTGAGGTGCAGATTCGTTGATGTCCATGCTATTTTTCGTAGGTAGTTATGGTTCGATAGGTAGCGTCACGCGTTCGCCACTGGGAATAGTCACCGGCAATTGCTGCACGGGCGCGGTCAATACCTCGACGGTGTAGCTGCCCGCGGGCAGATCAATGCTGTCGCCGTTGACAATGCCACGCGCCACCTCGGCACCGCTGGCATCCAGCACACGGAAGGGCGCGGCCAACGCTTGGCTGATGGCCGTATCCAGTTCCCCGGCGTTGTCGGCATTGAAGTATGCGCCGCCCCCCAAGAGAGCCCATTCCTCAAAGGTCGCCTGGAGTGCCGGATCATCGATGGCAAAGCCAACAATGTTGACGCGCACATCAATGCCTTGTGCGCGCAAAGCGGCGATCTCTGCTGCCGGGTCGCCGTCACAGGTCTCTTCGCCATCGGTCACCAGCACGACGACCTTTTGTCCGGTGGATTGGGCTAAATCTTCGGCCACCAAACGCAACGAAGCGGCGATGGGCGTCTTGGCCAAGTTTTTGGCCTCGATGCCGGCAATGATTGCGTTGATACCCACGGGGTCCAGGGGTTGCAGCGGGATCACCAAGTCTGTCCGGCAGGAATCGGCCTCTAGATGACCAAAGACGCGCAGTGCGATCTGGGTGCCCGGCGGCAAAATGTTGCTCGTCAGGTTGGTCAACGTCGCGCGGGCGATCTGGATACGCGGTTTGCCGTCTAATAATTGTAACATACTGCCCGACGCATCGAGGATCAATTCCACGGCACCCCCACCAATCACCTGGGCCGGTTGGCTTGTTTCATCGGCGGAGCCGATCACAGAGAGCAAACCAGGGGCCGCAGGCGTGGGTGTGGCGACAGGGGTAGGTGTTGCAATTGGTGTAGGCGTGGCCGTGGGCGGCAGCGTTGGCATCGGCGTTGGGGTGGGCGGTGGCGCAGCATTGGCAAAGGCAATGCTCACGCCATAGTCTGCTGGTCGCCGCAGAAAACAAGTGGCACGGGCAAAGCCTTGCTCAAAAGTCGCGAGCGTGGTCAGGTTATCATAGTAGCCATTGTTTGCCATCGCCCAATCCTGCATCAAGTCTTGGCTGTAAGGATTGCCACCACTGCTGATCTCGAAACTAAAGACCCGCGGCTGGGTGGCCGCCAGCGCACGCCACAGATTTTCTGTTTCGGGATAGGTGGTACTCTCGGCATCGGTCATCAGGACAACGGCGCGGATACCCAGCCGCGCAGACAAGGCATTTGTGGCGGCGAGCAAATTGCTCTCGGCGCTGCTGGAACTTTCGCGCCGCGCATAATTATTGAATGCTTGCTGCACGGCTAATGCGTCACCGCTGAAATCCTCTAACAGAAAAGTGCCAGGATCGCCAAAAGGCAACAGATTGACAACCTCATAGGCTGGATCGATATCCTGGGTGAAGGTGGCCAGGCTCTGATAGATCTGGGTCAGATAGGGGCCAACGCTACCGCTCGTATCCCACGAAAAGACAATTGACCGCTTTGGATCAAAGACACGCAGATAGTAACTAGCCCCGGGTATTACAGGCGCAGTGAGCAACAGTGCGCCGCCGGTAATTTCGCTTGTATAGGTGATGGGCGTGCCTTGGCTGTCCAGCAATGCCCCATCGACACTGACCGTTGGCGCGCCCCGCAAGGTTGCGGTCAGCGTATTGACATTGGGCGGTGCAATAAAAGTGAACCAATCTTCATCCTGGCCTAGCGATGTGGTGCCAATGATCGGCTGACCGGGGGCCAACGGTTGGGCGTTGGCTTGGTCATTGGGTTCAACTTCGCTCATCTGGCTACCCAGCGCGTGGATCTGCTGGATCTCCTCGTAGATGGCTGTCGGTCGATTGCCACCCCACTCTGCCAGGATCGAGCGATAACTGTTCTCCAGCGGATATTCATCAATTGCCAACATGTCGGGATATTCATAGATTTGGCCGATGGTGTCGGTTGGTGGCTGGGCCACATAGCGCACAAAGCGGGCCCACACCGGCGCGTCCAGCGTGAGCGTTTGCGTGATGTCCGATGCAGGATCGAGTGTCCACGTAGTCACGGGTTGCCAAGGACCAACGGCGCTCATCGTGCTCACCTGGATTTCCACTGTGGTAAAGCGCCGTTCGGGCTTGCCATCAGGCCAGTTGCGCCAGTGCAGCGCCGTGATCTGCGCGGCGCGGTTGTGGTGAAAAGCGACGATCCATTCAGCAAGCGGTGTGCCTTCGGGGTAGAGGAAAGGCTGTTCATCAATGGGGGAGACCAGATCTAGCATATTGGCCAGCAAGGGTGAGCTGGCGACGACATGCCCACCCAAAGCCGGATCGAGCAAATTCAAGACAGTGGCTGGTTGATAATCTGTCGCCGCAATGACCTTGAACTCGCCAATGCCGATGGTGTCGCTGCCCCGCCAATTATCGATGAGCCGCAACTGGGCAAAGCGCGCCGGGATCGATTGGGTGAACACAATTGTCTGATCGATCTGATTTTGTACCAGTTCACCGCGCTGAGCCACTGCAAAATTCTGGCCATCTTCGGAGAATAACAGTTCAAAATGGCGCAATTGATCCGCGGGCAGCGTACGGCCAAAGGCATTCAGGATCACGCCCGCGACCGGCACAAGCGCATCGCCTGCCAGATCCACGGTCAAGCGATCGTCGGGTTGGCCTGTCCAGCCAAAAGCCGGGCTGATCATTTCATCAAAGAGATCGAAAATACGCTCGTTGCCCTGTTCATGTACTGGCTGGCTACCCAGTGCGCGCCACGCCACATTCAGACCACCGCGCAATGCGCCCGCGGTTGTCCAGCCGCCATTTGGGTTCGTCGGCGGCACACTACAGATCGCAGGCAGATCCAGCGTCGTGGTGACATACGCGCCGCTGGCATCGGCCGCGTCGGTGGCGCGCACACTAAAGCGGGAGGGCAAGTTGACCCCCACATCGGGTAAAATCTTGACATTCAGCGGCAACGTTTGACTTTCGCCGGCAGCCAACGTCATCGTCGCGGCCCAACTTGCGCTGGCCGGTGCCGCAACCAGTTGCCAAGCAAAATCCGTACTAACGGCAGAGAGCGCCAGGTCGAGTGCCGTAGTGCCGGTGTTGGTCAGCGTCAAATTGAGATCAAGCTGTTGCCCCTGCTGCCAGAAACCAGCAACAGCAGCGACTGGCGCACGGAGCGTCATGGTCAGCGGCAAGGGGGGTGGCAGGGGCTGGACAACCAAACCGGTGTCGGCCATAACACTCAGGGTATAGATCCCCAGGCCGCGCACCCCAATCAGGACTGGGTCAGCCGCGGGCAGGGTATAGGTATAAACACCCAGCGCGCTGTCAGTTCTTGCGGGCGCTAGGCTATTCTCGCTCATCTGCACATCGGCATAGAAACCGGGCGGCAGATTGACAGTGAGCGTGGTAACGGTGGTAGCCGTGGGCAGTGTGGGCAGTGTGGGCAAGCGATACCAATCAATGGTGTCTGCACTGCTGTTGACACTGCCATGCACGCGCAAGGTTGGCGGCAACAAGCTCGCGCCCGCTGGCTGATCGTTGGCTGGCTCCAGATCGATGGGCAGATCCAGCGGATTGAGCCGTTCGAGCAGCAGATAATAGAGATCCTCACTAGGCTGTGGCGCGTCGAGCGCAATGGTATAGTCGCCGGGGCCAAGCAGGGTTTCGTAGATCAGCGGCGCGCCGTCATCGCGCGTGGCATTGGAAACGCGATCCCCCAAATCCAGATGTATGCGCCCATCCGGCGGCTGCACCAGGATCAGGCGCACATGTTCGGTGCCCGCCAACGCGAAACGATAGAGATCCCGATCTTCGTTATTACTTAAACGGCCACTGCGCGGGGTATCGAAGGAGAGGCGTTCGGCGCGCTCGGCGGTATTGTTCGGCTCACGCTCGGTGATCCCCCTGGCGCTGGCTGGCAAATTTTCACCAGGGATCAGTTGACCATCAGCGGACAAAGCTGGCATCGTCACCGTGATGGCGGGCGGGCCCAGGGGAATCACGCGCACGCTATAATCGGCATCGGTACCACGCACGCGGATCAAATGATCGCCGGGCCACAGATAGAGATCGTCCAGACGCAAACGGTTGGCGCC
>DAOTTR010000718.1:0-14479 GCA_034437715.1 Caldilineaceae bacterium
CCAAAACCTGTTTGACGCTGCTCCTGGGTTGCACTATAATCAGGCTGAGCTTCCTACCAAACCCAAGCATCAATCAAGCAGGCGCATCGACTGTACATCAACTGTACGAGGTGCGCGCGAACAAAGGAAAACCAGCAATGCCTCCAATCAAATTGGGCGTCGTCGGCTGCGGCGCGATTGCGCAAGTGCACCATATGCCCAACCTGCATGACCTCCACGGCCTGTTTAAAATCACAGCCGTGTGTGATGTCTCTGCCGGGGCAGCGGCCTATGTGGCGGATAAGTTTAACGTTCCCCAGCATTTTACCGACTATCGCGATCTACTGGCCAGCGATGTCGAAGCGGTTCTGCTCTGCCAATCGGATCCCAAGACCGGGATGGCTGTCGCCGTGCTCGATGCCGGCAAACATCTCTTTATCGAGAAACCCATGTGTTCCTCACTCGAAGAAGCCGACGCGATTATTGCCGCGCAAAAACGTTCGGGCAAGGTGGGGCAAGTGGGCTACATGAAGATTTTTGACCCGGCCTACGAATATGCCAAGCGCGAAGTCGAGAGCATGGAGATCCGCTTTGCCCAGGTCAATCATCTGCATCCCAACAATGACCTGCATACGCGCCAATTCGATATTCGCCGCTTCGATGACATTCCCAGCAGCGTGATCGAGGAAACAAGAGCGGCGCGCCAGGCCGCGATTAAGCAAGCGATCGGCGACGTGCCGCCCCATGTCTCCGGCACCTTTAGCCTGCTCTCCGGCAGCATGATCCATGATCTCTATGGGATGCGCACCATGCTGGGCGTGCCCAACCGCGTCGTCAGCACCGATATCTGGCTCAATGGCCGGGCCGTGACCATGACGCTGGAATACCCCAACGGCGCGCGCTGTGTCGCCACCTGGGTCGATCTGCCAGACCTGTGGGACTTTCAGGAATCACTGGAAATTTATGGCGACAACAAGCGCGTGATCGTCGAATATCCCACCGGCTTTGCCCGCGGCCCACTCTCCAAAGTGACGATCCACGGCATTGATGCTAATGGTACGACCTACAAGCAGGAACCAGCCATCGCTTGGGAAACAGCCTTCAGCCGCGAGATGCGCCATTTCTATGAGTGTGTGCGCAACGGCATTCCCTGTCGCGCCACAGTCGAGTCGGCACGCGCCGACATTGCCTTGATCATCGACATTATTAAATGTTATCAAGCCCAGGCCCCCATCGAACGGTAAGGTAGCAATCTACATTCCGCTCCCTGTCATGATACAATATTGGATACATGCATCAAAAGACAACAGGCACTAGCATACTGCATGATTGCTAATTGCCGCGGTAGGCTAGCGCCCGTTGTTACACAAGCGGAAAGAGTCGTGCAATGATCACATCGCAAGCACTAACCAATCTTTTTTCTCTCCAAGGACGGGTCGCGATTGTCACGGGGGGCACGGGCGTCCTGGGCGGGGCGATTGCACACGGTCTGGCAGCAGCCGGGGCCAAGGTGGGCATCTTGGGGCGCCGCGTAGAGCGCGCCGCCGAAGTAGTAGAAGCGATCCAAGCCAATGGTGGTGAAGCCATGCCCGTCCCCGCCGACGCCCTGGACGAAGCGGCCCTGCGCACGGCGCGCGATCAGGTGTTGCAACAGTGGGGGCGCATCGATATTCTAGTCAACGCGGCTGGCGGCAATTCACCCGATGCCACGGTCTTTGGGGATGTCACCTTCTTCAACCTGAAGCGCGAAGCAATTCAAAAGATGCTCGATCTCAACCTGATGGGGACGATCTTGCCTTCGCAGGTGTTTGGCGAGACCATGGCCGCGGCTGGACGGGGCAGCATTATCAACATCTCCTCCATGGCAGCGCAACGGCCATTGACGCGCGTAATTGGTTACGCCGCGGCCAAATCGGCCATTGATAACTTCACCCGTTGGCTGGCTGTGGACATGGCACAAAAGCATGGTCAAGGCGTACGCGTCAACGCGATTGCCCCTGGTTTTTTCATTGGCGAACAAAATCGCGCGTTCCTGCTCAAGCCCGATGGTTCGCTGACACCGCGCGGGCAGACGATCGTCGATCATACGCCCATGCAGCGCTTTGGCGAAGCCGATGAGTTGATCGGGGCCGCGGTTTGGCTCTCTAGCGATGCCGCCAAATTTGTCACCGGGATTGTGGTGCCGGTCGATGGCGGCTTTTCGGCCTTTGGCGGCGTCTAACAATCATAGGACTTACGCAAATTGATTGCGCCATCAGAGAGCTTTAGGGTCTACCAGACCCTAAAGCTCTGACCAGTGCATAAGTTCTGAATCACACTTTAGCTAGGTAACGATAGGATTTTCTATGTCAAGTCGTACGCTTGAAGTCACTGAGCCGATTCACGAGTATATGCTGGACGTTTCGCTACGTGAACCAGCCGTGTTGACCAAATTACGCGAAGAGACGGCACCCCTTGAAGCCGCAGGGATGCAGATTTCCCCCGAACAAGGCCAATTTATGCGCCTGCTGGTGAAATTGATCGGGGCCAAACGCACGCTGGAAGTGGGCGTTTTCACCGGTTACAGTTCGCTCTCGGTGGCATTAGTCCTGCCCGATGACGGCCAGATCATTGCCTGCGATGTGAGCGAGGAATGGACCTCAATTGCGCGCCGCTATTGGCAAGCCGCAGGCATTGCGCACAAGATCGATCTGCGATTGGCCCCGGCCACCGAAACCCTGGCCGCCTTGGTGGCCGATGAAGCCAATCACGGCACCTTTGATTTTGCCTTTATCGACGCCGACAAGGGCAACTATGCTACCTATTACGAACACGCCTTGAAACTGTTGCGGCGTGGCGGTGTAATTGCCGTGGACAATGTGCTGTGGGGCGGTTCATTGGTCGATGAACGCAAACAAGATGCCGACACTAATGCGATCCGCGCCCTCAATAAATCGATCCACAAGGATGACCGCGTCGATATCAGCCTGGTGCCGATTGGCGACGGGTTGACATTGGCGCGTAAGCGGTAGCGCGATGCAAGAGTGAGGCGCGCAGCGCGTGCGGAACCCGCATTGCTTACCTTACTGGCAGTGACAGTAACATTGCCAACAGCACCCGGCTTGGGGATTGCGTATGATCAACAACGACTAGCGAAGGCACGACTGCTTTAACATGGAGATTATGCCGATTGGTTATTTCGGCAACAAAACCAGGTGCAATTGTTCTTGTAGGTGCGGTTTGTAACCGCACACGTCGGCATCGACCGCGCTTGTGCGGTTACAAACCGCACCTACGCATGTACAAAATTAAATCGGCATAAGGTCTCATATACTCACGAGCAGCACAGAAAGTAACCCATTGCTCCTGTAAAAAGTGTACCTTTCTGGCACTCGTCGGTAGAACCAGCTACCTATGCGAGGTGAAATTATGATCAACAATCCTTTATCCACCGCCGAAGTTGCCTTTTTCAAAGAGAATGGCTATTTGATCAAGCGCGCCATCCTTGACCCTGCGCTCATGGCACAGGCACGCGCGGCAATGTGGGCCGGTGCGCCGGCCCAACTGAAGCGTGATGATCCCGACAGTTGGATTGGGTCCTTTCAAGAGAAATCCGACGATCCGGATTCGGTGCGCTTTGGCCATACCTGGAAATATCGCGCGCCGGGCAAAGAACCTTGGATGGTGCAACTCTTGCCCAAAAATCCCATTGTCTGGGGCATCGCGGAACAGCTTTTGGGCGCAGGCACGCTGCCCGAACCAGAGCGTGTGCGCGGCATCTACAACATTTTGCCCGAAGGCGACGCGCCGGAACAGCCCTATCGTTGCCATGTCGATCAACATCCCTTTAACCTGGGCGTTGTCGCCTATATCGACAATGTGCCGCCGAATGGTGGTGGCTTTACCGTTTGGCCTGGCAGTCATCGCATCTTTTATCCTACCTTTGCCACCGAATACACCTTCACACCGACCGATGCCGCGCAAGCAGCAGTAGCGGCGGTCCAGCAACAAGCCTATGTGGACTGCTATGGCGCGGCTGGCGATGTCGTCTTTTGGCACCATCGGTTGGGTCACTCTGCTGGCCACAATCGTTCGCGCCAGATCCGGCAGGCGGTGTTATATGATTTCAAAAAGTACAACTTGGAAGAGCGGCAAGCAGTACCTACGCCGCCAGATATGTGGACAGATTGGTCGATCTAAGCATGAAGCGCTTTTTTAGCTCCTTATTACCGGTTTTTCTCGTTGCTCTCATCATCCTCTTCACTTTTCTGGCTGGATTTATCTTCGTAGGCGGCGTTGCCTTGCTCTTTGGCCGGCTGATTCAAGCGATTCTGCCCTTTACGCTCTTCGAAGCAACCATTCTGAGCACGCTCTTTGCGGCGGTGACAGTTTACTGGTTTGGGCGTGTCATGACAACCGTTGCGCCGCCGCAACTCTGGAAACAGCCAGCCAACGAACCGCTGGAAAATGCAGAGGAACGCGATTACCAGACCATCGCCAAATCGCGGTTTTATCAGCAAGCCGAGGAACGCACGTGGGAAGCCTGGCTGCGCGCCGAGCTGGCCAATGACATCTATGTGGAATTTCAAGATGCCGCGGAGACGGTCCACCTCAACGATACCCAAGCCCAAGAACAGGCCATTCGGTTGGCCGACGCCGCCATCAACATTCTCAAGCGCCGCACCAACCGGGCGCGGCGTTTGGCCGTCACCCTGGCCGACTTCCGCCGGGAGATGCAGTTACTTGGACAGCGCGCCTACAACGATGAAATGCTGCATTTGGTGCTAGCGGCCACCAATATGAATCTACATTATTACGCCAATATTCTGAAAAACGTCATCTACAATCGTCGCTGGAATGAACCGGCGACCATTCCCGAAGATACCGATCAGGTACGCTAAGCCAGCAGTTGGATCATGAGGAGGCGACCCGTGGCGATGGCAACCGTAGCGGGTGCGATCGCCACTTCATTGCTAATGCCACGCGTACTGCCCAAATGGAGCGTGGCGTCAAGCAGGGGATAGCGCATACCCGTATAGGTGATGCCGGTGACGCTGTCACTCAGCGGAAGCGCGCTGACGGTGTCGCCGACGCCCGCTTGCAGGGTAACCACAGCGCCAGGGCGCACCAACTGCGCGATTTGATTGCCCTCGACCAACGTCAATGGTACCGGCCACTCACGTTGCGCCAGAATCAGCAGATTCGCCAAGGTCTGATCCAAGCGATCCCCCACCGCGCCGATCAACAAAATTTCCGCGACATCTTGGCGTAGGGCAAATTCAATTGCCAATTCTAAATCGGTCTGGGCTTTGGCAACGGGATAGCGCTCGATCTGCACGCCGCTTTGGGCCAACTGCTCGACCACTTCCAGTTCTAGACTGTCCATATCACCCACAACGGCATCTAACCGGCGACCCAACGCCACGGCATGGCGCGCCCCACCGTCTGCCGCCACACAGTAATCGTCCGCGCGCAGCCACTGGGCAACGCTGGCATAGTCATTGATGGTGCCATTAATGAAGATCACTGCGCGCATACTACTATCCCCATCATTTATGTGAGCCAGGCCTGCCAGAGAAAGAGGCCGACCATCATCAGGGCGAGCAGCAAGTTAAGGACCGTCGTCACGGCGACGCCACTGATGTAGGCGCGCACTGCCGCCGTGGCCGCGTTTTCATCGCCACGGATGCGATATTCGATAAACCACATGCCCAGGATCGCGCCCAACAGGGCACCGAAGAGCGTGCCGATCAACGGAATGACACTGAGAAAGATGCCCCCCAAGAGCCCGCCCACAATCGCCCCGCCAATCGCGCGCCAACTAACCCCGGCACGCCGACTGATCGCCGGCGTCAATACCAGATCCAGCACAAAGCCGATGGCAAGCAGCAGGGCCAGCACAATCAGCGTGGGCCAGCCAACGCGTTGAAAATTATCGCCCCATGCCCAGAGCAAGGCCCCAAGCCAGATCAATGGCAGACCGGGCAGCAGCGGTAATACTGAGCCAATCAGCCCGATCCCGATCAAAATCAATCCACAAATTTCCAGCAACAAAGAAGATGACATTGTTTTGTTTCAAACAAACGCGAACGGACACAGCATATTCACAGACTACAGTTCAGCCGCAGCCGGCACCCACAGGGTAAAGGTGCTACCTTTGCCATATTGGCTTTCGATTTCCAGGCTACCCCCATGCAGATGGGCAACATGGCGGATCAAGGCCAAGCTGAGGCCCGCACCGGGTTCGGTACGGTTATCGCGATCCACTTGCTCAAAGGGGGTTGCAAAGTGCTCTACCAGCTCGGGTGGAATGCCCCGGCCTTCATCGCGGATCCGCAAGCCCACATAGGTAGATAATTGTTCGACAGAAAGCCAGACCTTCTTCGACTCTGGGCGGCGGTAACGCGCCACATTATCTAACAACCGGCGCAAGGCTTCACGCAACATTTCACTGTCGGCATAAATGGCTGTCTCTTCGGAGCTTGGGCGCAACTCGCCCGTGAGCCCCGCGTCGGCGAGGTGCTTCCCCGCTTCTTGCAGCGTCTCGCTCATCAATTGCATGGGGTCGGTGCGCGTTACATCTTCCGGTTTCAACGTGCGATTTTGTAGTTCGGCCAAGAGCAGAAAGGTTTCGATCAGTTGTTGCAGGCGACGTCCCCCATCCAAGATGGCCGAGGCCGAGGTGCGCAATTCGTCGGGGTTGAATTCCCCACTGGTAACATCGAGCAGATATTCGGAATAGCCCAAGATAAAGGTGAGCGGTGTGCGAAATTCATGTTGCAGGATGGCGACAATGCGATCGCGCAAGCCATTCATCTGCCGCTGCATTTCATCCTGCATGATCTGGCGGCGGCGTAGGGCATTGTTGATAGCCGCGATCAGATCATTGCTATCAACCGGTTTGGTCAGATAATCTTCGATGCCAATCTCCTTGGCCAGCCGCTGATCGGCCACAGAGGTGCGCGCCGTAAGAAAGATAAAGGGCAAGGTACGCAACTCGGTATCGGCACGGGCATGTTTAAGCAGGGTGTAGCCGTCCATGCCGGGCATCATAATATCGCACAAAATCATATCGGGTTTATGATCTTTCAACCAATCGAGGGCTTCATAGCCATCTTTGGCCGAATGGGCAATAAATTCGTACGATTCTAAAATTTCACAAATCGCCATATTCAAATCGACATTGTCTTCTACGACCAGAATCTTGGTCTTGGGTTGCTCTTGAGAAGATATCATCAGGCTTATGACTCGCTTTGAATATGAATAGGCTTTAGCATCACAACGCCTAAAGGCGGCAAGTTGATTTCCAACGAAAATCCACAATTTTGCCAAGGCTGCCGTTCGCTGTGGATCACGCGCGCGTTTTCCACACCACTGCCGCCAAATTGCGGCCAGTCACTGTTGAGCAGTTCGCGGTAATCCCCTTCGATTGGCACGCCAATGCGATAGCCGAGGCGCGGCACCGGTGTAAAATTGCAGATGATGACAATCAAGTCACGTTTATTGCGTGCATAGCGTGTAAAGCTGACAACCGACTGTTCGGCATCTGTAAAATCGTTCCAAGCGAAGCCCTCCCAACTAAAATCGACTTCGTGTAAGGCGGCTTCTGCTATATATAAATGATTCAGCGTTTTGACAAAGTGTTGCAGTTGTTGATGCTCTCTGTTTGCCAAGAGATGCCAGTCGAGGCTGCGCGCTTCACTCCACTCGCGCCACTGACCAAACTCACCCCCCATAAACAGGAGCTTTTTGCCCGGGTGACCGGTCATGTATGCGTAGAGTGTCCGCAAATTGGCAAATTTTTGCCACGAATCCCCCGGCATCTTGTCCAACATAGAGCGCTTCAAATGCACCACTTCGTCATGACTGAAGGGCAGCACAAAATTTTCGGTAAAGGCATAGATCAAGCTGAAGGTGATCTGGTTTTGATGATAGCGCCGATGGATGGATGGCTTCTGCATATAGCCAAGCATATCGTGCATCCAGCCCATATTCCATTTGAGATCAAAGCCCAGGCCACCCGCATAGGTTGGATGTGTGACCATGGGCCACGAGGTGCTCTCTTCGGCATAGGTCAATGTGCCGGGCGCTTCAGTATGTACAAGTTCATTAAAGCGGCGCAAAAAATCAATCGCCTCTAAGTTTTCGCGCCCACCAAAGCGATTGGGTAGCCAGTCACCGGCCTCGCGGCTGTAATCCAGGTAGAGCATGGAGGCCACGGCGTCAACACGCAAACCATCCAGATGATAGACCTTCAGCCAAAAGAGCGCACTGCTCAGCAGGAAATTGCGCACCTCATTGCGCCCAAAGTTGAAGATTTTGGTACCCCAATCGCGGTGTTCGCCCATGCGCGGGTCAGCATGTTCATAGAGATGGGTGCCGTCGAAAAAGCCCAACCCATGCGCATCGCGCGGAAAGTGTGCCGGCACCCAGTCCAGAATGACCCCAATCCCCTGTTGATGACAGTAATCGACAAAGGCCATAAAATCGCTGGGCGAGCCAAAGCGACTGGTGGGCGCAAAATAACCCGTGGTCTGGTAGCCCCACGAGCCATCAAAGGGGTGTTCGGTGATCGGCAGCAACTCCAGATGTGTATAGCCCATTTCCTTGGCATACACAACGAGATCGCGCGCCAGATCCTGATAGCTGAGAAAGCCGTTGTCTTGCGGCACGCGCTTCCAACTGCCTAGATGCACTTCGTAGATATTGATCGGCTGATCGAGCGCTTGTTGTACAGGCAGGTGTGCCATCCACGCTTGATCTTGCCACTGATAGGCATCCAACGGCCAAACGCGCGAGGCGGTATTGGGGCGTATTTCGCCATAGAAGCTATATGGGTCGCTTTTTTCCACCTCGTAGCCCGACTGGCTGGATTTGATCGAATATTTATAGGCGGTACCGGGCACCAAGTTGGGCACGAAGATTTCCCAGATGCCGCCCGTGCGCACTTGCATGGCATGGACGCGGTTATCCCAGCCATTAAACTCGCCAATCAGGCTCACCCGTTGGGCGTTGGGGGCCCATACGGCAAAATTAACGCCTTGGACACCTGTCACCGACCGAAATTGCGCGCCAAGCCGGGTATAGCTTTGAAAGAAATTGCCTTCGCCATGCAGGTAAAGCTCGTAATCCGTCAGATAGAGGGGAAAGCGGTAGGGATCCTCGATCTCATGGGCTTGCCCGCCACCATCCACCAAGATCAGGCGATAGACCACTTGCGCATCTACACCAGGCAGAAAGGCTTCAAAAAAGCCTGTCGGCTCGGTACAGAGCATGGGCAAACGTTGGTCGCTTTCGATCAAGTGGACAGCCACGTCTGGATCCAATGGGCGGAAGGTGCGAATCACAACGCCAGACAGGCCGCCTACCGTTGCGGCGTGCGGCCCCAAGACTGTGCGCGGCGCGCCATGATAGCCCCCGATAATCGCTGCCACATCGGCAGCACTCGCCTGGTATTCTTGCAAGGATTCATCCATGTTCAATTAGCCTTGGCAGTAGTCATAACTGACAGCACGCAATAAATTGTAGCATGGTTCAGGATCAATAGATGAGTTGCAGTATACACTGAAAATGCCTAAACCCCTAACACTTCACCTTACGGAATGTAGCGGATCATGCCGCCGCCCGCCGCCGCGATCCAGGCCGAATTTTGCTGATCAACAGTAATGGCGCTGATCTGTTGCGCTGGCGGCACGATCGCCTGTGGCGGCGGCGTCCAGCGGTTGCCGTCAAAGTATAGGTAGCCGTTTTCCTGTGTTCCTAACCACACGGCATCGGCTTGGCCCAGACCGATGGCGCTGATCGAGTAGCCTTCGGTTTCCTCGATCAGGCTTATCCCATTGGCCACCCAGCGCGCCAGCCCTTGATCGGTGCCGACGAGCAGCGCGCCGTCGGCCACTTTGGCGAGGGCGCGAATGCGATTGCCAGTCACCGCGTTGGCCGGCGTTGCCGTCGTATTAGCCATGCGATAAATTTGGAATTGATTCGCTTCAAAGCGCAGCAAGCCAGCGTCGGAACCAATCCACATAATCGTTTGATCGGCTAACAGGGCCAAAATGTTGTCGCTTGGCAGGCGATCGGCGCGCGTCAAGCTAAAAAAAGCATCGCCATTCCAAATGCTGAGCCCGGCAGCCGTGCCCACCCAAATCCGTTCTTCGGCATCACCGGCAATCGCCTGCACCTGATCCGAAGCCAGGCCATCGGCAGTCGTATAACGCACCCATTGCTCGCCATCAAAGTAGCCCAATCCTGCGCCACCTACCCACAGCCCGCCCGCGGGATCGGGGAAAAGTGTTACGATTGCTTCCACCGGGTAGTCGGTATTTTGGTTGGTAAAAGATTGAAGAACGCGCTCATTGACGGGATTGATTTGGTAGAGACCCGCGTCTGTCGCCAGCCACAACAAACCGGCAGCATCTTGGGCAAATGCCCGCACATGATTGCTCGGAATCGCTTCCACTGGAGCGCGATAGGTGCGCCATAGACCATCTGCATACATACGCACGCCATCCTGCGCCGTCGCCAGGTAGAGCCGATTCTGCGAATCCAGCGCCAGAGCGGTCACACCACTGGCGCTGGTTAGCTCCGCTGCGCCGAAAAATTCTTGGCAGGTGACCGCAGTTGGATCAAAGAGACAAAGCTCGCCAGCGTTTGACGCGATCCACAGCCTTCCATCGCCCAACAAGGCCAACGCTGTAATGTCGCCCGTGGGAAAAGGCGACGCCAACACATAGGCATCGCTATAGATCGTCCACTGCTCGTCGTCGATTTTATAGACTTTGTTGCCCGCGCCCAGCCAGACAATGCCTTGCGCATTGCTGACCATCACCCCCACATCATTGGTCTCCAACGGCGTATTGCGCGTATCGTATGCGATTACGCCATCTTCCGTGAGCACAGAAACGCCCAGATCCGATGCGATCCAAATCTGTTCGCGGTCGCCGATCACCGTCAGCGCGCTGACCGTATCACTGGGCAGGCCTTTGCCGCGGTCGATCAAGGTCCAGCTTTCACTTTGGGCATCATAAATATCGAGCCCATGTTGGGCGTACCCCACCACCAAAAAACCGTTTTCTACACTGCAATAGAGCGCGGTCACGTCGTCGAAGTGCATTTCACTGTTGGTGCTGTTGAGGCTTTTCCAGGCCGCGCGCGCCGCCTCAAAAATTTGTAAGCCCTGCGCACTGCCGAAAAGCAGCCCAAAGCCGGGCAGGGCGCAATCGATGACCGTCGTCGTGCGGTTGACCCCCAGGCCATCCAGCGTAGTAAATTTCGCAAACGAATTATTGCTGCGGTTCCAACGGCTGACGCCGCCATCGGTCGCTGCCCAAATGGTGGTATTGAGCACGGTTAGATCATTAACCACATTACCATCAGAATAAACTCGCCAGTTGGTTGGGCTTGGGCGCACAATCGGCGGGGCAAAGGTCGTCGCAACTGCGGTTGCGAGCCGGGGCAACACCAGATTTGCCGCCACGGTGACCCGCACTGTGGGCGTAGGTGTGGCGACAGATATAGGCATAGGTGTGGGGCGCAAGACGATTGTCGTTGGCAAGCGGCTGGGTGTCTGGCTGGGTGTGCGGCTTGGCGTCACTGGGCGTGTTAGGCTGGCGGACCCTGTCCGCGTCATTGCTGCCGTAGGTTCGGACACGGTTACGACTGCCGGCAGCGGAAAAAAATCCACCGAGCGGATCAATTGTTCAAAGGCCGCACCGGCGGTCGTTTCCCACTCGTCCGTCGGGCTTACGGCGACCAGCAGAAATAGCTGTGCCGGATCAGGTTGGGCCATGACAATGCGTCCGGTAAAGCCATTGGCAGCGCTTTCGCTCAGCAAATCGATGACGCGTCCGTTGGCCCCACCCAGCGTGATTGCCTGCTTGTTGCGGCTCACAAAGTTATCTCTATTCGCATAAAAAGCCACAAATTCGTCAAATCGTTCATCCAAATCCGTCGTTGGTGCCGAGGACACCTGTTCGGGTGGCCCACCGCGCAACAGAAAAATCGTGCCAGTTTGGCTGGTGAGGGTCGCGGATGTAGCGGTGAGATCAAGCGCATAGGCGGACACGGGGACAAAAGTAAAGCCGCCAGCCGCTACACGCTGCTGCCCGCTGGTGTCGGCGGCGACCAACACGGTACCGCTCGTCGGTGAGGCAGCGACGGTTGGCCGCAGCGTGCGCGTGCGTGTGACGGTTGCCGCCGGTGCTGTACGCACAACCAAGACGACAACCCAAACCAATCCCGCCAAGAGCAGCAGTGTGACCATAGCTGAGACGAGACGAAATGACGTTGATTGCACGCAACATGTCCTTGGGTTCGAAGAATTTTTGATAAATCGGATGTGGCGAGAGTGAAGCCGACGATTGTAAGGATTGTAACACTGAAGCGGGCTCTCTATCAAGCAGCCAAAGCGGAGCAGCAGACAAAACCAACACAAACCGACAAAAGGCACCCCAAATTGGAGTGCCCTTCGCCTGGAGAAATCTTTATATCAGCCTGCCTCACAGAGAATGACGTAGCCACAAGGCAAAAGTTACGGCCAATTTTGGCAAGCGCGCGGACAAATTTTACGGTGTTTTCATTCACATTGTTCCCAAATCGGTACAGGCGCATTGCGGGATGCTAATCCTACTTATTCACGCATGTTAGGCAGGGTAGGCGTATATCTGGGCACGATAGCTGCACGAACCAACTCGATCAGCCAAAATGGGCCATAGCAAACCGGTGGATGCGCTGACAGGCCTCAGTCAAGCGTTCCTCGGACACCACCAAGCTGAGGCGCAGATAGCCAGCCAAGGCGGGCCCAAAGGCGTCGCCCGGCAACACGGCCACATGCGCCTCTGCACAAGCCTGATCGGCAAAAGCCATGGAGGAGAGGCCACTGCTGCGGATGTCGAGCAGGGCATACATGCCCCCCTCGGTTGCACAGCAGCGAAGGCCAGGGGTATCGGCCAACAGGGTGTGTACCAACTCGCTGCGCCGGCGATAGGCCGCGCGCATGGTTTGCACCTCGGCCAGTTCGGTCGTCAGCGCGGCGATTGCACCATCCTGAATAAAGGGCGGACCACCATAGGCCATAACGGCCAATAGATCGCTGGCGTGTGCAATCATGGCGGGCGGAGCCACGATCCAGCCCAGACGCCAGCCCGTCATGGCGTGGGATTTGGAAAGGCTGGAAATGGTGATGCAGCGGTCGGCAATCGCGGCAATGCTGGCGGGGCTGGCATGGGGCTGGGCAAAGGCAAAGCTGCTATAGACTTCATCGGTGATCAGCCACAGGTTGTGGCGCAGGGCTAGGTCGGCGAGCAGCTCAATTTCATCCTGCCGCAACATTGCGCCGGTGGGATTGTGGGGCGTGTTGAAGAGAATGGCGCGTGTGCGCGGGGTAATCGCCGCCGCGACTTCATCCCAATCTGGGTGGAAATTCAATTCCGGGCGCAAGCGCACATAGACACCCGTCGCACCCGTTGCCCCAATGACCGGCGGATAGGTGCTGTAAACTGGGTCGCTCATGATCACTTCATCGCCCGCTTGCAAGGTACACATGGCCGCGACATAGAGGCCGCACTGTGCGCCTTGCACCACGGCCACATTTTCATAGGTCACAGCCTGGCCCGTCTGCTGGGCATGCACACTTGCAATCGCTTGCCGTAGCTTTAGTTCACCGGCGGCAGGCGTGTAATGGGTGCGCCCCCGCGCCAGACTTTGCACCGCGGCATCCACCACCGCCGGGGGCGTGTGAAAGTCGGGATCACCAATCGTCAGTAAAATTACATCAACGCCATGGGCAATCAACGCACGGGCCTTGCCATGTACGCGCCAGCCGTCATAGCCCTCGCCGGTCAGCCGGTCAACAATATCAGCATATTTCATGAGTAGCACCTATAAATTTTGCAACAGATTTTTTATTGATTGTAGCACAGCAGCCGAGAAACAATCTAGATCCTATACGCTTTGCAGGAATAAACAGGGCCAAGTATAATGGCAGCAGGGTACTCACGCGGCTTGATCCACACACAGCGCAAGGTACCCACCAAGGACCAGTGTAGACTGTACAAATATAGACTGTACAAAACGGTTGTGGATTGGCGCTCGTTCGTATCACGCTGCTGTTTAAAGTGCCTGGTTCAATAGAGCAGCAATTTTTGTTTTCAAGCCACCGCGCTCGAAAAAACCCCAAGTTTATCGAATTCGACAAATTTTGTTCGCTCACTGCGCTAGCTAGTTTGGCACAAAGTTTATCGAATATGCATCAGTACTCTTTTCACTTTCTAAGATTTAGGAGAGAGGTCTAGACATATCGTGAGTGATCGATTGTGATCTAAAGTTAGCGGAAAGGGAATCTTATCGAACGAAACTAGGAAGGGCGTTGCAAGCCAACGAGTTTCGGCCCACACTTAAATCAGAGCCTAGCCCAGTGCGTGGGGAAACCGTGCGATCGCGTGAGGCCACGGTAGGGGCGGTGAGGGTAACTCAATAAGGGCGTGCAAACAGCGGTATTGTTTCCCCAGATGGGGACACCCGG
>DAOTTR010000719.1:0-2244 GCA_034437715.1 Caldilineaceae bacterium
TTGCCCGCCATCTCCTCCACGCCGTAGGGGCTGGCACCCGCAGGAAAGCAACCTACCGCATTGGTCGCATTAATACCACTCGCTTCAGCGTTAGCGGCGTTGGGGTCAGATGCATCACCCCAAGGATAAAACCGACTGTCACGCCCACGCGCCGCCTTCTCCCACTCGGCCTCGCTGGGCAGACGGATTGTCCAATCCTGCGCCAGCGATCCACATTCATGCATTTGCTTGGTAAGCCAACGGATAAAGGCCAGTGCTTCATACCAGCTAAGCCCGACTACCGGATGGTTCGGCAACGTGAAGGGTTCACCAAAATCATGGGGCTTGCTTCGCCATTTATGATCCAACCAACCTTGGAATGTGCCATTCTGCCATGCGTTAGCGGCCAGCGCCTCTGGCCAGTAGACTTCGACAGCATAGCCATCCGCATCGATAAATTGCTGAAACTGGGCATTCGTCACTGGATAGCGCCCAATTTTGTAAGTATAGGGGATTTCATAGGTATGCTGCGGTTGCGCGTCATCACGGGCGGCAGCATCTGCACGGCCCATGAGAAAGGGTCCAGCCGGAATCTCACAAAACTCCATACGCAGCGAGTCCAGCACTTCGAGCCGTGGGTCGCCAAGGTGAGCCAGTATCCGACCTGCATCGCTGCGCTCAAGCGCGCTGAGCGAGCTTTGACGCATGATGCCCAGTAGCCCAGGCATAAGGCGCGCCAGGTAAGCCGGTCCACTGTCAGGCTTGACTGTGTCACGTTGAATAGTCGCCGTTCCCAATAAAGTGGCCATATGACCTGACCAGAGAAGGGCGCGCCATTCCTGTTCCTGCGTGGGCAGGGTGGCGAGACAGAGATCATAGGCCAGGTCTAGCAGCATTTCGGCGTCATTGCCGCGGTTATACAGCAACTCTTCTGCGCCCAGTTGAGCCGCCAAATACCAGAAATCCCTTTCGCGTGTGCGTTCCCAATATTCACGGACGCGACTACGCCCTTGCACCATTTGACAACCGGCCAAGTACTCTTGGAAAGTACGGTGTGGAAAGCTATAAATCTGCGGATGTCCGCCGGTACCAGCAGAATTTGCGTCACTGCCACCGCGGCCAACGAGTAGCCCAGCGCGCTGGTCAATGTAGTCTAGAAATTCAGCCGCCAGTGCTGTGTTGCCCAGGTAGGCGCTATCTTCAGCAGGGTTAGCAGTTTGCCGCGCGTCAGCGTCGCCTCGTCTGCCCCCGCGGCTTGCTGTTGGTGCGCCTGATAGGCCAGTTGCTCCAAGATACGCCGCAATTTGAGATCGTCCTTGAGCAACCCCAGGAGTTGCTCACTGAATGGTACGGCACCAGTGGTAGCGCCTTTGCGCATTTGCCAACGATTAAGCAATACTTGCACAGCCAGGGTATAGAGACGGACACGTTCGCGCGGCAGACCAACGTCACGCTGGTGAATGATCGCCATTGTTGTTAGCAAGAGTGGATTCGACGCCAATTCCTGCAACTGCTTGTGGCGCACGGCCTGTTGCAAATCGTCGATGGCAGCCTTTGCCTTATCCTGATCAATGCGTTGCAGATCAACACCTGCCTGATACCAAGCCCCGATAAATCGCTGGATCTTTTTTGCATCAAAGGGGGCTAACGTATGGGCGGTAAATTCCGTAAAGATGGCGGCACCCATGTAGGAGCGAATACGACAGGTAATGATCACCTGCTGAATCTGCCGATATTGTTGACAGACGGCACGTACCGCTTGGCGCACCCGCGGGCGCAGGCGCTCGGCAACTTCGTCCAGGCCGTCAAAGACCAGCAACACATTGCCAGTTTCCAACGCTTCTTCTAACCCATCCGCGAAGGCTGTAGCGCGGAACTCGGCCAATTGGGTCAGCCACTGTTGCCGCACGGCATCAAGCAAGTGGCGGCGCTGTTCATCATCGGGCATCGCCTCCAAATCCAGATCCGCCAGGGTCGGCGCTAATTCGTGGAGCGTCACCAATAGGGGCAGGGCTGGCAATGTTTTACCAACGGCGGCGCAGCCAATTACGGTTTTTACGACGACCAATGGAACCTTGTCGTAGCCGAGGGTGAGCACAGCCAGTTGCTCGAACTCAACGCCAAAGGCATCACTGCCCCTGATGGGGATCGCTATGCTGGTATCTATCAGACTGTGCGCGTGGTAGACTGGGCCGAATATACGCTGAGTATGCGCGGCATGATCCGCACCACGGTGCTAGATGGCGATCCGTGGCGCTATCGCGT
>DAOTTR010000720.1:0-9165 GCA_034437715.1 Caldilineaceae bacterium
GGGCATGAAGCCGCTGGCGAAGTGGTGGCCGTGGCGCAACCTGGGCGCGTTAAGGTAGGGGATCGCGTGGTTGTGATGCCTACGCATGCCTGTGGTCAATGTGCGCTTTGCTTGGCCGGCGATTACATCCATTGTGAACACAATCCTGATTTCGCCGCCCTGCATGGCACGCGCGACGGCAGTGCCACCTACGCCCAATATCTGCTCAAGCCCGACCATCTGCTGGTGCCTATTCCCGATGGTATTTCCTACGATCACGCTTCGTTGGCGTGTTGTGGTCTTGGCCCAACCTTTGGGGCTATGCAATTGATGGCAGTCAATGCCTTTGATACACTGCTGATCAGCGGGTTGGGGCCGGTGGGCTTGGGCGGCGTAATCAACGGTGTGGCGCGCGGCGCACGCGTGATCGGCGTGGACAACAACCCATGGCGGACTGATCTGGCACTAGCATTGGGCGCAACCGCCGTGATCGATCCGACCCAGCCCGATGCCCTGGCCCAACTGCGAGAATTAACCGGTGGCAGAGGCATCGACAAGGCGATTGATTGTTCTGGTGTCGTGGCGGCCCATCGACTTTGTATCGACGCTGCTCGCCGCAAGGGGAAAGTTGCCTTTGTGGGCGAATGTAGCGACGAAACCCCCTTGCGCATTAGCCCCGATATGATCCGCAAAGGCTTGACGCTCATCGGCTCGTGGCATTACAACATGCAGGACACGCCCACGATCATGGCGCTGATCGGCAAACTTGGCCCACAATTGGAGCAACTTATCAGCCACCGCTTCCCACTTGCCCAAGCGCAGGCGGCGTGGGAATTACAGTTGACGGGCAAGACAGCCAAAGTTTTATTGCATCCTTGGTAGTAGAGGTAGTAGATAACCCATCCCAATAAGGAGTGATTATGTACAAATGCGCGATTATCGCTGTGAGCGGGGGCCGTGCGCGCGGCCTCGCCGCCGCCTATCAACATATCAGACGCGGCAAACTGGTGGCGATTGCCACTCGTCAGCAAGACAAGTTGGATGCCTTCGGTGAGCAGTTTGGCGTTGCGGCCCGCTATACAGATTATCGCGAGCTCTTTGCGCGCGAAAAGCCCGACCTGGTGCATGTCAATACGCCGCCCAATGTACGGCTGGAAGTCTTTCGGGCGGCAGAAGAGGCCGGCATTCCGGCGGTGATTGTCGAAAAGCCACTGGCGATCCAAGCAGAAGATTATTTGGCCATCTGCGACTTTGCCAAGCGTGCCAAGGTGAAGATTGCCATCAATCATCAGCTGCACTTTCACCCGCGTCGCTTGGCCTTGCAACGCTTGGTGCAAGAGGGCAAGATCGGCGAGTTGCGTTTGATCGATGCCAGCGCACGGTTGAACATGGCCTATCAAGGCACGCATACGCTGCAAGCGATTGCCGCCTTCAACCCCGGTGGCAAACCGGTTACCATCCTGGGGCAAGTGGCGGGGACACAGGGTTTGCAAGCAACACCCAAACAACACTTTGCGCCCGACCAGACGCTGAGTACACTCACCTTTGATAACGGGGTCAGTGCCTTGCTGCGATGTGGGCCGAATGCGCCACAAGTGTTGGTCAACGATGATCGCATGCATCTGCACAAACGGGTGGCCGTCTATGGCGCGCGCGGCGCGGTTCATTGGAGCATGTGGGGCTGGGAAACCAATCTCGACGGTACCATGGAAAGTGGTCAGCATGATTATTTCGCTGAAGATATTTTGGGCCAAGCCGCCATGACCGAAGCCATGTTTGACTGGCTTGAAAGCGCGCAGGCAGTTCACCCGCTGAACCTGGATGCCGCGTTGCGGGACTTCAACATCGTGCTCAAAACCTACATGAGCGGACTCAATCACCGCGCCTATACACTGGCCGATAGGCCACAGCCTGACTTGATCGCAACGCTGTGCCGTTTATTAGACGAACGCCAAGCAAGCGCTAGGTAGCGGCGGAAATTGTTGGCCTGCGCTGCGCGAGGTTGCCCTTTTCAAAATTCTATGGTATATGATTAGTATAGATTTTACGCAACTTTGTTCTGCACATCAAATCCATCCCAAGTGATTTACGATAGGAGAAAGCGCAATGATTCCCTTAACCATGGTAGCTGCTGTGCGACCGAGCCCTGCACGCCCTTTGGGTAATCCACTGTTGGCCTCCCTCTATGCTGGCATTGCGACCGCATTGATTGCCTATGCGGCTGTCTATTTTCTACAAGCGGATCAACTGGTTCCTTTTGCCGTGGCGTTGTTGCTGACCGGGATTGGTCCTGTGCTGGGTTATGCATTGGCGTCTGGCCGGATCGGGGCCAGCATTCCAGGCATGATTGGTGGCATTATCGGCAGCATCCCTGTGATTGGCATCATCCTGTGGCCGATTTTGGTGGGCGCGTTTACCAGCACACAATCGATTGGTAAGCTGTTTGTGGGCAGCATCATCGGCATCATTCTGGGGGCGGCAGTCTTTTTTGGCATGGCTTCTGCCCTGGGCCAGGATCCCAGTTGGTTTGGTGCTGGCGTGATTGTCACCTTTGCCGTGTGGGGTGGGGCCTGTGGCGCGATCATGACTGCGTGGGCCAAGTCATAACTGTACTCCCTGGCTAGCTGCACAAGCTATGCCGTAATTTTATAATTTCATGTATGTTACACAGTGGGCGCGCTGCTACCTCTGGCGGCGGCCAGCAAGGATGCTGGCGTTCCCAGGAAAGACTGTGTAATATGATATTTTCATTCAAACAGCGATTGGCGTAAGCCTTCGCTGTTTTTGTATACATTTTGTAATACGACAACGTTAAATTCGTGTTGAATGAATTCAGAGCAGCAGGTGATGAAATTTAACGTTGTCGTAGTAATTATCCCGTTTGTCCATCTACCTGAGTTCAATTTGAAAACCGGCGTTCTGCAATAGCGTGCCGGGGACTGACCAGAAAAAGTCCTTAGGCGCTTTCAAAGCAATAAGTATCCAGCGCTTGCCCAACAAAATCATGCGTAGGGGCGGCCGCGCAGCCGCCCTGCGTTTGGCTCGCTGCGAACGGGCGGCGGCAAGCCGCCCCTACTGGATACTTATTTCTTTCTACTGTTCTAAGCTGCTTCAGGCTATGACAAGCGCGTTTTTCTGCCCAAGGGCTTGGGCTAATTGCTGGTGGACGGTTTGGAGCAGCATATCAACCGTATAGGGCTTGGCAATGAAACCTACGGCGTACTCCTGGACGCGATCCATTACTTCATATTCATCGTAGCCAGAGGTCAAGAGGACAGGCATGGCCGGATCGAGCTTGCGAATTTCTTGGAGCACCGCTTCTCCGTTCATGATGGGCATGGAGAGATCCAAGATAATCAGCTTAATCGTTGTTTGCTGTTTGCGGAATTTGGCCAAGCCTGTCGGTCCATCATAGGCCATGATCACGTTAAGCCCAGCCGTGGTTAAGATTTCGGCGGTAGCTTCACAGATATCTTCTTCATCATCAATCAACAAAACAAGCTCACCGTGCAGCGAAGTAGTGATGGGGGATGCGGTGGCATCTGGTGCAGACACGGGCTCATCGACAATCGGCAAAAGAATAAAGAAGGTGGTGCCCTGTCCGGGTGTGCTTTCTACGTGCAGGCCACCTTGGTGCGCGCTGACAATGCCAATTGCACTGGCAAGCCCCAGGCCACGGCCAGTAAATTTGGTGGTAAAGAAGGGATCAAAAATTTTCGCCAGCGTCGTAGCATCCATGCCGCAACCGGTATCTTGTACTTCTAACAAAATATAGGGACCCGGCTTGAGCGCTTGACCGGCCCAGGGCCAAGCGCTCTGTTCAGCGGGCCGCAATTCATGGCGGCGCGTCGTGATCTTCACTTCGCCAGCTTCCCCACCAATCGCGTCGGCACTATTTAAGAGGAGGTTCATAATCAGTTGCTGAAGCTGCCCTTGGTCACCATAGAGCAAAGGCAACTTGTCGGCAAGCGTAGTGGATAAGCGAACATTTTTGGGAATTGACGCAGAGAAGAGGTGAATATTATCGGCCACCAACTCATTGAGATTGATCATCTTTTGTTCAGATTTGCCGCGGCCGGCATAGTTCAACATTTGGTGTGTCAATTCAGTGGCGCGCGCCACGGCCTTCATCGTCTTCTGTAAATGGCGGCGCAGCGGATCATTGGCCGGCAGTTTCAATAAGGCTAGCGATTGTTGGGCAGATATGACCGTCAGTAGATTGTTAAAGTCATGGGCTACGCCACCGGCAAGCACCCCCAAGCTCTCCATTTTCTGCATACGATGCATAGCGACTTCGGTTTGCTTCTGTTCGGTAATATCGGTTGAAATTAAAATCAACGCTTCGACGCGCTCAGCTTGTTGAATGGTGCCTAGCCGATTTAAATACCAAAAAGTTTTCTCACCAACTTCGATTTCACTTTCATAGGTAATCATCTTGCCGGTCGCGATCACCTGTTGCATAGACTGCTCAAACACAGCTTGGTATTGGGGCTGTGCATATAATTCTTGCGCATGTTTGCCAATCAACGCGGCAGCCGATTGACCATCGACTGGACGATTGATAAACGAGATCAGCCCATCCGTTTGGATCGTGGCAATGAGTTCAGGGACATTGGTGACGAGTGAACGCCAATTGGCTTCAGACTTATGCAGGGCATCGAAAAGCCGCTGACGTTGCTCGATCTCTGCCTGTAATTGGCTATTGGCCAGGCGCAATTCTTCTGTGCGCTCGCTGACGCGGATTTCGAGTTTGTCGCGTGCTTGTTGCAATTCGGCCTGACTATGGGCCAACTCTTGATTGACGATCGAAAGTTCCGCCGTACTACGCCGCGTCTCTTCGGTCTTTGCTTCTGCCCGGCCAATCGCGGCATTCAAAAAAACGGTATTAAACGTAATGGCCAATAACATAATAACCAGATCATTGACGCTTGTCTGTTGCCCCAATGGTGAGGCAATATAGCCCTGCCATTCCAGATAAGCAATGATCAGGACAGCACAAAACGCCATAATGGCAAACCCGATCATGGGGCGTTTGCCCAATAGCAAACCAGCTAATGGAATCAATATAAGGTAGATTACGATATCTGGGTTGTGCAATGTTTGGAAGGAGACAACCGTGAGATAGGTTGCAATACCAAACAACATGAGCAAGACAGTCAGGGCCGCAACTTTAACATAACCACGTTGGACAATGAATAGTGCAACCAATATCGTAAAAATCATAACGAAATTGGCAACAAATATCGCATCATTGATTTGTGATTGCCACTCTTGAGTCGGTATGAGGAACATAACGCCAATCACTAGCGCAAGTATCACCAGCAAATAAGGAATAAACCAACGCATATATTGCTTGCGGTCTTTCTCTGGAAAGGCCGAAGATGCGATAACTCGCTTGGTAAGTCGCTGGATTGTTTGATAATTCATGGGTTATCTGTGTGCAAATAGTCGAAGCGCGTGTGCCGTACTACGGTTTAATACCGCCTAATTTCGGTTACAGTGTAAGCATCTACTGTACAATTTTCTAGAACTTGCAAGCGATCGAGTAAACTTCTCTATTTTACTTGCAACGGCTATAAAATGTATCGGACTTTTGTCTTGATATTTAGTTGCTATCGATCCTGGGTGCAGAATCAAAAACCGCGTTTTTCCGATTACGCGCACAACTTGCTTCGCACCGGAGCCATCGACCGGAGCGGCGATCAAAAACTCGGTTTTCAATTTGATCTGAGTATAGCAATGGGGAACTGGCAGCCGCGCAACGCTGCCCAATCTGCCGGCTTATTCGCCGTCAAGAGATGTGCGCGCATAGGGCTCTTTGCTCACCAGCATGGCAGTCATGCCACCATCCACGAGCAGGTTTGCCCCCGTAATGGCCAGCGCGCGATCACTGAGCAGGAATGCCACCATTTCGCCAATCTCCTCTGGTTCGATCACGCGTTCAATGGGAATATTGCTATTCCAGTACGCGTTCGTGGCGGCAGGATCGGGGGTGGCGGCCAGATAATCTTTCCAGATTTGCGTATTGATCAGCCCTGGCGAAACAGCATTGACGCGAATGCCTTGGGTTGCCAGCTCGACCGCCACGGCTTTGCTGAGGCCGACCACGCCCCATTTGGCGGCGTCATAGGGGCCGGCACCCGGGAAGGCGGCTACCGAATGCACGCTCGCAATGTTGACAATACTGCCGCGCTGATTGGCTTTGGGCGCGGCCTGTTGCAGCATTTGCTTGGCGACCAACTGGGTCAAGAAGAAGACGGCGCGCAGATCAACACTGATCACCCGTTCCCAATCGGCAGGCGTTGTTTCGAGAAACGGTTTGGCAAAATTCACCCCCGCGTTGTTCACCAACCCATCGATCCGCCCAAAGTGCGCAACTGTCGCCGCAACCAGCCACTGTAATTGCTCGTCACTCGCTACATTACAAGTGATCGCGTAAGCATTCTCTCCCAGTGTGGCGGCAACACTTTGCGCCGCCCCGCCACGAATGTCGGCAACGACGACTTTGGCGCCCTCGCGTACACAAACATGGGCAATGCCTTCGCCAATGCCGCCACCCGCGCCGGTGATAATAATCACTTTATCCTTTAACAACATAATGAGCTATTCCTCAAGTTTGGCTGTGCTGCGGCTGGTATAGAGCTGTCACACCCACCGCTATAGTATGATCGGCATTGGTGCATTGCCTAAGTAGAATACTTCCAAATGTTATTGCTACATTTTGCTCGCCACCACAAAGACGCGGCTTTCTTGTTCTGGATCGGTGATCGGTGTTTTTAGATCCTGGAAACGCGCAAAGTAAACGGTTTGCCAGCCGGTTGCGAGCAGCGCCTCTTTGACGGCGGCCATGGCGAACACCGTGTTATAGACGGTTTGCTCAAAGCGTTCATAGCTGCCCGCCGCGTTGCGCACAAAGCCGGTCACCTTCATCCAAGCACGCTCACTGCTGAGATCATAGATGCCGTGGTTCACAATCGTCATCTCTTCGTGGCTGTCATCGATCTCAATGTTGTGCCAGCGGTGCAGCCCAGCGCGCGTGTTCAGATCAAAGATAAAGTAGCCATCAGCCACCGCGACCACACAGCGAAAACAGTCGTACAGTGCTTGTAAATCCGGCAGATGGTTGAGCGCATCAAAGGTCGCGACGACCAAGCCAAAGCGATCCTTCAGTGTGAAATTGGTGGCGTCGGCATTAACGAAACGCGCCTGCGCGCGCGCAAGATAGCGCTGTGCGTTTTCACGGGCATAGTGCAGCATGGCTTCCGACAGATCCAGCCCGACGACCTGGTAGCCACGTTCCAGAAAATAGACGGCCAATTGCCCGGTGCCACAACAGAGATCAAGGACGGAGCGCTGGGTCGGCCCCAGCGCTGTATTGGCATAGAAATCCAGCAAATAGGGTGCGACCTTGCGGGCAAAGCCAACCCAGCGCTGATTATAAACCTGGGCAAAACCAGGACCATAGGCTTGCATGGCATGCACCCCGCTCATTGTCCGTGTATCCGATCAGTTCATCGACTGTCGGATGAATATAGGATCTATTGTACTGAGGATAAATCACTTTGGTCAAGTTGGGTCAAAGCATCCACACTGGCGCGGATATCCACTTTGGCATGATCTGCAAAAATACCCCGCCCGACCAAACCACCCTATTACCAGGTCGATCTATTGACCGTCTGGCAAGAACAGAGGCGTGGCCCGCCGGCGCGGGCACCTGGCGTTGAGAAATGATCTGATTACTACGTTTCTCTTACGCGCATTTTGTATGGTTGTAGCGTATCGTTCTATTCCCTTATAGATAAAAACCCTTAAAAGTCATACATACACGCTCGTGCAGTAGGCGGCTTATTTGTATGACTTTTAAATGGTTCGTCTATGAACACTTCCATATCACCAGGAGCAAACAAATGAAATTGATCCCGCGTTATTGCATTATGTTGTGTCTCTTGTTGGCCGGCTGTAGCACAAAGAGCAATCAAGCATGGCAACATACGGTTTGTGGCGCGGGATGGGAAGATTGTGGCGCAGACTTTTGCCCTGTTGGCATCGGCAAAATAAGGGAAGTGCCATCAGCGCCGGGTTGTTCCCCTGTTGTGCGCAACGGCTTCGAGCATGTCCACGCGGCGTGGGAAGGCCAGATTGAGTAGGCACTTACTTGGGTTTTCCCTTGAACAAGGAGTAATAATGCTACAGCTACGCCCAATGCGCGCAGACGAACTCAGCAGCTATCTTGCCTTCAATAACGAAGCAAGTGCCATTGAAATGGCAGCCAATTATGCAATCGAGCTAGAAAAAGCCCAGCAAGTGATCGTGGCACAAACCGCCGCGCGCTTGCCCGCTGGCGTCGACAGTGAAGACGATTGTCTCTTTTGTCTGGAACTAGAACGGGACTTTGGTCATGAATTGATCGGCTACCTTTGGTTCTCGATCAACCGCGCCGAATGCTTTGCCTGGCTGGAAGCGATTGATATCCTTGCCCCTTTCCAAAATCATGGTTATGGCAGTGCGGCGCTGGCATTGGCAGAGGAACAGTTGTCAGCACAGGGAATTCGCAGGATGAGCCTGCATGTGGCGGGGACGAATCAGCGCGCACTGCGCTTTTATCAGCGACAGGGCTATGGGATGACGGGGTATAACCTGAAAAAGAATTGGTGAGGGTACTACGTTTGTCTTACGCAGGTTGGGTACGCTGTGTTAGCGCAACAGCGGATCAACATACTATTGCCAGAGAAGTATAGCGTGAGGAGCCTGTGTCGAACCCAAACACCACGATCAACTTTGACATTCATATCGACCGCCAGGCCCAGGAATATCGCACGCGCGTGTTCAGTCCACTTTGCGGTGAGGGCCGCGAACGCTTCATGTTCCCCTTGGATGAAGCGGAATTGACCGATTTCCTCAGCAGCTTCGATCTGGCCACGGCGGACACACTGCAAGTGTTCGGGCTACGGCTATTTGACGCACTCTTCGTGGGCGAAGTACGCGACTGCTGGTTGCGCAGTGTGAGCGCAGCCAGCCAGTCAAGTGTTTCCCTACGCATTCGCCTGAACCTGACCGACACGCCTGCACTGGCCCAATTGCCCTGGGAATATCTTTATGACGGCGCTGCAAATCGTTTTGTGGCGCAGAGTGTGCAAACACCGCTGGTGCGCTATCTGGACTTGCCCCAACCCATCCCTGCGTTAG
>DAOTTR010000721.1:0-8453 GCA_034437715.1 Caldilineaceae bacterium
GTCGAGCCGGACGCGTTAGCGGGCACGCTGGTCATGGTCCCCGTCTGTAACATGCCGGCCTATGAGAGCGCCCAACGCAGCAGCCCCATCGACGGCTTGAACTTGGCGCGCGTCTTTCCCGGTGATGCCAATGGTTCAATTACCCAGCGCATTGCCGATTTGATCACCACCAAGTTGTTACGTCATGCCGACTTTTTTATTGATCTGCACAGCGGTGGTGTGGCCTATGACATTCCCACGCTGATCGGCTATATCCATGACAAGGGCGAGTTGGGTCAGCGTTCAGAAGCGGGCGGGCGCGCCTTTGGCGCGCCGGTGCTTTGGGGACATCCTCTGCCCATGGCCCCCGGGCGAAGCGTCTCGGCTGCCACCGATCTGGGCGTGCCTTCGCTCTATACCGAAGCCCCCGGCGGTGGCTATGCCCGGCCCGACGATCTCGCCTGTTTTACGCAAGGGGTGATCAACGTCATGCGCCACTTGGGTATGTTGGCCGGCGCACCCCAGCCGCGCCCCATGACCCACGATCTCTTTGGCGATGGCAACCTGGACACTGTCCTATCGGCCACGGTGGCTGGCTACTGGCGCGCCGAGGTCGCCTTGTTGACGGAAGTAGCGGCTGGTCAGCTTTTGGGTAGGGTGCGCGATCTCTTTGGCAACGTACTGGCCGAAGTGACCGCCGATCAGGCGGGCGTGGTGATCATGTTGCGGCGCGTGCATCGTGTCCATGTGGGCGATGGCTTGGCCCATGTCACGCTGTGGAACGGGGCCGCGGTATGACTACAATGCGCGATCTGTTCGATTGAAGAGCGAAACGGCGATGGCATGGGCCAACCCAATTAAATCGTTGCTCTCGGTGTAAATTGAAAATTGAGTGGTCGGCGTTGCCCATGTTTTTAAGGAAGTTTGCGCGATAACATTGCTGTGACTAACAATGCAATGGGCGTGGTTGGCAAGCGCCTGTTCAAAAAACTGGGGTACGCGCGGGTCATCTTCGATCTGATGAAGCGTGATGGCACTACAGGGCGCAACGACGCAGATTGCCTTATCGGCGAGTGGCAAGGCCTCGCCCAATGTCAAGTCGGCTGTAAGAATCAGGCCATTGACGCCAGCCGCTTGCAGGCCCGTCAACCCAATGATTTTGACGCAGATACCCATCTCTCGAAATTCAGTGGCAAAGATGGTGGCAACTCTTTCCTCAAATTTATCTCCCCATAAAATAAATGCGTAGGGTGTTCGGTGTGTCGGCTGTGCTTTGCGAACTGTCATCATAATTGTATTTCACTTTCCATTGGTCATCATTGCGAGGGACGCTCGTTACAGATAATTGCATGCTGTACCAGATCGATACGTAGCGCCATCATACCTAAAAAGATCTAGCGTTAACCTATTCAATTCCTATTGAAAATTTGCATATAGATTGCAATTGAAGACCTATTGAAAACCTACTGAAGATCTATAAAATCTATTGTTTTCCACGAACATTTATGCTACGGTGAGATACTCAATATGTGTATGCAGTAGATCACAACTCGCACCCTTGCGTGTAGAGTCAAACACCCACGCCGGAGGATAATCGAATGACGTTCGATCAGGATCCCCACTTTGCTACCCTTGGTAATGATGTGCGCGATGCGCTCAGACAGTGGCAGGGCGATGCCAATGCCGAAAGCCCGCTGCGGTCTCTCTATCTCTTTCGCAAAATAGCGCGCGAAGGGCATGGCACGTTACGGCGCGCCAACAATCATCTATTGTCCATTGCTATTGAATCCTTGAAACAGAATCATGAGGCAGACGCCAATTTGCTGCAAAAGCGCTTTCTGGATCTCTGGTCGATTCAACGGCTGGCGCATCAATTAAATATTGCCGAGAGCACAGTCTATACCCAACAACGCCAAGCGATTAACCGCCTGGCAGAAACGCTCTACCAGATGGAATTGCAGGCCAGCGCCGCACAACGCACGTTGCTACTTGAAAGGTTGGAACCGGCAACCTATGTAAACTTGATTGGCGTAGCCGAACTTCTGACCCAGGTGCAGAACGCTTTGGCTGCGCCCGCGCCGCCCTGGTTACTGGCCATCGAAGGCATGGGCGGCATCGGCAAAACGTCGCTAGCCGATGCGTTGCTGCGCCAAATGATTGAGCAGAATGTTTATGACGAAATTGGCTGGGCGAGTGCACGCCAATACCATTTCAATTTTGGCGGTGTCATCCGCGCCGTCAGTGAACCGGCGCTGACGGCTGAAGCGCTGGTCGAAAAGCTGGTCAAGCAACTCATTCCCGAATTTGTGGTGCCGAATGGCTATCCTGGCGAAAAGCTATTGCGCCTCTTACAAGAGCGCCTCAAAGCGCTGCCCCATTTAATCGTCATTGACAACCTGGAAACCCTGGTTGATGTGGAGAGTTTACTCCCCACCTTGCAAACGCTCAGCAATCCCAGTAAATTTTTGCTGACCTCGCGCGAAAGCTTGCGCACGGCACCCAATATTTATCACGTTGCGGTCGCAGAGCTAAATGAGGAGAATGCGTTGCGGCTCATTCGGCAAGAGGCGACACTCAGCAATTTGCCCATGTTGGCTGCCTGTACCGATGAAGAATTATTGCCGATCTATGCAACGGTGGGGGGCAACCCGCTGGCACTGCGCCTGGTGGTGGGGCAAACGCACCTGTATACCTTGGAATCGATTTTGGCGGATTTGCGCGCCGCGCGCGGACAGACCGTGCAAAATCTCTATACCTTTATTTACCGGCGCATCTGGGATAAGCTAGAGGAAACGAGCCAGCGGGTGTTGCTGATCATGCCGCTTGTCAAACTGGGCGGCGAAAGTCTGGAGTATATTGCGCAAGTGGGCAACCTGGAAATCGGCAAGGTGCGTATGGCGTTGAATCAACTGATTCAGCTCAATCTGGTCGATGCGCGCGGTGGCTTACATGAACGCTATTATAGTATCCACAGCTTGACGCGCACCTTTTTGCAAGAAAAAGTGGCGCAATGGCAGGCCTGAGTCGCCTAGTCCACGACGGCGGCAATAAAGCCAGGGCGATTTGCCCCAATTCACGCGCTAGCGATTGTAGGTCACGTATGGTACGTGACAGGGTCGTTCCCTGCAAACCAGCCGGTTTTTAACTGGATAAGCGTCGTGGCCCAAGGCTTGGCGCGGGCCGTGTTGCGGTCTTGGGCGGATTGCCACGTTGCAAACGTGGCCTACGAAATCTGCTGCGTAACGATTGGTTCATTTGAACCGCTCTGTACTAGTACAGTTGGGCGTAGATACCACGGCAGTTAATCAGGCACGTTACTCGTGTACATCATGGTAAAAATAGGGTACCTTATTTACGCCGGGATCTACTAGTAGCCTTCACCGACCATGAACGGTGGTCGATAAATTGTATATTTTGGGTTTTTGATGGCGCTCCTTTACACTATAGAAACGATTGTGCGTTACTTTCCTGAAGATCAGGTACTATGGGGAGAGCCAAATGACCAGCGACAGTGTTGCGGGCGCAAGTTCATTGCCTGATTATCCTGACCTTTTTCAACAATATGTGGTGCGCAGTGTGGCGTTGGCGCACGCTACGATCACAGCCGGTGCACCGCATTTCCTGGCCGAAGCGCGCGAGCGCGCATTGCATACATTGCGTTTTGCGCTGACCCTGGACGCCGCCTGGCCCGGCGCACGTGACTTGTTGCTGTTGCTGGCCCCCAAGATGGAAATGGCCGGCCATCGTGATGATTGGATTTCCTATTTGGAGCGTGGCGTCGCCTTCAGTCAGGAACAGGATGACCACCGGGCTGAGGCCGAACTGCGCCTCTATGTGGGGGAATTGCTTCGCCTGCGTAGTAAATTTGAGTTGGCCCGGCAGTGGTTGAATGCCAGCATTGCCACGTTTACTGCACTTGGCGAAAACCAGGGTCAGGCACGCGCTTTGAACCAACTGGCTTACGTAGATTGGCAACAACATCGTTATCACGAGGCGGAAGATCTAGCCCAGACTGCACTCACGCTGCTGGACGGGGCCGACCCCGAACGCGCTACCTGTTTCTCCCGTTTAGGTTTGGTGGCGATTGACCGGCAACAATGGGAGGTGGCAGAACGTTATCACCGCGATGCTTTGCAAATTCGCCAGACGCAAGATGATCAACGCAAAATTGCCTGGAGTTTGCAAAATTTGGGCTATGCATTGCGTGGACAAGGCAAATATGCGGAGGCGATTGACTGTTATCAACAGGCAATCGCGATTTTGGGAGATATGCACGATTCTGCGAATTGCGCTATAGCACAGATGAACTTAGGCATCGTCTACTGGCTTGCAGGGCATCCGGCCAAAGCATTGGAAGTGCATGTATCGGCCGAATACGCTTTTGGCAAATTATATGATATGCATAATCTGGCGGCGGTTTTAAATAATAAAGGACTTTGTTATTTAGCTCTGCAGAATTGGAGACAGTCAGAACACGCTTTTCTCTCCAGTATCAGTTTATTTCAACAAATAAACGATATCAACTTGCGCCTAAATGTGCTGGATGGATTGGGATTAGCTTACCTTGGCCAGAATCAATATGATAAAGCAGGTGCTATCTTCCAGTCGGCACTGGATGAGTTACCACAGATTGCCGGTACACCCATGTATGACTATCTAGTTACAGTATTGCCCGCTCATCTTACACAGGCAAGAGAATACGATCAATCATAGAGACGCTTGCCGCAACGTCTCTATGATTAACTACACTACTTTACGGACCTATCCACAACCGCCGCCAATTGGTTGACAAGCGAACGCCGCGGGCGTCAGCGATGCGCCGGTCAGAGTATCCAGCCAGATCGAGGCCGAGGATGCCGTTGCGGCCAGGACAAAGGCGGTTGCCAACACAAGTACCCAACGGCGTGGGTGGGTCAATAGATTCACATTCATCGGTATAGCCTCCTGTTAGGAAAAGAGGCTCATTGAGTTAGGGGATCCTACCGCCGGTAAAGCGGTCACGCGTGTTTCCCCAACGAGCAAGGGTAAAATGATGGTTGGTTGTCCGTGGTCTCGCTGCCTGTAGCCATCCTATATCGAGGGCAATGGTTGAACTCAGGCTGATTTAACTTTGGACTGTTCCTGTTTGTCATGACCCTTTTAGCATAGCGGGCGGGGCGTGCATTGGGGGCGTTGCATTCGTGCAAACCGTGCAGGATGCGCGTGCAGGGCGTGCATTGCCGGAAGTTGCACTCGTGTACGCACTAGGCTCAGAACCGTTGCCCAGAACCGTGGTTGATGAATTATTACCCGAACTTTGCCGAACTTTTAGATCAATATCTAACCGCGCAAGATCGCTCTGGCGCGTGGCTGGCGCAACGGTTGAATGTCAATCCCGCCACCGTGACGCGCTGGCGCAATGGCGATTCGCGTCCGAATCGGCCCGAAATTGTGATGCAAGTTGCCGATCTATTGGGGGTGCCAAGCGCCAAGCGCCAAGCGTTTTTGCAGGCGGCCGGCTATGCCTATATCGAAGCGGCGGTTGCGGCGACCGTTGCGCCTGGGGATGATGGGGTCGCGACCACAGTCGCGACCACAGTCGTTGCCACAGGGGAAAGTGTGGCCGGCGCGACCGCAGACACACAGCCGGCTGGCGAAGCACAAGCAGCGGCTGCGCAACCAATTTTATCTGGGCGATCAGGATTTAATCGCCCAACAGCCATCTCTGTCACAATGCCACGGCTGCGGACGCTGCTCTACCCAATTGTGACCACCTATGGCGTTTACATCACCGTGGCTTGCTTGGTGCTAGTGGTTTTCCTGATCTATTGGTTTGCTGGCGGTCGGGTTGGTCTACGCAGCGAAGCCGCGGTGCTGCACTTTGCGATTGGCGACTGGCAGAATTTAACCCCCGGTCAATCGGCGTATGAGTTGATTCTCAGCGATGGCACCCGCGATATCTTGTACGCGAAGCTCAGCCAAGCGCCGGAACTGAAAGGCATCGCTTGGGATCGTCCACAGCCCAGGGCGGCCATGTCCACTAATCTGGACTACTGGGTGGAAGGGAGCTATCGCAAAGTGAACCAAGTGGAGCTAACCGCCCGAGTGACCAATGCTGCCGACGAAGTTTTGGGAACCGCAACCGTCAGCGGCGCGGTGCAAGAACAGGATCCTAGCGCCGCGGTCTGCATTCTTGATCTGCAAAGTCAACTGGCTGAAGAGATTTTACGGGTGCTAGGGATTACGGTTGATCCAACTTTGCTGGCTAGCATTGATGAAACGCCGACCCACAGTTGTGAAGCGCTGCAACTCAATAATCAAGCGGCTGCCCTACTGATAAGCGAGCAGTGGGCCAGCGCCCAGTCGCTGCTGGACCGCGCTTTGATGCTTGACCCTGCCTACGCCGACGCCCATAACAATTTGGGGCAACTCTATTATCGCCAGGGCGAGTGGTCGCTGGCGATCATGGCGCATCAACAAGCCCTGAATCGGCTGCCGCAGAACGCCATCTATGAATACAATCTGGGCTTAGCCTACGAACGGTTGGGTGATTATGCCCAGTCGGTTGCGGCCTATGAACGAGCCCTCGCGCTGGATCCTTTGTATGTAAAGGCTTATAACAATCTGGGCTTTACCTATTTACAACAAAATGAGTTGGCGCAAGCGCTGACAACCCTGCAACATGGCCTTGCATTGGCACCGAACGCGCCCGACTTACAGAAGAATTTGGGGCGGGTCTATCTGCAGCAGGGCAACCCGCAAGCGGCCATCACCGCGTTGGGGCAGGCCATTGATGGCTGGCCAGGGGGACTTTACGCCGAAGCGCTCTTTTATCTGGCCGTGGCGCACCAGCAAACCGGCAACCGCGCAGAAGCCTGCAATATCCTCACCATCTATGCAGCCGTGGCCCATGCCGACGAAGCGCAACGGACAACCCAGGCGGATGCCCTCTTTACGGAATGGGCGTGCCGAGCCTAAAGCGCGCCAACGATCCAATGCGCAACCGTATTGCAACGTTCTATTCAACTGTATAAACGGAAGTAGCAAAGCAAAAAGGGAGGAACTATGGTTGGCATTACCCCATTTTTCAAAACGACGCTGGTCGCTCTCCTGGTGAGCGTGCTTCTGGTTGGCTGTACGCCCGCTTTGCCTGCGCCCACTGCTGTCCCTACCCTTGCCCCAACATCCGTTAGCCCAGTCGAGGAGGCCCCTGCGCCAACAGTAGCTGCGGTAGCCGAATCGATTGCCATTATCACCTATGTAGAGGGGGATGTCTTTGTGGCGGATGCGGTTGCCCTACAGCGTTCGCCCGGCTTGATGGCCCCCGTGCCGCAGGCCGCAACCCCAACCACTGCGCTACCCACCACTGCACCGCCCGCAGCAACCCAAGCCGCCAATCCTGCCCCCACCCTTCCACCGCCGCCGGCACCTCTACCCACGGCCATACCGCCAGCCGCGCTGCCCCCGGCCCAACCCCAGGCCGAGCAGCCTGCAACTGCCTTTCAACAGGTTGCGGCTGGTGCCACTGTGCGCACTGCCCCCGATAGCAGCGCCACCATTGTCTGCCTCAGCGGCCAGGCCTATCGAGTGACCGGTGGTCAACGGGTCGCCATTACATCGACACTCTGTCAGCGTGCGCAACCGCTGCCCGCCAACAGCATTCCTGCCGTCGCACCAAACAACGGTAGCCTAGTTGAAAAAATCGATAGCAGCGTTATAGTTGAAGGCGAGACGCGTGAGCGGGAAAGCGACTATGGACAGTTGCCGATTATTCTCAGCCCGCGCAACACCAGTTTGCTGACGTTGACACCCACCCTCACTTGGGTCGATGTAAGCGGCGCGCTTGAGTATGTGTTGCGCCTAAGTGGCCTGAGTTCGTTTGATGATGTCGTGATCGTCGCCGCCGACTTGGCCTGTGTCGAGGATGAAAGAACTGCGCCGAATCGTATCTGTACAGTGGCGTGGCCCGCCGCGTGGCCAATCGAACCGGCACAGCGCTACTTCTTCACTGTCAGCGCCCGTACGGGCATTGCATCGCCGCTGCGTGAATCCGAGACCAGCGCGCTGCGCACCCTGACCGCGGCCGACGCAGCGCAGCTACAGGCAACCGTTGCTGAAATTGAGGCGCTGGATCTGGACCCAGTGACGCGCAATTTGTTATTGGCCGGTCACTATCGCGCATACGGCGTGCTCGAACAGGCCATTGTTGCGTATGTCCAAGCATACGCCCTCCAGCCTGTATCAGAAGTCGCTGTGGCATTGGGCGATCTCTATCTGAAAGTTGATCTCCAACGGTTTGCCTTGCGCGCCTATCAGGACACGTTGGATCAGTTGGCGACAGCGGAAAAGGACAATCCAGCAGCCCGCGCCGCGGCTGAGTTTGGGATTGGCTTGGTCTATTATAGTCGAGCCAATTATGCCGAGGCAGAGCCGCATTTTGTTGAGGCGGTTGAACTGTATACGCAAATTGGTGCTGAAAGCGAGCGAAATGCCGC
>DAOTTR010000722.1:0-3042 GCA_034437715.1 Caldilineaceae bacterium
CGCACGCCAGAGGTCGTGCCATTCCAGGTAAAGACCACATCGCGTTGCCAATCCACCTGGTCGAGGGCGGGCAACCCACCATAGTCTGCTGTAAAGGCGCGGCAATCGGTCAGGCGCAGTTGTTTCTGCACGTCACTGATCCAGCCTTTGCCAAAGCTCTCCCAGCCCAGCAGATCCACCCCACGCGCGCCCAGCAATGACCAGAGCGCCATCTCGATGGCGCCGGTGTCGGAAGCAGGCACAATCCCGCAGAGATAGTCGGCAGGGATGCCCAGAATTTGTTTGCTGCGTTCGATGACAGCTTGCAAACGCGCCTTGCCCGGCTTGGAGCGGTGCGAACGGCCCAGCAAGGCATCTTCTAAGACAGCGACAGTCCACCCTGGGCGCTTGGCACAGGGGCCAGATGAAAAATTCGGATTTTTAGGATAAAGTGTCGGTTTTGTCATTCAATCTACCAATATTCATGATTCGTGTTATCTGTAATCATCAATCGTAGAGACGCAAGATTTTGCGTCTCTACATGACTAGACGCAATGACTAGACGCAAAATCTTGCGTCTCTACGTGACCAACTGTCGTTTCAAATTCATGATCCGCTGGTAAGATTCATCGATACGTTGCGCGCTCAGCGTACCATCGTCTACCAAGCCAGTAATGATCTCGTGTAGGCGATTGGCATTGGCGGTGCGGCTAAAGGGAATGTTGTTGGAAAAGGCGATAATATCGACCCCCGCCTCAATCGCCAGCCGCACCGCTGTTTCTAAGTTGTACTGGTTGGCAATCGCGCCCATCTGCATATCGTCCGAGATCACAACGCCTGTAAAGCCCAATTTCTCGCGCAGCAAACCAGTGATCACGTGGCGCGACAGCGTGGCAGGATGATCGGCATCCAACGTGGCATTGAAGATATGCGCCGTCATGATCACATCACAGCTTTGTTGGCCAATCAGGGCAGCATAGGGCGCTAATTCTGTAACATTCCAGGTATCGGTGACGTCGACAAAGCCATAATGCGTATCGCTTTGTGAACTGCCGTGACCAGGAAAATGTTTGAGTGTACACAGCACCTGGTGCGGACGATGCGCCTCGATCACCGCGCGCGCATGTTCGATCACAATTTCTGGGTCAGCCGAGTAGCTGCGCTCATAGCGACCAATAATCGGGTTATTCGGATTTGTGTTCAGATCCACCACCGGGGCCAGATTCAAATTGATGCCGAACCGGGCAAGGCACTGGGCAGTACTATCCCCCTGGGCCCGCGTCAGTTCCAGATCATTGCCTGTCCCCAAAAACTGGGCCGAATAGTTGGTCGTGATGCCAAAGCTGCGCGGCAAGCGTGCCACCCAGCCCCCCTCCTGATCGACCGCCACCAGCAGCGGAATCGGACTGTAGCCGCGCAAGGTACTGGTGAGGGCAAGGAGTTGCGCTGGCGATCCCACATTGCGCCCAAAGAGCACCACTGACCCCACCAGCCCATCGGCAATTTGTTGCACAATTGCGTGGCTGATATCGACGGTGCGCCCACCAAAGCCCACCATGATCATCTGCCCGATCTTGGCGGCCAGGGAAACATCGGGCACAGGCACCGTCGGTTGTAGCACGGTGGCGGCAAGCGGCGGCAGCAATGCAGCACCCCGGTGATCGGTGAAGGTAGCAATACTTGCAACAGGGGCATTCAAGGCTTGCATGGGCGTACAACCAGTGAGCAGCGCGCCCGTTGCCACTTGCAGTGTGCGCCGCAAAAACGTACGACGATTGGTTACATGCATAGATTCATTTATCCATACAAAGGGGCTATACAGAATCCGCGCCAACAGCAGCGCGCAAATCAGTACGATATAGCCAACAGTTGTGAATGACAATTCTGCAAATTGTAGCTTGCGCGCACCGAAAGGGCAAGCGCTTAAGCCTTTGTATGCACATAGTAAATTTTTTGTGACGATTCATCCGGGAACGCCGCCAGGATGGCGGCAACAATTGGCTATTGACAATCGACAATTTATTATCTATACTAACCATAGTTAGTATATCCGATTTCTATGCCAGACCCTAAAGGTCTCTGGTGACGCAATCAATTTGCAGACGCTCGATGGGTAAACTGGGAGCAATTCATGAACATTATTTTGCTAACGCCCTGCCGTCGCTTTATTGCGAATCGGTTCGGCCTGGGCTACCAAGTTCCACTGGGATTGGTCCTGTTGGGTGGACCGTTGCTGGATGCTGGTCACCAAGTCCGCTTGATCGACAATGATGTGTTGGGTTGGACTGATCAGCAACTTGTCCAGGAATTGGCCAAAGCCCCACCCGACTGCCTACTACTCGGCCATACTGGCTCGACCGCCGCCCACCCGGTTGCTATGCAAACAGCCCGCCATATACGCCAAGCCTTACCCCAAATCAGGATCATCTATGGCGGTGTCTACCCAACCTATGCCGCTCAGGCGATCATGCAGGAGCATCCTGCGGTGGACGTGACCGTACATGGCGAAGGCGAGGCGACAATTGTCGAATTGATAGCTGCGCTGGCACAAGGCAGTTCATTGGCGGCAGTCAAGGGCATCACCTGGCGCAATGGGTGTACAGCGCAGACGAACCCTATGCGCGCGCCAATCATTGATTTGGACCAATATCGCCCTGGTTGGGAATTAGTCGATTGGCCGGCCTATCAACTTTTCGGCTTTGGCCGCGCCGCGGGGATGCAGTTTAGCCGCGGCTGTACATTGCGCTGCACCTACTGTGGTCAATGGAGTTTCTGGCGGCGCTGGCGCCATCGGTCGCCCGAAAATTTTGCCGATGAATTAGAAACACTAGTGCGCGACTATGGCGTGCGCATTGTCTGGCTGGCCGACGAACACTTTGCCGCTGATCGCGCGGCGGCCCAAGCCGCGCTGACCGCCGTCGCCGCGCGCAAACTGGATCTATCACTCAATCTGAATCTGACCGCCGCCGCCGTCGTGCGCGATGCCGATCTCCTGTCGCTCTATAAGCAGGCCGGCGTTGACAATGTGATTATGGGCGTCGAAGCGCTGAATGATAGCACGGT
>DAOTTR010000723.1:0-11834 GCA_034437715.1 Caldilineaceae bacterium
GCGGATACCCAGCGTATCGTTGTAGACCCAACGACAAATCTCAAGCGTTCTGTCAAGCTTGGTTCGTTGGGCAGATGTTGGGTTTAGGCGATACTTGTATGTCAATCTCATAGGTGTACCATAGCAAATATTACGCAAATTGCCAATTGCGTAATACAATCTCGCAACGTATGTAATCAATGTCCTGGTCCAGTAGGACCAGACGGCTTATATCCCACGACTAAAGGTCGAGGGCTTTACGCCGGAAGGATCGTAACACTACAGCGCATATTCTGTCCACGTGCCCAGGCCGCCATAGAGGGCCATCGAAGCCGATGTTACGAAATGCAAAAGCAGTTACACAGAGAACACAGAGGAGGCACAGAGGACACAGAGAAAAGCTAAGTCTTCACTATCGCTGTTTCTCTGCGCTCTCTATGTAACCGCTTTTTTAGTGTCGTATGTAACGCACGTGAATCATTTATATAGGACTTACGCAGTAACTCCTGGGCACCCAGAGGGTTCCCGCGGCATCCCTGGCGGCCAGGGATGGCGGCGTTCCCGGTGGTGAATGCGATTGGCCTGAATCGTTACGTAGATTTTATGCTTGACAAAATCCAGAGCAAACCCTAGACTTACACTATTCTGGTAGAACTGACAGATTTTTGAGTACCCGCCTAAGTTTCTAAACTTCCCATATCTCGGAATAAGTTCGGAATCGCATTCCTCATCTTCGGAAGGACTAGCAGATATATTGATTGTGGGGTACGTAACCCCAGGCTGGCGCGCATTCATGCGCAACCGTTTGTGTTTCGTCTACGGTTTAGCCGGATGCAGTCAGTTTCGTCGTTCCGCCACGTGCAGCGTTCTTGACCTGTGTAGAAATTCACCCATCCTTTTTATTTTTGCCGTCCAATCCATGCTTTTAACAAGGAGACAATGATGGATTATCTATTTATGCTCGAATTGAATGGCCAGAGTGCTGACTTGAATGCTGTGAAGCAACGTATTATTGCCGAGCCTAACGGGGGAATTCCGTATCTAGAGATCGATGAGCGAATTACAGGCCTCGTGGGAATTGTGAAATTTGCCGCAGGCAAGGACACAGACCGAGACAATTTTTTCGAAAAAATCAGGATAGAAGTGAGAGATATCAATCACTTGCCGCCAGCCAAAGCAGACTTTGGAAAACTCGAGCCAGAGGATGTTCCTGATAATCCGGCGACATGGGCCCGCGCATCGATGGGCGAGGTGCTTGACGGATTCCAGCCGGAGGGTGTGCCAGATCGGAACAGTGATGAAAATCCCTATCAGATTGTTGCAAAATTAATTCCAACGCCAATTCCGACGTTAAAAGGTGGCATCGGTGGCAAACGCTAGTACGCGCAGATGGCTAAAAAAATGACATGTCATAGCTGGCTCAGGTTTTTGCGACTAAGCTCTGTGAGTGGATGATGTTCGCCCAATGCTTTCTGACGAATGACTAGAGCGCGTTCCAGGTAGGAATGTGCTCTAGCCGAATCGCCTTGTGTCTGTAAGAGGATGCCTAAATTGTTGAGGCTATACGCCAGATCGGAATGTTCTGCGCCTAGAACTTTCTGATACACCAGTAGTGCCTGCTCCAGATAGAAGCGCGCTGAAGCTAGCTCACCCTGGGATTGAAGAACCTCACCCAGATTGTTAAGACTTTCGGCTGTATCAGGATGCTCTACACCAAACACTCGCTCACGCACCGCCAATGCTTGTTCATAAAAAGGTTGTGCTTCGCGTAGCATGCCCAGTGCGCACAGGATGTAGCCCATATTATTAAGGCTGAGGGCAGTCCGTGGATGGCCCTCGCCGAGCACCTTGCGCCGGATCGCCAACGCCCGTTTGAGATATGCCAGTGCGCCATTGAGATCACCTAATTGTTCCAGGCACATGCCCAGGTTATTTAAATAGTCGGCCGTAAATTGATGATCTTCTCCTAATACTTCTTGGCTGATGGCTAATGCTTGTTCAAAATGGGGCCTAGCAATCGCTAGCTCGCCTTTCGAGTAGAACCATCGGCCCATTTCATTATAACTTTCTGCTGTTTTGGGATGATTTTCGCCTAGCACTTTCTTTCTGATCGCCAGCGCGTTTTCTAGGCAGAGTTGCGCCTCGGCTAAATTTCCTTGATCCCGCAATAAATGCCCCAGATTATTTAAACTTTCGACCGTATCGGGATGCTCGCCACCAGCCATCTTTTTCCAAATTGCCAGTGCTTTCTCGAAATAGAGACGCGCGCTATAATAGTCACCAATTTGCCGTAAGTGCTCGCCCATCTCGTTGCATAATCTTGCGCTTTGTTCATCTTCGCGCGTGCGCGCGATATCGGCGACTGAGCGTAAATGAAGTTGCCAGGCCAACAGCGGCACAGGGTAGCCCTCGCGGTTGACACGCGCCGTTTCTTCAAAGACGACCTTCTCGACAAGCTTTTGTGTCTCCTCGACTTTATCCTTGGCAACATCGCGCACAAAAGCCGCCACCAAGCGATGCATACGCAGGATATCGCCCCGTTTGATCTCGTCCTTTGCCGTCTCGATTAAGCCAAGCTCAATCAAGCGCGAAAAGGCACGGTCAGCCTTGAGCACGGCATTGGGCTCATCTGGCGAGTGACCAAGCGTCTTCAACAATAGCTGATACCAAATCGGCTCGCCAGGGGCAAAATGCGCAATACGCACCAAAAGCGCAAGGGCCAAGTTATCTGTCTCATGCTGTGGATTGAGGCGGTCATAGCTCAACGCAAAAGTGCGGCCTACATGTTGCACATGATTCGTGGGTGAAATATCACCCTCTTCTGGCGACAAATACCGCAGCAAATCTGTGTCACGCAGCCGTTCTAGGTATTCAGCTGGGCTCATAACACGGCGGTAACGATATAAATATCTACCCGCCAAGTGAAGCGCCAATGGTAAATCCCCTAATTCCTCGGCAATGGCATCGAGGATCGCCGCATCTGCATTGGGACAGTGATGACGCAAAAGAGCCAGACTTTCTTGGCGCAGCAAGACGCCCAACGCCAATGGTTGCACCCCTAATACGGCTTCCCAATCGCCCAGCCGCGTGGTGACCAAGACGCGACAACCACCGCTTGACGGGCGCCATTTGTGCAGTAGGCCGGGGTCTTCACAGTTGTCAAAAATGAGCAGACGCGGCAAAGGTTGTTGCCAAGCACCCTGCACGAGGCGGATCTGGTCGTCGAGGGGGAGATTCCAAGAACCAGGTGATAGATCGAGCGCGCCAGGGCCACCGCAGGCCGCAATTTTTGTGGGAATGGCATCGGCATCCTCGAAGCTTAGCCAGAAAATTCCCCCCTGGAAAAATTGTCCATAGCGGTGGACAAATTCGCAGGCCAATTGTGTCTTGCCAATGCCACCAAGCCCGGTCGTAGCCACGGTTTTCACTTCACTGACCGCGGCAATCCCTTTCATCTTGAGCGACGCCGCCAATGCCTGCAGATCAAGTTCGCGACCAACAAAGAGCGGATTTCGACTGAGCGGCATGAGTGAGCCTAGGGGCAATGGCGCAGGATCAGGAATCTGCACCAGGGGCAGCGCGTCTAGCTGCAGAGCAGTATCCGGCGGCTCATGTGACTTTTTCTCATTTGAAAGCGGCCGCGCAAATAGGGTGTCGCATAAATTTTTCGGTGCAGGGTGGCCTGCGCTCTGGAGAAAATCTTCGATCCATTCCTGTGCGAAACCACCGCGTGTCACAATCTGCTTGGCTAATATCTCTATATCAGCCAACTTCGCCGGCAGATGACCCTTGCGCCAATGCTCGATCGAAGCCCCGCCTTTTTTCTCTAGTATATAGCCCAAATCATCTTGCACAAACTGAAGGGTCTTTGCCTCACGAAAGCTTATTTTATAAATTGCCTCTGTGAGTAATCGGGCAAATTTTTCTGCCGATCGAGTCATGGTTCCACCTCCGAGAAGTCGGAATACATTCGGAATTTGATTTCTCCAATTCGGAATGGCGATCAAATATGATGGCGGCTAGGGATAGTAAAATGATGATGGCTGTTACTTGGGATAGTAAGTGATATTTATTGTCAATATTATATTCTTCTTATGCTTTTTTGAAAAACAAAATTAACAACTTTCACTGCATACAAAAACCTTGCATCAATGGCGGATTCCCAATAAAGGAATACAAAAATTGGTTGTTCAGGCGAGGCGAGATAGCGACCAAGCAGAGCATCCCTTGACCCTACTTGGTCGCTATCTCGCCTCGTTCTAAAGATCTTCATTATCACGCGAACGAAGTTCGCATAGCATGTTGGAAAGGAGGAAGTTCGTAATGGCACATTTTATTGGAGAGGTACAGACAGCGTGGCTGCACCACGGTGGACCCGACCGCCAGATGCGGTTGCTCGCAGATTTCGTCTTTGTCGATGACAACAACATTCAGTGGGTGGCGCCAACGGGCAGCATGATCGACGGGGCCAGCATTCCCGAAGGATTTTGGCGAACGGCAGGGACGCCCTATGTGGGTGATTACCGACGGGCGAGCGTGCTCCACGACGTTGCCTGCCAGCAGCAGACCCGCCCGCATACAGATGTGCATCGCATGTTCTACGACGCCATGGTTACCGATGGCGTGCCTACGCTCATCGCGCAACAGATGTACACAGCGGTGCGCTTCTTTGGGCCCAAATGGGTGGTTGTAGGCAGCGTTGCCCCCGGCATTGCCATGGCTGCCGCCGCAGCGGTGTCACAGCCGCTTACAATCGATGAATTGGAAGCCGCGCTAGACGCGGCCCTGGGTGAATGAGTTTAGCGCTTGTTTGCAACGGTTAATCAACCGTAAATTCTTTTTCAAGCAACATTTTACAAAGGAGTCCATCTATGCAACCCCGAACACACGGTGAGGTATTACGTTTAGAAGACCTGCTGGCAGTACAAGCACACACGCGCGGTCTGGCCGGATTGGAGGCTATTCCCGCCCCTGTGCCGCCCCTGATCGATTTTCGTTATCTCTTTCCTACTAACGACCCGGCACACAAACTGCCGCGCGACCCGGCGACGATCGCGGCGCTGAAAGCGTTGGGCGACGCCATGAGCGAACCCGCAAGCACGCCTGAGGAAGGGAAAGACCTACCCGAAGGTGCCGAGTCGAAGATTCCGGCTGCATACACCTACTTTGGGCAGTTTGTCGATCACGACATTACCTTGGAGGCAGCCTCGGATGCAATATTGCAGAAATTGCAGCAAAGCTTGAACACTCCCAACTTTGTCCCGCTGACCCCCACAGAGGTGGAGGGGCTCAAGAATACGCGCACATCACCCTTTGATCTGGACAGCGTCTATGGCTTTGGCCCCGACAATCAACCAACGCCCCGCAACGGTGCCGAAATGGTACTTGGCGATAACGCAGATATTGGCGCTATCCCCCCAGGCAAAGCCCTGGACAACGATTTGCCACGCTTTGCCGCGGATGATCTCGACCAGGAGTTGCGCAAGGTGGCTAAGATCGGCGACAAACGCAATGACGAGAATACCATCATCTCGCAACTACACCTGGCCTTTTTGAAGTTTCACAACACATTGGTAAACGATACGACGATTAACCCCGATGGCAGCTTTGAGGTGGCCCGCCAATGGGCGATCCAACATTATCAGTGGGTGGTGGTAGAAGATTTTCTAAAGAAGATAGTCGAGCCCAGTTTAGTCGAGCAGATCAAAGCGCGGCGCTACTTCTATACCCCTGCCAAGGGCGTGCCCTATATGCCGCTGGAATTTAGCGTGGCGGCCTATCGCTTTGGTCACACCATGGTGCGGGCCTTCTACAACTTCAACCTAAACTTCCGCGAGAACGGCCAACAACAGCCCACTAAGGCCAGCCTAGATCAACTCTTCACTTTCACCCAACTCAGTGGTGATTTCTTTGGCCTGCCCACGCTGCCCACCAACTGGATCATCGAATGGGAGAACTTTCTCGATCTCAAGCCAGACTTTGCTTTTGAGCGGGCGCGCACCCTCAACACCCAGCTCTCGCCCATGCTGACCCGTTTGCGTAACCCTGGTGGCACGGTTCCGAGCGAAACCCCCGGTGCAGACCCGGCGTTGAATATCATGCCCCATCTGGCAAAGCGCAACCTGTTGCGCGGCTATCTGCTCGATCTGCCCACGGGGCAACATGTTGCCCAGAAAATCGTCGGTACGAAGGGGGTGCTCTCGCCGGCGCAACTGTTGGAGAATGCGGGCGGGGAGCAGAGCGCAGAAGGCAAGGCGCTCTTGGCCGGTGGTTTTCACGAACGCACACCACTCTGGTATTATATCTTGGCCGAGGCCGCGATCCAAGAGGATGGGCAGCGGCTTGGCACTGTGGGCGGCACGATTGTGGCCGAGACGATGCTTGGGTTGTTGGCCGAAAGCCCACACTCGATCCTCAAAACGCCCGGCTGGCAGCCACTGTTGCCCACCCAGAACGCCGATGGCAAATTCGATCTGCGCGACATCATCCGCCTAGCGGGCGTAGCGCCGCAACTCGTAACAGAAGCTGAACTTTAGATCGTACGGGCGAGGCAGGCACAGCAAACTACGATTATCCCTGGTCGTTTGCACCTGCCTCGCCTGTACAGTACCAACCAACCTATTTTGTCAGCACGAATGGGGTGCAATTCAGGTGCGGCGGCTCACCCATCAGTTGGGCGATATTGCTTTGTCGATGCGGCCCAGGTAGTTATAAGGTATACTGAGCCATGCCATAAATGACCTTAACGGCGCACCAACTTTAGCGCAATCTCCCGCCCCTGCCCTTGGGCAACAGCTAGATTGATCCAGAGCAGGGCCAGTGGCTCTAGAAAGCGCGCCTTGGTGATATCGCCCACGTCGGCCACGTCGAAGCCCAACGTTTCGGCTAACTGAGCCACAATCGCCTTGGCGTCGGCATCGTTGCCAGCAATAAACATGGTGGTCGCCGTGCCCTGGTAGATGGGATCGAGCATATTGTTGTAACCGGTTGTGTTAAAGGCTTTGACGACGCGTGCCCCCGTTGCCCACGCCTGAACCGCTTCGCCGCCAGAGCTATCTTTGCCAAGCGCCAGTTGCAAGCCGGGAGCAATCGGATTGGTGGCGTCGATCAAGATTTTGCCCGCCCAATTACCTACGCGTTTGACGACCGCCTCCGTTGCGTTCCAGGGCACGGCCAACACTACCACCTCGGCTTCTGCGACAGCCGCCACCGGCTCTTGTAGGCCAACTTTCTCCTGAAAGGCAGCGCGTAGTGCAACGGCCTTTTCCCCGCTTGGCTCCCGAGAACCAAAGCTTACCGTATGGCCGGCGCGCAACCAACCGGTCGCCAGCGCCTGGCCCACATTGCCTGTACCCAGAATCGCAATTTTCATCGTTGACTCCTTTGTGTGAATAAGGCGTGGCGATGGGCAGCATTACATTTGAACATCTGCCCATCGCCGCTTGCCCGTGTGCCAATAATTCAAATGAGTAACGCATGTTACGCAACCATCGGGTCAGAACGGGTAGGGGCATGCGGTCGGCGGCGCACGAAGCTTTGTAGACAGACGAAACGCGCTTCGCCGCCGATTGCGTGCCCGACTTGCCCAGATATGCCCGATCAGAACGGCACGCGGAGATAGCGGCGAAGCAAATGCCGGGACAAAGTACAGATTTCCCCGCCACCCCCCTCATACCCCTACCCTGCGTAACATGAGTGAGTTAGCGGTACAGCTTACCAGAGATACCCATCTTGTGGCTGTAATGGGGGTGGCAAAACAGCTTCTCCCAGCAGTTCGCGCAGATCGCGCTCAATGTCGCGACAGTAGGCAGCCAGCGGCACATCGGTGATGCGATTTTCAAACGGTTCTTCGTTAACAGCACCGGTGCGCTCCACGGTGGTAAAGAGCAACGCAATCAATCCCGACAGCGGGATGACCAGCCAGGGCACGCCATCGGCGGCCAAGGTTTTGAGCAAAAAGAAGGGCAATACGATCACAAAGAGGCGCACAAAAAGGCGCGTAAAGTAATCATACTGGCGCGGAATGGGGATCGCCTTGATGCGCTCGCAGGCCGCCTGATGGGTGGAAAGCTGCGCCAGTTGACCTTCCAGTTGAAAACTATCAAAGCCCTGAAGTGTGCCATTCGCCATAGCGCTGTAAATCTGTTCCCCTTGCAATTTGAGCAAATAGCTGGTTTTATTTTCTTTGGCCGCTACGATGTGACGGTCGCCGTCGTTCAGAAATCTCCAGGCTTCCCCCCAATCATATTGTTTGCGCAACTGGATACGCAGCGCATTTACCCAGGCAAGATGGCGGTAGAGCATGGCACGTTTGAAAGCCTCAGCGGTCTCAGCGTTGTAGAGCGGGGTATGGCGGTGTGAATCGGCAAAGGTGCAGATGAGCCGGGCAAAGGTGCGACTGGAACTGATGATGTTCGACCAGATCTGCGCGGCCTCGCCCCACCGGGCAAACGAGGTATTCGCCCGAAAGGCCAGAAAAATCGCCAGGGCCGACCCCAATACACCGAGCGGGGCAAAGGAGAGCGCCACTGCCGTCACACCGAAAACCGTATAGGCAACATAGCTCAAGGCCGCCATCACCAGGGCAATGGTCACATCGCGCCACACATAGGTGACGACTTTCCGTGGATCGAAATTGCGTTTTAGAATCATCGTATCATCCCCAAGGTTTGGCAATTTGACGAAGCGCAGGGGCGACCTAAATGCCGAGCGCCTCAATCAGCAGTTGGGCGGGGGCTGTGCCCGAATATTGCTGTTGCCCCGTGATCAAGCGACCATCGCGCACGGCATAGGCTTTGAACCGACCGTTGACGACAAAGTTTGTGTTGGGCAACTTGCGTGCCTCCTCTTCGATCCAGAAGGGTTGAATGCGCTTGCCCACAAAGCTGTCGGCAAATTGCTCTTCACTATTGGCAAAGCCGGTCCAGGTCTTACCATCGACCAGCAGCTTGCCAGTAGAGAGACGCGTTTTCAACAGAGTACAGGTGCCGTGGCAGACAATCGCCACGATCTTGCCAGCTTCATAGAAATCGGCAATGAACTTGTGCAGCCGCGCGTCGTTGATCATCGTCACCATGGGCGATTGGCCGCCGGCCACAAAGAGCGCGTCGTACGCCGCGCTGCAATTGACCGCGAATATCGCCGAAAAAGACTTGTCCTTCGGTATGCAGGTTAAAGTAAAGCTCACCTTGGCTGGCAATGAGCTGCAGGCCAGCGATGGTTTTCACCTTATCTAGTGGGTTCGTCTGCACAATCGGGCAGCCGGCCGTAAAGGCCCCCACCAGTCCCTCGCCCTGGTTCGTTGTGGCGACAATATCTTCATTGGTCACTTCCAGCGCCAAAAGACCATCGGCCAGATACGCCTGTAAATTGCCGGCTAGGCCAAAGTCAACGATGATCGGCCCCAGTTGGCCGGGTCGGCCACAATGGATATGAAACATGACAATATCTTCGACTTTCACCCCTTCGACCTGCACATGGACAAAGGCTTTACTCAGATCATTTGTGAAGGCCAACACGCCATGGCCGCGCGACGGGCGTTCATTTCGCGGCACAGAAGGCGCAGTCGAGCGAAACTGGGCTGGGGTCAGGCGGGGGTGTATCCTCTTCTTCGCCGCCCTCTTGCTGTGGGCTCAGAAAGGCTTCGTAGATCGCCCCAATCGCTTGGCCCTGGCTGAGGTCAAGTTCGATCGGGCTCGGCTGCGCTAACTCAGCCCTGTCACCTGGGTTTGCGGTGGACTGATGGCTTGCATGGGCAGTCGCGGTCGTCGTTGCAGATTCGGTTTGCACAGTTGCAGAAGCGGGCAGCACCTGGCTATTTGCGGGCAAGGTGACCGATTGACAACTGCTCAAAACAAGCATCATCACACTCATACCAACAGGGGCACCCCACTGTTGCGTCCAGTTTTTCAAGCTGATCATCGTGATTTTCCTCCGATTAATGGCGCGTGTAAAATAGCGCGTCATAAATTTTATGACGCCCAATAGGTATTATAGCCTACTATGTGTCATATTTATGACCCACACTGTAGCAAAACTACCCATCTGTGTCAATCTGGTATATAATCTTCTGCATGAATCAAGCTGATTTGCGCGTGCAACGTACCCATCGCCTCTTGCGCGAGGCGCTTATTGATTTGGTAGCCAGCCAAGCTTATGAATCCATCACCATTCGCGATATTACACAACGGGCCCAGGTTGGCTACAAGACCTTCTTCCGCCACTACGCAAGCAAAGAGGCGTTGCTACAGACCATTCTGCATGAGATCGTTGCGGATTTTCAAGCGGTGCTACTGTCACCGGCGGTCCCCAATGCAGCCCATAACAACACCCTACTGGCCGTCCAATTTGCCAAGGCGTATGCCAGCCCGTTGCTGATGCTGATGCACAGCACAAAGTCAACACAACTATTGGCACCCCTTACAACCCTAGGGCTCGCCGAGGGCCGCCGCTTTTTCGGTGGTTCGAACTTGCCAGATGAACTGGTAGCCCACCATTTTGCCTCATCCATGCTTAGCTTGTTGCAGTGGTGGTTGGAGCACGACATGCCCTTTTCTGTTGAAGAGATGGCCGATTATATGAATCGGCTCTTGATCCGACCGATCAAAGAGATAAAAGCAGAAGACGCGCGGTGAAAGAATTTGCAGAGGAAAGTGGCCTCCAAGAAATCGGCAGCATAGCGCATGTATACCTTGAAGCCACTGGAGACGGAGGCATGTTCTGCCGATAGGCTAGGCTTACCGCATTGTGCCAAACTGCTTGCCCTGCTTGGTCTTTTGGAGAAAATGGTTGAGCCGCCGCTGAAACTCGGCTGGCTGTTTGCGCATCTCCTCAATAAAACCAATCCGTATGCGTTGATAGAGTGCTGGAAGCGCCGTAAAATTTGCCCACGTTTCGGCATCCGCTTGCAGTGCGGCCAGAATGTCATCGGCGATCCGAAAATTGGTTGGGTCGAGATCGGGCAAGATGGCAGCCCCGGCGGCGGTCATTTTGCCTTCCGCGATCAGCCGCCGTGCCCGCTCTTTGTTGAGTTCTGTCCAATGGCTCTTGACCTTGCGCGGCGTAAAACGTTGCGCCCTATGCTCGCTATCCAGCCGTTTGGCAATGCCATCGATCCAGCCAAAACAGAGCGCCTCCTCCACCGCTTCCAGATAGGGCAACGTGAAGCGGCCACCCTGCTTATCGGGAGAGACCAACCAAATCTCGGTTGCATGGGCATGATTTTCGGCCAACCACGCCCGCCATCCAGCACGGTCAGCGACGTACAATGTCTTGGTGATATTCATGGATTTGCTCCATTTTGTATGGTTTAACATTTATAGAGCCAACGGGAAGGCACGTCTGATGCTTGACCTTACGCGCCAATCACAGCGCGTGCCGTGGCCGGCAACAGAGCGTGATCAGTCGGATTACAGGGTCCGGTTGTATTGAAGAAGTGTATGGCGTTATTATACTCCGTAGCAGCACATAAGTATATTTTTACTCGTGTAAAAAATGGTGCTGTATAGCTTTTGATCGCGAGCCAACACGCCAAGATTTAATTGATGAGCTAAACACATTACATGTGCTCGGCGCATTCGAAAATATCGAAAGTCTTTATGGGAAATTTACTAATCCCCGTGTGCCAGAGATAAGCACCGAACCCACACCCTAATCTGGTATCTGTTGGGCGACAAAAAGCTAAGCGAGCGTGCAGCAACCATCTTTCAAGCTGCAGAACGCGGCGAAACAAGACTTATAGGCTCAACCGGATCTCATGTGGTTGACAGCGTCGAATCAATTCGACGCCTGCTATGCCAAACCTGCTTAAGCAGGTTTTTCGTGGCAGCCGCCGGTTTCAACCGGTGGTATCCTTG
>DAOTTR010000724.1:0-6076 GCA_034437715.1 Caldilineaceae bacterium
AGTAAGACAGTGAATCAGTAGGACAGTAGAACAGTGTTTGTACTGTCTCACTGTCCTACTGATTCACTACTGATTCACCGGAGAATAGTATGGTTATTTCCGCCCAAGTGTACTAGGGAGCGTTTCCGGCTGAATTGTTACAACGCTATTATAAAAAGATTGTAGCCCTAGGCACAGTGGAACAGGTCTCATTGTTGTCATTTTGGTCATGCCGTAGAAATTTTTCTGGAACAATGCGCCGCGCTGGCTCGTCGCATTAGCGAACAGCTTATCAGTTTTATGTTGCAGGCAATAATGATTCCATGCTTGCCTAGCTTTGCCAGCTATCCACTAAATTTCAGGGCATTATTGTAAATTTGCGCATGATCAACAAAATTCGTTTCTCATTCGGCCAAAAAGTGGCCCTCGGCAGTCTATGTCTACTCGCGGTGATCGGCCTTTCATTATACCAGTGGCTCCTGGCCGATCTGCCCCCGATCAGCGCCGTGGAACAACGCATGATCCGCCCGACCACGCAGATTCTCGATCGCAAGGGACGCCTACTATACGAAGTCCTTGATCCGGATGCGGGTAAGCAGATCAACCTTACGCTCGCCGCCTTTCCCCAACGCTGCATTGAGGCAACCCTAGCCACCGAAGACAGCCGCTTCTATTTGCACCCCGGTGTCGATCCGATTGCCATTCTGCGCGCCTTCTGGCAGAACTATCGCGCCGGTGGCGATATTGTCAGCGGGGGCAGCACCCTCACACAACAATTGGCGCGCAATCTGCTCATGGAACCACGCGAACGCTATGAACAAAGTCTCCGGCGCAAGTTGCGCGAAGCCTGGTTGGCTTGGCGGCTCGAAAGTCGCTATACGAAGGACGAATTGCTGGCGCTTTACCTCAACCAAACCTACTATGGCAACTTTGCCTTTGGGTTGGAAGCCGCCGCGCAAATTTTCTTTGCCAAACCAGCCCCCCAACTCAGCGGGGCCGAATGTGCGCTATTGGCGGGCTTGGTGCAATACCCTACAGGCTATAATCCGCTGCAAGAACCCGCAACCGCCAAGCTGCGCCAGTTAACCGTGTTGCGCCTCATGCGCCAAGCGAATTACCTGACCCAAGCCCAAGCCGACGCGATTGGGGTCGAATCACTGCGCTATCGCTCACGCCTCTTTGACATCGAAGCGCCCCACTTTGTCATGTACATCCAGGATCTGTTGTTGCAACAACTGGGCGCAGAACGGCTGCGCGACGGCGGTTTGCGCGTGGTGACAACCCTGGATCTCGCTCTGCAACAACAGGCCGAACGGGCCATGCGCCATCGCCTGGACTTGATCAACTGTCGTATTCCTGGCGTTTGTGACCAGCGCACCAATCCTAACCGCCGGGTAGAGAACGCCGCCGCCGTGATCCTCGACAGCCACAGTGGCGAAATTCTGGCAATGGTCGGCAGTCCCAACTATTTTGATGCGCGCATTCAAGGCAATGTCAACGCTGCCCTGGTCTTGCGCCAACCTGGCAGTGCTATCAAACCCTTGACCTATGCCGCCGCACTGGACCCACAGTGGAGCGCCCAGGCCGGCTTGCCACCGCTGACCGCCGCTTCGATCATCGCCGACTTGCCCACCACCTTCTATGTCAAAGATGAAAAGGAGGGCAATGTGCCCTATGTGCCCGTCAACTATGACCGGCTTTTTCATGGGCCGGTCAGTGTGCGCACGGCGCTGGCCAACAGTTATAACATTCCCGCGGTCAAAGTGCTTGACCGCATTGGGGTCAATACCCTACAACAACTGGCCGCTGGTGCCGGTATCAGCACCTTTACCGGCGATCTGGGATTGGCGCTCACCCTTGGCGGCAGCGAAGTGAAATTGCTGGAACTGACCGCCGCCTATGGCATCTTGGATGATGGCCGACGCCTGACCCCGCGCGCGCTGATCAATGTTGGATCGGGAACGACTGCGCGCACGCCTGCGTGGACAACCAGCCAAAATCAGACGATCATGCCACAGACCGCGTATTTGATCACCGATATTTTATCGGACAATCTGGCGCGCATTCCGGCCTTTGGCGAAGGCTCGGTGGTGGAGTTGTCTTTTCCCGCCGCAGTGAAAACCGGCACCACAACCGACTGGCGCGACAACTGGACGATTGGCTATAGCACCGAACGCATTGTCGGCGTCTGGGTGGGCAATGCTGATAATCGACCTATGCTCGATGTGAGCGGCATTGACGGTGCGGGCCCCATCTGGCGCGATCTCATGCTGGCGGCGCATCCCACCCCGCCAGCCGCCTTTGCTCGCCCAGCTGGCATTGACGAAGTGGTGATCTGCGCGCCCAGCGGCTTGTTGCCCACGCCGGTTTGTCCACGTACACGCCTGGAACGTTTCCTACAGGATACAGCCCCCACCCTGCCCGACAATCAATTTCAGGCGCTTGCTATCGATCTGGCGACAGGCACACGCGCCACCGACGACACGCCGTCCGAGCGCATCGGTCAGCGTACCTATTGGCTGTTGCCGCCCGAATATCATGATTGGATGGTGGGCCAAGGCATTCCGCTTGCTAGTTGCCAATTCACGATGGCAGGTTGTGCAGTCGCAGCACCGGCTATAGCCCTAACAGCCAATTCGCCAGTTGCAGTGCCACCAGATCAGCAAAATTCGTTATTGATCTTGGCCGCACCCACCGCTAATACAGCCTATCAGATTCATCCCGGCATGCCCATCGCCAACCAACGGATTGCCGTGAGTGGCTACACAGGTGATGGTAACCCGTGGGCAAGCCTGCGTCTGATCAAAGATGGCACGGTGATTGCCACTGCGGATCAGGCGGCACGCTTGCAAAGTTGGTGGGTCTTGGAACCAGGAGGACACACCTTCTGGATTGAGGGCAAAGCCACGGCAGAAGCCGCGTGGGTGCAATCCGCACAGGCTTTGGTAATCGTCGAAAACTTTGTTGCGGCAGAAGCCCGTCTGGCAAATTGAGTAGCGGTTCCGCCAAAACCGCCGCGCGACAGTCCAAATCCAGACCGATGCACGCCGATTGATTTGTGATATACTAGGGTCAAATAGTCAAATAGTAAGGCAACTTGTTGTACCTATTCAGGCGGCGTTCCCAGGCGCGTTCCCGGCTGAATCATTACAATTATTTTATTAAATGTGTAGGAAGATGGGGAAGAAGCTGTCACCGCGCTGATTAGCGTGTCTTCCCGTGCTATACATCTCGCCGATCGAGCAACCAGGAGCTATTTTATGCGATTCCGAATCCCCAAACCAGTTTACATTTTTCTCTTAACGCTATTATTGCTGGTAGCCGTAATCCCCATGATGCCTTTTCAGGCCAACGCAACTGTGATGCAGCCCAACCGTGCCGTGGATGTTGCGCCGCCAACCCAGAACGCGCTGCCACCGGTCCTGCTCAGTACTACCCCGCCAGATGGCACCACCTGGGACGGCAGCCCCATCATCTTCACCTTTGACCAGCCGTTGGCGGCGGAGAGCGAAGCGGCTGTAACCGTCAATCCGGCGCTAGCGGGTGCGGTCAGCGTCGAAGGATCAACGCTCCTTTTCACCCCAGACGATGCACCGACACCGGGCGAGCGCTACACCTTTACAGTGGATGGGGATGCGCAATCTGCCGCGGGTGTGGCATTGGGCAATCCGGTTGTGATCACGCTGGTCGCCGCTGCACCGCTGACCGTTACCTCTACCCAACCCAGCAACGGGAGCAGTGAGGTAGCGACCGACGGCCAGATTGTGCTTGTCTTCAATCGACCGGTGGTTGAACTCACAGGGCTGAATGAGCAAAGCACATTGCCCCAACCGTTGACAATCGCACCAGCCGTCGCAGGCCAAGGGGAATGGCTCAATACGAGCATCTATCGCTTCAAACCAACCCTGGGCTTGGCAGGGGCGACCGAGTACACGTTGACGGTCGCAGATGTGACGACGGCACAAGGGGAAAGTTTAGCCGAACCGGTGGTTGTCCAGTTTACCACCGCCGCGCCGATTGTCACAGGTGTGTCGCCCAACATGAATCTCGTTGCACCCGATAGTGCCTTTGCGGTGACCTTTAGTCAGCCCATGGATCCGGCCAGCAGCGAAGCCGCGTTCACGGTTACCGCCGCCGACGGCACGGCGGTGGAAGGGGCGCGCGCCTGGGATCAAACCCATACAACCTTAACCTTTACCCCCACCCAATGGCTTGACTTTGGTGGCACCTATTTACTGACCCTGAGCACAGACGCCCAACCAGCCAGCCAACAAGGCAATCTGCGGGAAGCCTATACACAGGAGTTTGCGGTTGTCCCCTTGCCAGCCATTGCTGGTACCGTACCGGAAGCAGGGGCAACGAATGTGCCCCCCGAAACCACGGTGTCCATCCGCTTCAACACACCGCTCAGCGGGACGACAGTGTTGCCCAACATTACGGTTGCGCCCATGTTGACCACTACCCAGGTCTACAGCTATTACCGGGAATACGATAACACCGCCGAATTGAGCTGGTTCAAGGAATCGCAGACAACCTATACGGTGACGGTCGGGGCAGGCATTGTCGATCTCTATGGCAACACGCTCAGCGAACCCTACACTTTCACCTTTACGACGGGCGATCATAGTGCGTTTGTACGCATGGGCATCGAGCGCTTCACCCACTTTAGCGCCTATACCGAGACGCGCATCAGCACGCTTTACCGCAATGTCAGCAGTGTTGACGCGCGCTTGTATCAGTTACCATTGGCGGAGACTTTCAAACTAACGGGGGAAAATCAGTGGGATACCTGGCGCAACTATACCGTGCCCAACCCCGAACAAAATCTGATCTGGGAACGCAGCTATGCGCCAATTGTCGGACCCAATGTGACAGCGCAACAGATCCTCACGTTGACCAATGCGACGGGTGAGCTTTTGGCTCCCGGCATCTATCTATTGGAGGTCAGCTACCCCGAATATCAGCCACCCACTGAGGATAATGCAGCGGTGACGGGTATGCAGGCGTTGATTGTGCTTAGCAACAACAATGTAGTCTTTAAGAAAAGTGCCCAGGGCGACAGCTTGGCCTGGATCACCAATTTGCAGACGGGGGAACCCGTAGCCGATCTGCCGGTGCGCTTCTACCACAGCGGGGAAGTACGCGGCGAAGCTACTACCGATGCCGATGGTCTGGCCCTGGCCGCACTCGCACTGGATCCAATGAACAGTTGGACCCCAACGCTTGCCATTAGTGGCGAAACTGGCGATGCCAATTTTACGGCGGCATCCAGCGAATGGAGCCAGGGCATTGCCCCGTGGGACTTTAATATCCCTGGCGGCTACAGCGCTGAAGAATACCAAAGCTACTTCTACACCGATCGGCCCATCTACCGCCCCGGCCAGACGATCTACTGGAAGGGCATTGTGCGCCAGTTGGTCGATGATCAATATGAATTACCTGCCGCCAGCTTGCCCATCAGCATCACTGTACGCGATGACCAGGGTAACCCGATCTTACAGGAAATGTACACACCAAGCGAGAACGGCACACTACATGGCGAGGTGACGCTCGCCCCAGAGGCAGTCACCGGGTACTACTATCTCGAAGCGCACCTACAGGTACAGGACGCATCCGGCGCAGCGCGTACCGTCTATGGTGGTGTTGGCTTTCAAGTGGCCTCCTACCGCAAACCTGAATTTGAAATCGCGGTTACCAGCGCGCAGCCCGCGTATATCAATGATGACACGGCGAGTTTTACCGTAGCCGCTACCTATTTTAGTGGCGGACCCATGGCCGCGGCCCCCGTCACCTGGCGATTGCTAGCCGAACCCTATGATTACACCTGGGCCGAGGCACCGAATGGCCGCTATTATAGCTTCACGCCCTTCGACCCAGAGAACGACGAATATGATCCCTATCGTAGTCTCTTCCCCAGTGGTCTCATCCACGAAGGCAGTGGCACAACCGATACGGCGGGCAACTTTACGATTGAGTTGCCGGCTGATCTAAACAACGCGTTGCAAAGCCAACAGTGGACCGTCGATGTCACCATCCAAAGCCCCACCAACCAATTTGTCAGCGGGCGCACCAGTGTACCAGTCCATCGCGGCGAATT
>DAOTTR010000725.1:0-3242 GCA_034437715.1 Caldilineaceae bacterium
CAGCGTCGAATCAATTCGACGCCTGCTATGCCAAACCTGCTTAAGCAGGTTTTTCGTGGCAGCCGCCGGTTTCAACCGGTGGTATCCTTGTCAACCACATGGATTCCAAATGAGCCAACTTTTGTCGCATCAACCGCTACTACACTGTAATCGCAATTATGCGGGGTTAGACCGTAGTAAAGACTAAAGTCTTTACTACCATCAAATCCGAATCCATCAAAATTTCTCAAACAACTTGAATTCAACTTTGCATCTATAGGAAAACCGGATTGTGAACTCCGAATATTGCTTCCTCCGCCCATTGATCGCGACAACGCTCCTGGTGTCGCTGGTCATGCTTTCCTACCCTACACTTTGGGCCGCAAGTGCCTATAGTGGCTGTGGTGGTGAAATCGTTAGCCCTACCAACGCAACCTACGAAGCACGGGTTGTCGAGCTGGTGAATGAAGTGCGCGCCGCCCACAGCCGGCCACCCATGAAATTGAGTGCAGCGTTAACCAACTCGGCGCGCTACCATGCCGCAGACATGCACCAAGACAGTTATGTCAATCACCAGACATTGGATCGTCGCAATGGTGACCTTGTCACAGTGTGCGATTGGGGTGACCGCATACGTGTTTATTACATGGGCCTGGGTGGCCTGGCCGAAAATCTGAGTGCGGGTTATGCATCGCCAGAAGAGGCCATGGCTGGCTGGATGAATAGCAGCAGCCATCAGGAGCACATCTTGGGCAACTATCGCGAAATTGGGGTGGGGTACGAGGCTGGCTATTGGGTGCAAGATTTTGGCGATCGCAGTGACTACTATCCGGTGATCATTAACCGCGAAGCCCAACAGACTAATTCCATGGAAGTGAGCCTCTACATCTATGGCAATTGGCAACAAATGCGCCTGCGCAACGATGATGGCAGTTGGGGGGAGTGGCAGGAATTCCGCCAGGAATTTGCGTGGCACCTGCCCAATATCAGCGGCGAACGGCGCGTCGAGGTTGAAGTGAGTGATAGCACGACCCAGGCCAGCGCCAGTGATACCATTTGGCTGGCAATCGACGCAACGCCAACACCTTCGCCAACACCTTCGTCCACCCCTCTGCCCACCCCCACGACCGCCGCAAACGCCGCCATTTATCTGCCCACCATTCGCCGATAGTTGGCGTCTGTTATGGCCTGTATGAGCAAACATTTCGTTGGGCAGCGCCGATCGTGGGAGAAATTTTTCTAAACCCAATGATGATACACGATTTGTTGCATCTTTATATGTAGCCCGTTGATCAAACCTGCAAAACCTATAGCAACGTATTGATCATCGTGCTAAATAATGATAAGATCACGCTATGTTTGTATAAGTGAGTGGCAGGCGGTCCAGTGGACACTGCCACTCTTTTTATGCAAGTTTTTATCATCGTTCTGGTCAGTTCCCTGGGGGAGCAAAAAAACAGTCTTATGAAAGCAGAGAAGTCACAACCTCCTAGTAGTAGCAAAACAAAAGCGGTGGATTGGAGCCAATTTTTGGGGCCGGTCGAAGATCTGGAAAGCTATGTCAAAGCCGATTGGTGGCGTCAGATCTTTAATGCCAATTATCTACGCACCGACGGCGATGTCGTAGAAGATCCGTCGATTACCAAGTACGAAATCGATCTCTTTTTGAATGCCTTACAACCCGACAAAGCGAGCGTAATGCTCGATCTCTGTTGTGGGCAGGGCCGCCATACAATCGAGTTGGCGCGGCGCGGGTACCAAAATCTCTTTGGGCTGGATCGGTCACATTATCTGATCAATCGTGCCAAATCGATTAGCAAAAAAGACGGATTGAAAGTAACCTTCAAAGAAGGCGATGCCCGCAAGTTACCCTTTGCCAGTGATAAGTTTGACTATGTGATGATTCCGGGCAACAGCTTCGGCTATTTTGAATCATCGCAGGACGATGTGAAAGTTTTGCAAGAGGTGCGCCGCTTGCTCAAGCCCTATGGCCGCTTGCTCGTTGATCTGACCGACGGCAACTATGTGCGCAACCATTTCCAACCGCGCAGTTGGGAGTGGATCGACAAAAAGTACTTTGTCTGCCGCGAACGTTCGCTCTCCAAAGATCAACAGCGGCTGATCTCGCGCGAGGTGATCACGCATGTCTCCAAAGGGGTGATCGCCGATCAATTTTATGCCGAGCGCCTATACAGTGAAGAAAGCATTCGCGAATTGCTAGCCACTGTTGGCTTTAGCGACATTACCTTCCACGCCCAAGTGAAAACCGATTCGCAGCGCAATCAAGACTTGGGCATGATGGAACGACGCATTTTGATCACAGCCCAGGCCAAGAAAAGCTGGACGCCCGTACGCGTCACAGGCAAGCAGATCAAGAATGTGGCGGTCGTCATGGGCGATCCCCAGCGCAACGACATTGTCAAACCCGACGGCAGTTTTGACGACGATGACTACCATACGATCAATGAGTTGAAGAATGGGTTAAGTGAACTGCGCCCATACAAGTTTACCTATCTCACCAACCACACGACGCTGATGCAGGATCTGCTGCGGCTCAAAGGCAAGGTCGATTTTGTCTTTAATCTTTGCGATGAAGGCTTTAATAATGAAGCGACCAAAGAGTTGCATGTGCCAGCGCTATTGGAAATGCTGGACATCCCCTACACCGGCGGCGGACCCCAATGTCTGGCCTATTGCTATGACAAATCGCTGGTGCGCGGCATTGCCCAGGAAATGGGCATTCCGGTGCCCTATGGCTTCTTTATCAACGCCGAAGATATCAACTTTATCGAGATTCAGATCGAATTTCCGGTGATTGTCAAGCCCAATTTTGGCGACTCCAGCTTCGGCATTACGCGCAACAACGTCTGTTATACTGTCATGGATTTGGAAAATGCCCTTTTGCAGGTGCGCGAGCGGGTAGGGTATGATAAGCCCGTGCTGGTCGAAAAGTTTCTCACCGGCAAAGATGTCAGCGTGGGCATTATTGGCAATTCCCCCGAATCGTATCAGGTGCTGCCGATCATCGAGGAAGATTATTCGCGCTTGCCCGCGGATCTGCCCAAAATCGCCGGCTATGAGGCCAAGTGGGACCCCAACTCGCCCTATTGGAATCTGCGCTCGATTCCGGCCAATCTGCCCGAGGCCACCGAGCGTTATCTGGTGGCGAGCTGCTTGAAACTCTTCGAGCGCTTGGGCTGCCGCGACTATGTGCGTTTTGACTGGCGGCTCGATGCCGAAGGGACACCACGCCTGTTGGAAGT
>DAOTTR010000726.1:0-2834 GCA_034437715.1 Caldilineaceae bacterium
TCGCGACTGATGACGTAGCACAGTTTATCTACCTGGCGGCGAATGGCTTTGGTCTTGTTGCCATCAAAATAACCTGCTTCCAAGTACCAGCCTTTGTGTTGCTCCAGATGATAGAGCGCGAATAGATCACACAACTTTTTGAGCACAGCCGCCAGGGCAGGGTCATCCACTTGGGTGATACCGTGGACAAACCGCTCCAAAATCACGCGCTCGACATAGGCCTGCGCCAGATTGACTAGATGATCCTGGCACTCGTTCATGGCGGCTTGCGACTCCATGCCTTGGTCCAAGCGGGCGCGTAGGCGGCGCGACAATGAAGCCACCAGCCGCTGTTCGCGATAATGAAAGGCTGCCAAGTGGAAGTTGCTGTCGTGCAGGTGCGCTTCATCGCTCTTGCGCGTGAGCAATGGATTGTAGATGATGGCCGTTTGTGACGCTTGCGTGGACACATAGCGCACCATGCTGCGCAGCGTTAGATCACTGAATTGCTGCTTGAAGTCGGCTAGGCAGCTTTTCGCCACCAACTGCATAAGGACTGTGTTATCGCCTTCAAAGGTGGTAAAGATGTCAGTATCCGCCTTGAGCGCCGCAAAGCGATTCTCGGCTAAGTAGCCTTGCCCACCACAGGCTTCGCGTCCCACTTGGAGGGTGCGCGTCGTATTCCAACTGCTAAAAGCTTTTAACCCGGCGGCCAGCGTTTCGACTTCGCGCATGTCGGTTTCGCTGCGCCCTATAAAGCGCTGCACCAAATATTTCAGGGCAAAGTCGAGTGCGTATGCATTCGCCAGCAAGGGCATCAAGCGCCGTTGATGGGTTTGATAGTCGAGCAGCAGTGTTTCGGGCCGGTTGGCAGTGCCAAATTGACGCCGCTTGGCCGCATAGCGAATGGCAATGGTCAAGCCGGATTTGGCCGCGCTCAGGGCAGAACCGGCAATGCCGACGCGCCCAGCAATCAAGGTGCCGATCATGGTGAAGAAACGCTTGGCTTCGCTGGCAATCGGACTCTGATATTCACCTTCGGGTGTTACATCGGCAAAGCGATTGAGCAAAGCCGTGCGCGGCACCCGCACCTGGTCAAACCAGAGGCGGCCATTGTCCACGCCGTTGAGCCCCATCTTTTCGCCGCTGTCGGCTATGCGTACACCGAGCATGGGCGCGCCCCTGGTATCCCGGATGGGTACCAGAAAGGCATGGACACCATAGTGCTTCTCGTTGATCGCCAGTTGGGCAAAGACCGTGGCGAGTTGACCGTGACGCGCCGCATTGCCAATATACTCTTTGCGCGCCGATTCGCCCGGCGTATGAATGATGAACTCTTCGGTTGTGGGATCGTAGTGCGCTGTCGTCTTGATGTCGCGTACATTGGAGCCGTGGCCCAATTCAGTCATGGCAAATGCGCCGGGCAGACTGAGATCGCCCACCGCGGGCAGATATTGTTGGTGGTGCGGTGCCGTGCCCAACAGATGGATGCTGCCTCCAAAGAGGCCAAATTGCACGCCAAACTTGATCACCAAGCTCAAGTCGTGATAGCTGAGCGTTTCCATAATCGCCAGATGTTGCGCCATATCCGCCTGACCGCCATAGGCGTGGGGATAGGCGACGGCGCCCAATCCTTCTGCGGCCAGAATTTTGCACCACGCCATGATTTTGTCGCGATAGCGATCCCTATCGGGAATAAATTCATAGGCAAAGGTGGGCGTGGCGAGCAGGGCGCGCACGCGTTGGCGAATGGCGCTTTGTTCGCCGTCGAGGATCTGTGTCATGCTTGCGATATCGAAACTGGGATAGGCCGCTTGTGTTGGGACAAGCGTGTCTAGGTTGGCAACTGTTGCCGTGTCCGTTTCGTGTATAAATTGCGTGATTGTCATAGCGGTACTCCTGATTGCTATCTCGAAAAATTTCTATTCTCCCATCGGAAGAAAGCGCTTCGAGCAATGCCGTAAGCGGTCTGCTGATTCCACTATAGCCACTCTTTGTTGTGGATGGGTTCTGATCGCGTCGCTGTTTGGTTCAGGACTTACGCAATTACTCCTGGGAACGCCAGCATCCTGCTGGCTGCCGCCAGGATGGCGGTGCTCCCGGCTGCGTAAGTCCTGTGGTTGTTGCTTGTGTACCAACTGCCTGTGTACAAACAAGCCTTGGTTTTACGGTTGTATAGGCTGGCCTGGGCATTAGGCGCTTTTCGTCCACGCCATATATACTACGGGGATGCGGTGGGGATAAGGTGGGATAGTGGCGACTGACGAGCATAAGCAACAGGAAGAGAAATATGGCGTATACATTGGGCGATCCCTTTCGTGCTTTGCGGCTCATGCTGCGTATCAATGGCTTTTTGGTAGGCATCGTCCTGGGTCTGTCGCTATTGATCGCGCCACGCACCTTGTTGCTGGGTTGGGGCATTTATGACGGCGGCACCATCTGGCCGTTGCGCCTGGCTGGTACAAGCCAGATGGCGCTGGGTGCCTTCTTTTTTATAATGGCAACCCAGGACTATCTAAGTAAAGCCGTTTTATGGACGATTACCCTCACCAATAGTATCCTCGCTCTTGTCTTATTGACGGCCTATTTACAGCAGGAATTGGCTGGGTTATCCACCATGGGCCAGGTGCTATTCGTCTTGGTGTTTCTGCTCTACCTGCTGGGTGCTGTGATTCCTCTGCGCTATGTGCGTGGTGATTGATTGTTGTTAGTCCTTTGCTATTATACTCAAAACAGCATGAAAACCGGAGTTTGATGTAGCAATGATCAGCGTGCCGGGGACTGCCCAGGAAAAGTTCTCAGTACAGATCTACAGTTGGGCAGTCCCCGGCACGCTATAGCGCAACTCCGCTTCT
>DAOTTR010000727.1:0-2127 GCA_034437715.1 Caldilineaceae bacterium
ATACCACATTACTCCTGCACAATTTTTATCATTATACCACATTACTCCTGCACAATTTTTATCATTATACCACATTACTCCTGCACAATCTTTATCATTATACCACATTACTCCTGCACAATCTTCAGCGCTAGATCCTGCTGCAACGTCGGCACACGCAACGTCACCTGGCCCGTCTTCACCTGTACGAGGACTTCTTCCTCCCAAGTGGCTGTGGCAGGCAAGTACCAGTGCGCCGTGTAGGCGCCGTCTGCCAGATCAGCCAGGGTGAGGGTCAGTTTCTCGATTGTTGGCGGTGCATAGCGCCATTCTTTCAGCGGCGTCTTCGTTTTGATCGCATTCTTGACGGCCCGCTCATAGGCCAGTTGGATCGCGTCTACGCCATAGCTGTCGCTGCGGATCCAGACAAGGGCGCGATTATCCGTTTGTAACGCCAACGCCTGCGCGCCGGCGGGGGCAATTGTGCCGGTGGTCACACGCATAGCACTCAGGTCTTCACCTTGCATAAATGTGTCGATCGCTTTGAATTCAGACCACAAATCCAGCGGGTCGATCAAGGTGTCCCACCACCAATACATGCTAGATCCAGCGTAACCAGTGAAGGGCGCGGTCCAAATGCCATTGTGCAGATGAACTAACTCGAAAACTAGTTCACCGTCGGCGCCGGCGGCGGAGAAGCCCTGCTCGGCCTGCAAGATTGGTTTGGCCGGCGCGTTGGCTTGAATGGCGGCGAACGATTCCGGAAATTCGAGAAGGGGGTCACGACCGGTGTAATCGTGCTGCTGGGCAAAGCTCATTGTGGGCATACGCCACAATTTGGAGGGGCGACCGTTGGCGTAACTGTTGGTGATCAGGTGTGTGTAGGGATCCCATTGTTGCAATTCTTTGCTCATCTCAGCCATCCACGGCCCCAACAGCGTGTCGTTGATCGGCGTCCAGTTGACTTCATTCCACCATTCCCAAGCGAAAAGGCTGGTCGAATAGCTGTAGCGGGCGGCAATATAGCGCAGACGCTGCTTGAAGAGTTGCTTAGCCTGCGGATTGGTGACAAATTCTTCCGGCGCATTGAGCATACCGCCATTAGCAACGTTGTAGGGGTTCTGATCCCATTCTGGATTCACAGTTTTGTTAAACTGGCCGTGGTTGATCAGCGTCAACATAATCGTCACATCGCGTTCTTCCGCCAGTTTGAAAACTTGGTCGAGCAGCCAGGCTTGCTTTTGGCGTTTGCTATAATTGCCCAACCCGGTGTCATTCCACTCCAAACCAAAGGACCAAGCTGCCATCCAGACGCGCGCCAGGTTGCCGCCGTTCTGGCTGAAACGATCCAGCCAGCGTTCGTAATCTTGCAAGACGCCCAACCCCTGCTGGTTCGACCAGGCAATATTGAGGCCAATCGGGAAGTAAAAATCGCCGTTGTCAAAGGCAAAATAGTGCGGATCTTGCGCGTTGATGCGGACAAAGCCGCGCTCATCGTCGGCTGGATCTACGGTGAAGGTGATCGGCTGGCTGGTCAATTTGGGGCGGCTCAACTCGGCCTGGGCGCGCCACTGGCCGGCGCGGGGTGGCGTGAAGCGCACACGCCAGACCGGCGCACCTTGAGGCTGCAAGGTGGTCGGGTCAAACGCTTGATACCAAAAGGCCGGCGCCAACAATGTCTGGCTGGTGGCGGACGTAAAGCGCACACGCAAATCGAACTGGGCCGGGTCAAAAGGATTGGCCACAACGCCATCGGTTTCGATGTTCATTTCGAGCAGATTGTACACGTTCGTTTTGGTTTGCAGCGGTTTCAAAGTCAACTTGGTCGCCGTTTTGTTCGTTTGCGCTTCGATGCCCACGCTTGGCAAAAGCAGGGTGCCTGCAAGCAGGATCAAAAGACCAAACCAGCGCGCGAATGGTTGAAGCCGAACGGTGTTCATTTTTGTTACCATGTCCTATCTCCTTATCAGCCGCGCAGTTTGGCGGCTAGCGTCGAGGAAGCCATACTCAACTCGCTCTGCCAAGCCACCACCCTCGTCGGCCGCGACGGCCAGACGCGCTACGCTTTGCCCGTTGAGCAGGTGAAGGGGTTGGTAGACGCGGGGGTTGGGAGGTAATGGGGTATTGGATATTAGGTTAGAAGTTACG
>DAOTTR010000728.1:0-3560 GCA_034437715.1 Caldilineaceae bacterium
CTGTTGCGCCAACAAGTATTCTCCTCCAAGCACCCTCGTTTGTTAGTATTGCCAAGGCTCAAGACGCTGCGATTGCCGCTACGATCGGCGAGGAGGCAGGGATTTCGGCATATACGCAATCATCTCCTATTGTTCTAAACAGTGTCCGAAATCAGTTTCGTACGATAGAGGACGAAACTGCAGATTATATTGTAGGTTCAGTAGCGGTTAAAGATTACCCTGAATCTGAAGATGTCCACATTTATTTACATAAAGATGGCTGGATTCTTGCTTATTACCTGGCTGCAGAACCAACCGGTAAGATTTTTGACTGGCTGGATTTTGAAGCTAATAGCAGTCAATCCATAACAACAAAGTTAGAAAAAGTCATTACTATGGTTGAAGGTGCAGCAAATGTTCCATTCACACAGGTCAGTTACTATGATTTTCGCAATCCTAATGCCACGCACTTAACATTGATCGCTGAATCCACAGAAGGCGGTTGCACAGAAGGCGATAACTTTTTTGATCTAAACATACCAGGTAGCCATACAGTTTACGAACGCAGTTGGTTCATAGGAGGACATGGCGAAGCTAAGTTTTATCTCAACAATACTGAAATTTCTAAATCTGGCCGGGATGAAAATAAGCAAGGAACATTACTGCCATCCCAACTGATGCCTGATAGGTTACACCACGTGACTATAAATCTAAATGGTGTTTGCAGCTTTGCTCACGGTGGTCTTGTACTCGTTTACAAGGGGCAGTAATGTTAAAATACCAAACTGCGCTTGTATGCCTTTTAATATTCTTGCTACTGAACTTGTTAGCAATGCGCTCTACGTCAGCCCCCGGAGAGACGCAGTTAATTATAAATGGCGCTGATGCAGCATTAACCAAATCCAATAGTGCCTCCCCAAACCTAAATACTATACTGCAGAATGCTCAACCGCGAATAGTTGTTGAATATTCCAATGCGATGAACATACATAAACTGAATGCAGTCCCCTCTGCCTTGCAGACTGTACTCAATGTAGTCCCCAAGAAAATCACTCTTCAATATGCGAACAGTAATCGTCATCTTACATTAGTCTATCCACGCGCGCTGCTTAATGACACGGCTGCACCGGCGATCAGTAACATAGTTGGCAACAGTAGCGGAGTGATCACTTGGAATACGAATGAGTTCACCAGCTATATCATACGCTATGGTACGCAATCGGGGAATTACACCCAAGCAGTGGAAGAACCCTTGTTTGCCAAACAGCATACGGTGACGCTCTCTGATCTGGTTAGCGGGAGCACATATTATCTTCAGGTTACGGCCTTTGATCTAAGTGGCAACCCGACCGTGAGTCCAGAGTTCATTATCGATCTGATACAACTGACACCAGCACCAACTGTGGTACCGACATTGCCACCGCCATCGACACCTACGACAAATCCAGTCTTTTTACCCCTGGTGGATCGCTAAGGGGAGCCGTGGAATTCACCCGTAGTCAAGACTTTAGGCGCTTTCAAAGAAATAAGTATCCAGCGCTTGCCACACAAAATCATGCGTAGGGGCGGCTTGCAGCCGCCCCGCGTTTGGCTCGCTGCGAACGGGCGGCGGCAAGCCGCCCCTACTGCATACTTATTTCTTTCTACTGTCCTTAGTCTTTCCCTGAATTGGAGAAAGACTAAAGTCTTGACTACGTTCATTTCGCCGCGATCTTTTGCAATTCATACAGGCGATTGAGCGCGTCGAGTGGCGTCAGGCTGTTGACATCGAGTTTGCGCAGGGCTTCGACGACCGGGTGCACATCGGCAAAGAGCGAGACTTGCATGGCGGCGGCTTTGCCCCGTTTGGTTTCCGGTTCAAAGAGACGCTTGGGACCCGCCGCGCCGCTCAATTCCAGATCGGCCAGGATCTCCTGGGCGCGCTGGATCACGGGGGTGGGCAGGCCGGCCATGCGCGCCACATGCACGCCATACGAGCGATCCGCTTTGCCGGGGATAATCCGGCGCAGGAAGACGACATCGCTGCCATCGCCGCCCTCGTCTACGGCCACATTGTAATTCACCACATGCGGCAAACGTTCGGCCAATTCGGTCGATTCATGGTAGTGGGTGGCAAAGAGCGTCTTGGCACGCAGACCGGGGTGATTGTGGATATATTCGATCACGGCCCAGGCAATCGAGAGGCCATCATAGGTGCTGGTGCCGCGCCCGATCTCATCCAAAACCAATAAACTGCGGTTGGTCGCATGGTTGAGAATATTGGCGGTCTCGACCATCTCCACCATAAAGGTTGATTGGCCGCGATGGATCTCGTCGCTGGCCCCAATGCGCGTAAAGATGCGATCCACTACACCGATCTGGGCGGCATCGGCGGAGACAAAGCTGCCGATCTGGGCCATGAGCGTAATCAAGGCCGTCTGGCGCAGATAGGTGCTCTTGCCCGCCATGTTGGGACCCGTCAAGATGTGGATGGCGGCTTCGGGGGTCAAATGGGTATCGTTGGGCACAAACGGTTCATCGGTCAGGGTCAGTTCGACGACCGGATGGCGACCGGCGCTGATCTCGATGCTGGGGCCTTCATCGACCGTGGGTCGCACATAGCGCCGGGTCAGCGCCACCTCGGCCAGCGAAGCGTAGACATCGAGTTGGGCCAGGACGTTCGCCAGTTGCAATAGTTGACGTGCCGACGCGGCGACTTGGGTGCAGATCTCGCGGAACAGTTGCTGCTCGATCTCCAAGCGGCGCTCGTCGGCGTTGAGCACCAACGACTCATATTCCTTGAGATCGGGCGTGATATAGCGCTCGGCGTTGGTGAGGGTTTGCTTGCGAATATAGTCCGCCGGCACCTTGTCCAGATGGGTGTGTGTGATCTCGATATAGTAGCCGAACACCTTGTTGTAGCCTACCTTCAGGCTTTTGACATCTAGCCGCTCGCGCTCGGTGCGTTCCAGGTTGGCGATCCACTCCTTGGCATGGCGGCTCCTATGCACCAGTTCATCGAGTTCATCGCTAAAGCCCGCGCAGATAATGCCCGGCGTTGCCAAGGTAGCAGGTGGTTCCTCGGCCAGCGCGCTTTGCAGGAGTTCCAGTACCGTTTCACACTCGGGCAGCTTCTCGATCAGGCCAGTGATCGAGCGATTCGGCAATTGAAGGCTCCGTGGCTCGACACCCCCCACCACATCAAGAAAGCTGCGGATTGCGTCGCCACTCAACCCTTTGAGCGCTGGAATTTTCTGCAACACCTCGCGAATCCCGATCAGATCGCGCGGCAAGGCCACCCCTTGCACCACGCGATTGGTCCAGCGTTCGACATCGCCCAAGCCCCGCAACGCGTCGCGCAATTCAATGCGCAGCCCTGTATCATCAAAGAGCGCTTGGACGGCATCCAGCCGTTTGTGAATCGCGTTGACATCGAGCAGCGGTTGACTCAGCCAACGGCGCAATAGACGACCACCCATGGGTGTCAACGTGCGATCCAACACATCGAGCAGGCTGCCTTTGACCTGACCGCTACGGATCGTCTCGGTCAATTCCAGGTTGCGGCGCGTCGATTCATCCAGCGTCATAAATTCGCCAGTGGT
>DAOTTR010000729.1:0-15459 GCA_034437715.1 Caldilineaceae bacterium
TTCTATCGCGCGAAACTTTTCGCGCCAAGCTACGTATTGACTTAAAACTAGAGATCTCTCAGCGCGCTAGTGCCTGATCAAATTCGGGGTTGACTGATCATCGGGATTGAACCAAGGAGTAGGATTGGCCGATCCTTGTCAACACACGACCGGCAGGCAACGAAATAGAACGATCATGGGGCGAAGAAGAATATGAGTGAGCAGGAAGAAGTCTGGATACGCGAAGCACAGACGGGCAATAAGCGCTCGTTTAGCCGCCTGGTCGAAGCGTATCAGCGTCCAGTCTATAACCTAACCTATCGGATGCTCGGTTCACCAGAAGAGGCAGAGGACGCCGCACAAGAGGCCTTTTTGCGCGCCTATGCGCGGTTATCCCAATACGATACCAATCACAAATTTAGCACTTGGCTCTTTTCGATCGCCAATCACCATTGTATCGACCGTTTGCGCAAACGCCGGGCGACCTATGTTTCGATTGACGAGAATCCTGTGTTGGAAAATCTGGAGCACGCCGATCCCCAACCGGAAGCCGATTTGTTGAGCAAAGAGCTAGCCGCCGAACTCCAAAAGCTGCTCGACAAGCTTGATCCCGACTATCGCACACCGCTGGTTTTGCGCTACTGGGAAGATTGTAGCTATGAAGAGATTGCCGAAACAATGGGATTGACCGTTTCCGCCGTGAAGAGTCGGCTCTTTCGGGCCCGCAAACAAGTTGCCGATCTCTACGCAAACCAAGCGGCAACAACACCCCCGATTTCTGGGAAACGGGCACCCGCTCCGGTTCGGCAGCAGGAAGGTGTACACAATGGTCAATTGTTATTCTGGCGTACAGCTTTTGCGATCTAATGGACAAACCAGGTAAAAGGCATACCCATACCCCGTCTATTACTCGGGAGAGTATGCACGACTTTTAAGGGTTTTATCTAATCGGTAGAGGTAGTTTATGGAAGCAAAGAATTTTATGCAACAAACAGGTGGCCGTAATCGACCAACACCAGAGCAAGAAGAAGCGTTTATGCTCCTCATGTCGCTTTCGCTCGACAATCTGGTTGATGAAGCGGAAGCGGCCCAGTTTGAGCAATATCTCACACAATATCCAAGTTTCGCGACGCAATGGCAGGAGTGGCAGCGGCTGCATCAGCAATTCGATGCTATGCCCCATGCCGAACCAGCGGCAGATTTTGTTGGGCGCTTTGAAGTGCGCTTGGTACAACAGGAACGGCGGCAACAACTGTGGCTGGGTCTGATGATTGGCTCCGTCACCTTTCTACTCTGGTTGGGCGTCATGGCAGGGCTCTTTTCCATCGGGGCCTATCTGTTTGCCAATCAGGGCAGTTGGCTGAGCGCGCTGATTCAGAACCTGACTTATGCCTGGGTCAATGTGATCCAGTGGGTCAGAACCGGATGGGGAGCCTTTGAAACATTTGCCGGCACACCCCAGGCCAGGGCAATTGGCTCTGGCTATCTGGTCATTGCAGCCGCGTTACTCGTTGGATGGCTCACCTTCCTGCGCCGTTCACTTCAGTTACAGGAATTGCCGTCACAGGCAGTCGTTGCGTAAAGAGGTATGCTGTGTTTCTACGAAAGAAAAAATCGCGCACCAGTCGTCGTTGGCGTCGTGCATTCGTTCTCTTATTGGGCTTGGCGCTGATCGCGGGAATCGCGAACCTGACACAAAAACAGGCCAACAGCGCCAACCATGAACAACCAGCCTTAACCGTTCAGGCCGATAGCAAACTTTATTCAGAAGACCTGACGATTGATGGGGACGAGGTTTTTAACGATGATGTAGTCGTCTTCTCTGGCAATGTACGCATCAAAGCCGGCGGCGTGCTCAAAGGCGATCTGGTTGTCTATAGTGGTAATATTAAGATTGACCACAAGGGCAGCGTCGAAGGGGATGTCACCTCTCTGAGTGGCAATCTTGATGTTGCTGGCACGGTTGAAGGCGATCTATCCGTCTTTAGTGGCGATGTTGATTTGGCCGAAACGGCTTTGATTGGCGGCGACATCAGTGTCATGAGTGGGTCGATTGACCGCGAACGTGGTGCGACGGTAGAAGGCAATGTTGTGGCAGGCGGCTTTAAAATGCCCCAATTACCGAACTTCTTTGGCGCTCAACCAGGTGAGGTTCCCGTGCCACCGATTGCACCAGTGCCACCAATCGCACCAGTGCCACCGGTTGCGCCGATTGGGCCATCCGTTGACATGGCTATCAATCGCGCAGGCGGATTGGGTGGCGCGCTCTTTGCCTTATTCGGTCGGTTGGTAGCGGCGGCTTTTGGCGCAAGTGTGGTCATTTTCTTGGCGGGCCTACTCTATCATCTGCGTCCTGGCTTTATCCATGCTGTGCAGCAGACCATGCAAGCGCAACGGCCCCTAAGTTTTGCAGTTGGCCTCACGCTGAATGTCGTGTTGACTTTCCTCACCGGCGTCTTGTTGATCACGCTTTGTCTGGCACCGGTTGGGCTTGCTGCTGGGTTACTCTTCGCCGTCATCAACCTGGTCGGCTGGGCAACGTTATCGTTGACTATAGGACAATGGCTGTTGCGTGCCGCCAAGATCGAAACCAAACCACTGGTTGCCCTGGTGATCGGGGCCTTTCTAATGACAGGCATTCTGGCCTTGGGCTGGGCACTGGGTGGCTATTTCCGTCCGCTGGCCTATCTTGTGAGCTTGGGGATGAGTGCCTTTGGGGGCGGCGCAGTAGTGGCCTACTGGCTCAAGTTGGGTGTAGACAGACCCGCGGGAGATACTGCGTTGTCGGTCTAGTGTATGACTTTACCCACAAGTTGACAGTAGGGAAGGCGTGCCAGGGACGGCCCAGCGGCATGACGGCACTACCCTATATTTTTGGGCCGTCCCCGGCACGCTCCCCCTCCCTGCTACCCAAAGATGTGGGTAAAGCTAAGGCTAAAGGGACGGGGCGGATAGCCAGTACTGACATTGACTTAATCGATTACTACAAAAAGGTGCTGTGTGGATTGATTCCCGCAGCACCTTTTTTATGCGCCAACCAAGGCTTCCTCGGCCAACAGACGATTGATCAATGCCAACAACGGCCCGCGCTGTTCAAAACCGCTTTCACTGTAATCGCTAATGCCCAGATAAATCCGGCGGCGCGTCCGCCGCAGCAACCCAAGCAACAGGCGATGCATGGTCTCCTGGCGCGTGCTATATTCGGCAAAGTCCGACCAAGGCTCTGTGCCGGGCCAGCGTTGCGACAATACATAGGGATGGGTCAATGGTTGATAGAGCCGTTCCCACCAGCCACCCGCACCAATATCCAACCAGAATTGAAAAGAGGCAGCGCGGTTGCGCATCAAAAAGGTGTAGGCCGGTGCAATAAAGACGGCATCCTCGGCCATGCGCCAACCCGGCGCATGGAGCGCACCTAACGCGCCACTCTCCACCAATTTCGTATACTCGCGCCCCAATAACGTATATTCCACAGTCTGCTTTTTGGTATTTGCACTTTCCATGGCCCAGCGAAAATTGCGTGCCGATTCCACCAGTTGATTAGCCACGCGCGCCACGTCGCGATCCTCGTGAAAGCCGTAGCCGGACTGACTGAGTAGCTCACCAAACAGCCGTGCAAAGAATTGATCAAGCGGCAACGGCTCGGTTGTGGCACGATAGGCATAGAGCCAATCGCGCAGATGGTCATAAGCTTCGCCAATCGTATAGGTGATGCGCTGCTGCATGTCCGTTACCAACTCGCCAAAGCGGCCCAATTCAATCGTGGGTCGCCGTTCGGGATAGACAATGCGGCTCAACAAATGGCCGCGCACAGGGTCCAATCCTTGAATCGCCAGGGTTAGCCCGAGGGTAACATCAGCCGGCGCCGGGCGCATACCCCAATGGGGATGGGCCATTTTGGCCAACATCAACAGCGTTTGGGCGGCAGGTTCAATTTCCAACGCGCGACTGGGACGATGCGTGGAGGAAGCAATGCCCACATCAGTCAACCCTGTCTGCAAGCTAAAGCGCAGGGCATCACTGACAAAGGGCGCCAAGACAACAATCTCGCTCGGCGGCACCCCTTCCTCTTGCACCAACCGGCGAATCTCTTTGACTGTCCAGCGGATCATCTGGGGATAAAAGCGAAAGCCTTCATTGGGCACGACCAACGCTTGCTCGTCGAGGCTGCTGGTGGCGGACTGTGTCAGTGGCCGCGTATCGATCAATGCCGCACGCGGATTGCGCAACTTTTGATCAACACGTTGCTCCAGCGCGGCAAGTTCGGGCGACACAACGTAGCTGGTGGTTAATTCGACGCGCTCTGCACATTGCGCAGCCAATGTGGCAACCCCTTGCGGATCGGCACCCAGAAAGAGGCGAAAACCAGCGTCCGTATCGGCCAATAACAGCGCGCTATCGAGATACGGCAACCACTGTTGTACTAACCGATGCGCGCTCAGGGTATCTTCTTCCAGATTATCGAAGATCAAATGGCGATGGGAGCGAAAGAGATGGGTGCGGCTCCAGTCGTGGACCAACACATGGCGCATGAAAAGCTCGATCTGCAAACTAAAATCCAGCAGCGTCTGCTCCAGGCAGAGTTGGCGAAAGGCTTGGCTGATGTTGCGCGCCGCCAGCAAGGCATTGAGCCCCGCCACGCGCTGATCGCCGCTGGGCACGGCTAATTCTAGCCGCGTATATGCTTCATCAATTGTGAAGCCTTGCAGCGCCGCCTTGTTCAAGTTATCTAACACTTGGCTGACCACGCGATTATGCTCGATGCGAATGCCATCAAATTCACCGCGCGCAATCGCGTCATCCACAAAGCGCGCCATGTGATATTGGCTGGTTTCCAAGTTGAGAAAGGTCGGCTCGCGCGCCGGGTCGGCAAAACCCGCGACCGTCGCTAGCAGGGGCCAATAGAGTTCCACCGATTGACGCGCCAACCCGGCCAGCGTGGTCACGCGCACGGGCGTGCCCGAGGGCAATTGGGGATTGCGCAGCGCTTGATAGTAGGGCTCGGCCACCGTGCGTTGGGGGGTTAGCACCAGAATATCATCGCCGCGCACACGCTCCTGGCGCAACAGCCAACGAATGCGCTCAATCGCAAGCGTCGTCTTGCCGCTGCCAAATGGGCCAGCAAGGAAAAGTTTGTGTTTGGATTGAATCAGCGGTAAAATCGAGTCAGTCATAATGATCTATTGTACAACAAAAAGACGAATTGAGCGAGAAAAGCCGCCGTTATTATGGGATGCTGAATGGATCGAAGCACCCCTACCAAGCAAAGAGAGTGTATCATGCAAAGTTATACAATTCCACTGGTACCTGGCCCCGTGGCCGTGTCGCCCGCAGTTCTAGCCGTTTACGGAATAAATTATGGCAGTCCCGATTTGGAAGATGAATTTTTCAACCTCTACCAGGGGTGCGAACAAGCCTTGCAACAGGTGTTGGCGACACGCAACAGTGTGACGATCCACAGTGGCGAAGGGATGCTCGCCTTGTGGGGCGCGCTCAAAAGTGTCTTGCGCCCCGGCGATCGCGTGCTGGCGGTGGCAACAGGCCTCTTCGGTTATGGAATTGGCGAAATGGCCGCACAGTTGGGGGCCGAGGTGCAAACAGTAGGCTTTGGCTATGCTACGATTGCCAACCCAGCGCAAGTACGCGCGGCGGCACTGGCGTTTCGACCGCATCTGATCACCGCCGTTCACTGTGAAACACCCAGCGGCACGCTCAATCCGCTGGCCGAATTGGGTGCGATCAGTCGCGAAATCGATGCGCTTTTCTATGTGGATTTTGTAGCCAGCGCCGGTGGCACCCCCGTACTGGTCGACGACTGCCACATCGATCTGGGCTTGCTCGGCAGCCAAAAAGTGTTGAGCTTGATGGCCGACCTGTCGATGATAAGCGTAAGTGAACGCGCCTGGGCGCGCAGTCAAGCAATCAACTATGCCGGCTACGATGCCCTGCTGCCCTGGCAACATGCCATGCAACAGCGCTATATGCCCTATACCCACAACTGGCACGCCATGGCCGGTCTGCAAGTCAGCTTGCAAGGACTACTGGACGAAGGGTTGGAACAAGTCTACCAACGCCATAGCACAGTGGCCGCTTATTGTCGGCAGCGCTTACAAGCTATGGGCATCGAACTATGGCCAGCCAACGAAGCGATTGCCGCGCCCACGGTTACTGCCGCCAAAGTACCGAGGGGCTGGGATTGGCCCAGCTTTGATCGCGCCCTGCGTGCCCATGGGATGGCAGTAGGCGGCAATTATGGACCATTGGCGGGCAAAGTCTTTCGGATTGGGCACATGGGCACGCAGGCCGATATACAATTAGTGCAGCGCGGCATGGATGTGATTGAGCAGGTAATTTCTTAAGCATAGAAACAAACATAATTACATTTCTGTCTGTAATTCTTTTAAAAATACGCTTATTTTTTCCTGTTCACTGGCGTTCTTACCTATCTAGACAGGCGGAGCTTTATATTTTCTTAAACTATATACTATATTTTATCAGTAAATTGTAACATCGAAACTACGACAATTGTCGTATACTAACTGTACTAGACAGTCTAGAGTTCATCCTTCTCCAGCAGAGAATTCATTGCGCCATGAGATCAGATTCTAGCAAGGAAATTGTCGTATGAATTCGGAAGTAATTCATGTTTTACTGGTAGAAGACAATATAGATTATAGTGCGCTCCTGCGGCGGCGGTTGATGGGCAGGCTAAACCAAGGGCATGGGCCAACTTTTGTGGTAGCGCAAGCCGGCCTTTTACAAGAAGCCTTGGCATATGCAACTCTGCAACCGATCGATGTGATTGTGCTCGATTTGCATCTGCCGGATGCCACGGGTCTGGAAACGTTGACGCGTGTGCAACAGGCAATTCCCGGTGTCGCCACCATTGTTTTGACCGAGCGCGATGATCAACTCCTCGCCGATCAAGCTTTACAGCTAGGTGCCCATGATTATTTGGTAAAAGGTAACTTTAACGCCGAAATCCTCATGCGCGCCATTCGCTATGCACTGGATCGCAAACAGAGTGAGCAAGCGCTCAGTGAAGCGACCAAGCAGCTCAGCCAGCGGAAGCAACCCCGCCGGCCTGCGGCCATGCCCGATGATCTGGTCAATGATTTTGATAGCCTGCTCGCCAAGCTGGCAGCCCAAAACTCCCTAGCCCTCTCCGAGTTGGGAGACGATAACCCAGCTCGCGTGCATGTCGAAAAGCTTGATCAAACGATCCACCTGGTGAGCGACCTGACGCGACGCCTCTTTGCCAAAAGCAAGTAAGAAGAAGACCCCTGTTGCCACCGGTTGATCTGCCCAAAATCATCGCCCATTCTCTCAATATTGCTCATTGCCACCTGCGACCCCGGCACGAAACTAGGATTGTCTCTTGCTGATCAACGGCAGGAAGAGCTGGTGTTGTGGCACGGTAAGTGCAAACTCGGTGAGATGGGCAATGGTGACAACCAAAAGATTGTTCTGTGGATTGCGCTCGATAATCGTAATACCGTTGTCCCACCATTGGCCGGTGTTAACATCAAAGGTGAGCAATTGCAGTTGAGACTCATCTAGACCACTGATAGCTTCGTCGCTATAGGAGAGGCTAACCGTGATTGGCTGGTCAAAGACAAAGTGTGCAAGCGACAACTCATCCTGATAGGCAGTTAAGGTGAAGGCATGGCCGACGAACTGATAGGTAGCCGGTGGATTGGTGGTGGGCGCAGATTGATAGACAAGCGTGGTTGGCTCATGTACGGCCCCCGCGGGTATCTGGACAAAGATGCCCGCGCCATTCGCTTCCTGATAGGTGAGGCTGGTTGCCTGATCGGGCAGCGCCGTTGTGCGGACCTGGCTGGGCACCTGGGTCGGGACAGCCGTAGGTACGAGGGTGCTGGTCGCTGTAGGGGTCGGCGTAGCGGTAGATGGGGGTAGGCTTGTGAACGTATAGCGGGCGAGCGCAAAGTTACCACTGCTATAGCCGGCAACAATGGCCTTACCATCGGCCTGGATGGTCAGGGCTGTGCCGAAATCTTGACCGCCGAAGTCGGTGATGACTTTGCCATTGCTGCCAAAGGTACTATCAAGGCTACCATTACCCGTGTAGCGCGCTAGGGCAAAATCGCTGCCACTTGATCCAGCGACGAGAATTTTATCATCGCTTTGGATGGCAAGGGCATAGCCATAGTCGTTGCCACCCAAGTTATGAACCGCAAAGCCATCGGTAGCGAACGTTGTATCCAAGCTGCCATCGCTAGTGTAGCGCGCCATCGCGAAGTCGGTACCGCTCGAACCGGCGACCAGAATTTTGTCATCGCTTTGGATAGCCAGGGCATAGCCGTAATCATTACCAGCCAAGTGATTGATGGCAAAGCCGTCGGTGTCAAAGGTCGTATCGAGGCTACCATCGCTGTTATAGCGCACCAGGACAAAATCATCGTTATCAGTGCCACTCGAACCAGCAACGAGCAGCTTACCATCCGCTTGGACAGCCAAAGCAAGACCATTATCCTCGCCGCCGAGATCGGTTGTCACTTGGCCATCGGTATCAAAGGTGGTATCGAGGCTGCCATCGCTGTTGTAGCGCACCAAGGCAAAATCGACGTTATCATTCCCCGTATAACCGGCGACAACAATCTTCCCGTCCGCTTGGAGGGCGAGCGCCCGACCATAGTCATTACTGCCCAGATCGGTGGTGACTTTGCCGTCGGTGTCAAAGGTGGTATCAAGGCTACCATCGCTGTTGTAGCGCACCAAGGCAAAATCGACGTTGTCACTCCCCGTATAACCGGCAACAATGATCTGATTGTCACTGGCAATGACCATAGCATAGCCATAATCGTAGTCACCCAAATCGGTTGTAACAATGCCATCGGTGCCAAAGGTGGTATCAAGGCTACCGTCACTGTTGTAACGCACCAGGGCAAAGTCATCGTCGCTCTGGCCGGCCGTGTATCCAGCAATGAGCAGCTTACCATCACTCAAGACGGCAACAGTGTGGCCTTCATCATAGACACTAAAATCCGTCTTGACAATACCATTGTTGCCAAAGGTGGGATCAAGGCCACTGTTGTTGGTGGTGCTGGCCCATACGGGCATTGTCGTCAAAGACAACACCAACAGCGCAACGAGTAAAGTAAAGATAAACCATGGCTGGGTAAGTTTCTGTTGCATAATCAATCCATGCTCCTTTGCATAGTCATTTCTAATTGGCCCAAAAGTCTGAGTTTGTCGCCGACTGTACTCCCTGTGCGCGCGACTGTGCCCACGGGTGCTTCAATCACATAGCGCACGCCCCGCCGTGGTCGGCCAATGCGCCAGGGTGCCATCGCGACATCGATATCCATCACCACATCTTCGGCGTTCACGTAGAACACATCAATCGGGATGACCATAAAGTGCGTATGAATACCGTTGCTGGCCGTGATCAGCAGGCCCTCGCCTGGTGCCAGGTGCGGAACACCCATCAAGCCTTTAAAGCGAGCCCAGAAGGTATTGGCAACCCGGCCCTGGTTGATGAGGGTTGTCTGACGAGTTACGTTGTCAACCCAGAGTGTTTGCTTGTTTTTCATCGTTCTTTTTCGCGTGATTTTGGTTCAAAAAGGTTGGGCGGTAGTGTGATGCCAGCATCGGCAATTTTCTCGCTTGCGCGCGGGCGCAGCCCGGTGGACTGGAGCGCGCCGATAATTTTGTCATCGCTCTGAATGCCCGTTTGCTCAAAGACAAAGAGATCTTGCATAACGATCATGTCCCCTTCCATTCCCAACACCTCGGCACACTGCACAACACGGCGGCTGCCATCGCGCAAACGCTGGACCTGGATGATCATATCCACCGCTGCCGCGATCTGCTGGCGAATGGCGCGCAAGGGCAATTCAACCCCCGACATAAGCACCAGGGTTTCAATGCGGTTGAGCGATTCACGCGCCGTATTGGCGTGCAAGGTGGTCAGCGAGCCGTCGTGGCCAGTGTTCATGGCCTGGAGCATATCCAGAGCTTCGCCCCCGCGCACTTCACCGATCACAATGCGGTCTGGGCGCATACGCAAGCTATTGACCACCAAGTCACGGATCGTGACTTCGCCTTTGCCTTCAACATTGGCTGGCCGTTTTTCCAAACGGACAACGTGGGGCTGTTGCAACTGCAATTCGGCGGCATCTTCGATGGTGACCACACGGTCGTCAGCCGGAATAAAGCCAGAGAGCACATTGAGCATGGTCGTCTTGCCAGAACCGGTGCCACCGCTGACAAAGATGTTGAGCTTGGCGATGACACAGGCCCTGATGAACTGGGCAAACTCGGGCGTCACCGAACCAAAGCGAATGAGATCCTCAATTTTCAACGGATCTTTGCGAAATTTACGAATGGTCAGACAGGGACCACCCAGAGAAAGGGGCGGAATGATCGCATTCACGCGCGAATCGTCGGGCAGACGCGCATCGACCATGGGCGACGCTTCGTCGATGCGGCGGCCTAGCGGCGTGACGATCCGCTCGATCACCTGAAGCACCTGGGCATCGTCGACAAATTTGACATGGGTCAGAATTAACTTGCCCTTCTGCTCGATATAGACCTGGTGGGGGCCGTTCACCATCACCTCGGAGATATCGTCGCGATCGAGCAATGGCTGAATGGGCCCATAGCCAAAAATATCGGCAATCAACATATCAAACAAATAGGTGCGTTCTGTGCGGCTCACCACCAAATGGGCATCGGCCAACCCCTTACTAAAGATCGGTTCGAGCATCTGGCGTAGCTGGGTGACACCGCCAAGATCGGCCAAAGACTTGACCTCATCGACCAGAAATTGCTGAATTTCTTCGCGCACCTGCTTGAAGGCAGGCGGCGCGGCATATCGTCCATCCGCATTGAAGAGCTCGCTGGCCGGTTCCAAGGGTTGCGCCAGTGGCGCAGCCGGTGCCAAGGTTTTTTCTTGCGGATTTGTGCTGCGCGCCTTATCCGGTTTGATAAGCCGGTTGCTAAAAAGCGTCATTGGGTCTTACTCCTCACCGGATCCAGACAGGATCCCAATCTTCATGCTGATTGTTGCTACGGTTTTGCGGATTCGCGCCATCGGCGTTCATGACCCAGATCTGGCGCAGACCGCTGCGGTTGGAAAAGAAGGCAATCTGCCCCCCGTCCGGCGACCAGGTGGGATGCTTGTCCCATTCCCACTCGTTGTGCGTCAATTGCACAGGGGTACCGTCGGGGATGTTCATCAGCCAGATTTCAGCGTTGCCAGTGTGGTTGGACACAAAGGCAATGCTTGTGCTGCTGGGCGACCAGACCGGATCATATTCAGCACCGGGAAAATCAGTGAGCATAACATCGCGCGTGGTCGTAATAAGCAGATCGGCATGGACCAGGAAGAGATTGGCATCGGCGCGTTCGCGGGCATTGGCCACGTAGAGCAAGGTTGTGCCATCTGCCGACCATTGCTGTTGGGCATATAGTTGATCGATAGCAGCCAGGGCATCGCCAGGGGCGCGCTGCTGTTGGCTGCCATCGGCCTGCATCAGGTAGACAGTTGCCCCCTCATCCCGATTCGTGCGAAAGGCAATCCAGCCTTGGAAATCTGCCAACCCGGCTGGCGGCGGTACAGGTGTGGCCGTTGGCGGTGGGGGCGGCGGTAGTGCCGCGGCAACAGGAGCCTGTGCTTCGATCACAGGTGCAGGCACCGCGGTGGGTGGGGCCGTGAGTGCCTGCACGCGATCGAGCGCCGCGCGATTATCGGCAATGGGCAGCGCCACGGCTTTGTTGTAGAGTTCCAGCGCACGCGGCGTGTCGGATTGTTGACTGGCTTGATCACCGGCGGCTAGATATGCCAGATAGAGTTGTTCGGCCAGATAGCCCCCTAGATAGGTAGGCGTTGCCTGATAGATTGATTCGAACGCAACCACTGCCGGCGCTGGGTTCGCCTGTTGTAAGGCGCGTTCGCCTGTCTGGTAGGTAACCAACCTTGCTTGCTCTTGAATGGCTGTGGCGGCGTCGATTGGCAAAAGGGTAACCTTGTAAAAATAGTCAGCCGCGCGCGCCAGGTCGGCACCTTGGTCTGGCCGTTGTGCAACAATCTGCTGCCCGGCGATCAAATAGGCGGCGGCAAGGTGTGGGGGTACAAGATCAGCCGCATAGGTGCTGTCGAGTTGGCGCAAGGCTTCATAGGCGCTGATGGCTGCCAACCATTCTTGGGCCAGATAGGCCGCCTCGGCGGCGGCGAAAAGCTGTTCCGCCCCTTGTGTGGCTTGCAATTGGGCTAACAGGCGTTCCACATCGCGATAGTTGGGGGCCTGCTGCTGGACCGCCGTCAAACTGGTGAGGGCGCGGGCAAAGTCACCCGCTTGTAGGGCATGCAGACCAGTCGCATATTCACTTGCCAACATCAATTTCAGCCGCGCACCCGCATAGCCTTTCTGGGCTTCGCGATTTTCGGGGTCCAGGGCTAACACCTGTCGAAAAAACGTAACCGCTAGCTGATCCTGATCCTGGGCCAGGGCGGCCTGCGCCTGTGCCAGTAGATCTTGCTGCTGATTGGCCTCTACACTGACGGTTTGCAAGTTGCGATAGAGACCCAAACCGCCAGTCAGCAGCGTGATGACCACCAGCAGATAGGCCAGCAGACTCACGATCCGCCTGGGCAAGCGGCGCGGTTGCCGCCCCATGATCTTGCCATCTCAGGTGACTTCAAGTTCTGCCTTGAGCTGCGCTTCGGCCAACAGTGATACCAACACTTGCGCTTCTGGATATTCAGCTTGAAGGATGCGCAACATGCGGGCCGCCTGCTGATATGATCCCCGGTGCAGTTCGTCCAGGGTGATTTGGTAGCGCCTGTCCGTACTCAATTGACTTGCATCTTTGATCGGGCGCGGCTCTTCGGCGACGTACATATGCTGCTTTTCGCGCAGCATCAGTTTGTTTAGCGTAAGCATTGTTTCCTTATTCGCAGCTTCCTCATTTGAACGCCGCCATAATCTGCGGAATTGCTGGGCCCAGAATCACAGCAAAGACGGCAGGAAAGATAAAAAGGACCAAGGGAATCAGCATTTTGATGGGTGCCTTGCTGGCAGCCTCATTGGCGCGCTGACGGCGGCGAATGCGCATTTCTGCCGACTGTGTATGCAGCACATTGCTAATCGCAATGCCCAAGCGGTCCGCCTGGACGAGCACGGCCACAAAGCTCGTCATCTCTGGCACCCCAGTGCGCTCTACCAGATGGTGCAGCGCATCAACGCGTGAGATGCCCAAGCGCATTTCGCCGATCACACGGCGGAATTCAAGGCCCAATTCGTTATTCCAATGGGCCGACACTTTCTGCAGCGCGGCCTCGAACCCCAACCCGGCATCCACGCAGATCATCATGCGATCCAGGGCATCGGGCAGCGCCAGCATAATTGCTTTCTGGCGCTTCGTAATCTGGCTGCGCAGCCAATAGTTGGGCAGATAGAGCCCGACGACAAAACCGACTAGTACAGTTGGGCGTAGATACCACGGCAGTTAATCAGGCACGTTACTCGTGTACAGCATGGTAAAAATAGGGTACCTTATTTACGCCGGGATCTACTAGGGCAAAGAGCAGGGCCGAGAAGAGTGGCCGTGAAAGCACCGTGATCGCGAAGCTGGCAGCCCCCAGGCCTGCGCCGACCAGGGCGCGCAACCCCAAAAAGTCGATCACCGTCAGGCGGTCGAGCAGGCCAGCCATGGCGAGGTCGTGGCGTAGTTGTTCAAGGTTACGGCTGGGCGTGAGCAACTTACCCATGCCGCGCAGATGCTGGATGAGCGGACGAAACAGGCGTTCATGCCAGGGGCGGGCCAGGGCCAGATCGCGCAGGGTAGGCGCGGCAAGCTTGCTTGGGCGGACCGCGACACGCGCGCCGCGCGCACTATAGTGGGTGCGCGCAACCATGATCAAGGCAAAGATGCTCACGGCAACCAACAGCGAAACCAAGAGCAGAGTGGATTCGATCATTTTCACACCTCGATCTTCATAATCCAGCGCATGACAACATTTCCGACAACCACCATGACCACCGCACCGATTGGAATTAGCAAGATCAAGCCCGGTTGAAATAGGCCCATCATATAATCAGGATTCAAGAGCATCATCCCCGTGGCGATGACAAAGGGTAGGGCAGTCAACAGCCAGCCGGTCATGCGTTGTTGCCCCGTCATCGCCTGGATATCTCCCTTAAACTTGATGCGCTCACGGATCGTATCAGAGATGGTGGCAAGTACCTCGGCCAAACTGCCACCCACCTCATTTTGAATATGGATGGCGGACACCACCAGTTCCAAATCATCATTGTCAACCCGTTCGACCAGATGATCCAGGGCATCATCTACGCTATAGCCCAACATGGTCTCCTTGATCACCTGACCAAATTCGGTCGCCATGGGATCGGGCATCTCCTGCTGAATCAGTCGGCAGGCGTGCATCAGGCCATAGCCGGCGCGCAACGAGCCGACCAACAAGCTGAGCAAATCGGGCAGTTGATCGCCAAACGCTTTGCTGCGCTTGGTCCGCCGCTGGGCTAATAGCAGATTGGGTAGGATGCCCCCACCAATCGCCAGCAACAAACCACCCACGAATTGGCCCGAAATAAACCACCCCAGTCCCAGACCCGACGACGGCGCAGCCGGTTTGGATCAGTAAATATTCACCGACGCTAAGATTGGTATCCGACGCTGTCAATTGGCGTTCCACACGCGCTGCAAGCGAAGATCCACCGAGATGACGGTTGAGCCGATCCGAAAGCGGGCGCTGTCGTTGTGGATTGGCAATCGCAATGGGCACTGGCACTGGCATCGCCAAGCGCAGTTGAACTTCGTTTATGCGCCGTACCCAGCGATAGAGTGCCGCGAACAGACAGCAGACGGAGATAAAAACCAAGCATGCAATCAAGAAAGCGGTGTTCATTTGGCGATGATCCTGTTACCTAGACTCAAAATTAGTATCAAACCGGCTGAGCATCATACGTTACCTGCGGCTTGCCTACGCTGACCGAGCAAGTTGCGGAGAGTGGGCAGACGCTGAGTCACTGATTTGGTAGCGCTTGGCGAATCGACCAATACTTGATCCACCAAGCGGTGCAGGCTGCGGCTGATCGGCGCGCGTGTATGGCTGACCACAAAAGGCACACCTCGGTTCAGCGCATAGGTGGCCACCGGTGGATCAGTGGGGATGCTGATCCGGAGTTTTTCGCCCAGATGCTTCTCAATGGTGGCCGCATTCAGCCCGCCCTTCACACCCTCTTGATTGAGCACCACATGCAAACGACCGTGGATCGCCTTTTCGGCGCGCAGTAAGGCGAGCAAGGCCTGCGTGCTATACAAACTGGCAATCTCTGGGCCAGTGACCAGTAGAATCTCATCCGCCCGGATCAACACTTCGGAAAGGATGGCATCGGTGGTGGTGGCGGTGTCAATGATGACATAGGCCGCCAATTGGCTTAACATAACCAGGAGTTGCTGCCATCGCTCCCGTTCAATTTCGACGATCGG
>DAOTTR010000730.1:0-3346 GCA_034437715.1 Caldilineaceae bacterium
TGACAAAAGAGGGCTACGAAATTCCAAAAATTTTTGATAACCAAGAATTGCTGGCGAAGGCACAGGATCACTTTGACAATTCTGATTATAAGGCGGCCGCAGTCTATACACGGTCTGCCTTTGAGAAAATTATTAGAGATTATTGTGAAAAGAAAGGCAAGAAGGTCTCGTTCAAGTCAAAATTAAAAGATTACAAGACCGAACATTTTTGGAATGAAGTCAACCAAGATATTTTGCCAGCCACCAAATCTGCCATTGAAACATTCAGAAGTCTCGTCTTAAATACATTTAGTCATTACAACACAGAGCGACACGAAATTAAGACAGAACTAGCCGATGCGATAAAGGCAGTAAAAGACCTGAAAGCTGAATTAGATGCAAAAAAGTAGATCATACTGCACTTTCCTGTTATAACGAGTATCCACCTCAATTTGCCTCGCCCTTGCTTTACTGCTAGAATCACGCCACAACTGAATCTAGTGTTTGCAGCGTTGCCTGTCGTGGGCAGCTGGAAAAGGGAAATCCGGTGCAATTCCGGTACTGTCGCGCAGCGGTCAAAGTCCGAATGCCTGATTGCAACCATGCTCGTTCTACTCCCTTCGCGCAAAAGGGTTGAGCGGCTTCGTAGCCATGATCCTTTTGCTACTTGTTAAGCCCAAATGCTCACCTCGGCGGAGGTGAGCATTTTTATTTGGCAACGATAACTTTGTGGAAGAATGATAAAACCTATGGCAACTGAAACACGGCAACGCAATATGGTCGAGCGCATCGACGGGCGCATGGTTAATGCCGGGCGGTTGCGCGGCATGATCATGGTCTGTATCAATGGCTGCTGCTGTGGTCACACCGATCGTGGCTACGCGCCTGTCCCCGCCGATCTCTATCACCGCGAGTGGGAACGGCGCAAACTACGCAACAGAATTCACCTCAACCAGAGTGGTTGTCTTGGCCCGTGTGTGCTGGCTAACGTCACCACCCTGTTGATCGATGGGCGACCCTACTGGTTTCACTCGATCAACGATGACGCGATTATTGTCGCCATCTATGATTATATCGAGCTGCTGCTAGAGAATGTCGATGCGCAGTTGCCTGCCATCCTGCAGCCCCACCTCTTCAACGGCTTTGGCTGGGACGGGGCGCAAGTCCAGCCGCAGATGATCGCGTCCGCAACCAAAGTTGCACAGTTGGGCGAAGGTATTTTGATACTCAGCCAGGCCGACACTGATCTACTGACGCTGACCCAGGCACGACGTTTGCTGCCAACCGGCTTTGCCAACGTGCAGACGGCCCATGTGGGCCGCCTGATCGATGACGCGGCGGTAGACGCGCTGCTCGATCAACTGCTTCCCAGCGCGCAGATTGTGGTGGCGCGCGTGCATACGCTGCGTTCTTTCGAGCACGGATTGGCGCGCTTGCAGAAGTGGGCAGCGGAGAATGACGGCTTTCTGCTCTGCCTGCCCGCCGTCGAAGCGTTTGACCCAGAGTTGATGGCACGGTCCAATGTGGGCGTGCCACTGGCCCAAGCGGTGAGTACCTATTTTCAATGTGGCGGCGCGCAAAATCTGGCGGCGGGGCTGCTTTGCCTGAGCGATCATCTGCTGGTCACCGGCTGGGGCTTCGAACCGCCACAAGCGTTGCCTCTGCATGGTGTTTACAATGGCGCGGGGCAAGGGACAAGGGACGAGTTAGAAAACTACGATTCTGCCACCCGCCACCCGCCCCTCACCACTGTTGGCACCGTCGGCATTCTCTTCTATCGTGCCCATCTGCTCAGTGGCAACACCGATTTTGTGGACGCGATCATTGCTGAATTGGGTCGGCGCGGCTTGGCCGCGCGCGCCATCTATACCCAGTCGCTCAAGGAAAGCGATGCCGCGGGTAGGCCAATGGCGATCCAGTTGCTACAAGCGGCTGGGCCGATTGACGCGCTCATCTCTACGTTAAGCTTTGCCCTGGGCGATACCACAGGGGTGCTCGAACGGCTCGATGTACCGATTATCCAGGCGATCACCAGCAGCAGCGATCACGCGGCGTGGCAACGCAATGGCCGTGGCTTGGGCCCGCTGGACACGGCGATCAATGTAGCGATTCCCGAATTTGACGGGCGCATTATCAGCGTACCCATCTCCTTCAAGGAAGAGACCCCAGCGGGTGGCGCACGCTACGCCCCCGATCTCGAACGGATTGAGCGCATGGTCGGCTTGGTGACGCGCCTGGTCACGTTGCGCCACAAACCCAACGCCGCAAAGCGCATTGCCTTTGTCTTTACCAACAGCGCAGCCAAAGCGGCGCGCGTAGGCAATGCCGTGGGCTTGGATGCGCCTGCTTCCCTGCTCAAGTTACTCCACCAGATGAAGGCGGCGGGCTATAGCATCCCAACCCTACCGGACACCAGCGACGAACTCCTGCTCAACCTAATCGACCGCTGCTCCTATGACGTGACCTGGCTCAGCGATGTGCAACTGGCGCGCGCCAACCAATTACCCGTCACGCGCTACACCGAATGGTTTGCCCAGGCTCCCCTGGCGCGCCAACAGGAGATGATCCGCCAGTGGGGTGAGCCACCCGGCAAAGCCTATGTGCATGACAACGCCTTTGCCCTGGCTGGGCTAGCATTGGGCAACACCTTTGTGGCGCTGCAACCCCCGCGCGGCTACGACATGGATCCCAACGCCGTCTATCATCGGCCCGATCTGCCGCCACCGCATAATTATTATGTCCTCTATCTTTGGCTACGCGAAGAATGGCAAGCGGACGCGATTGTTCACATGGGCAAACATGGCACGCTCGAATGGTTGCCCGGCAAAGGCGTTGGCCTTAGTAGCGACTGTTTCCCCGATCTATTCTTGGACGATCTGCCGCTGATCTATCCGTTTATCATCAATGATCCCGGCGAAGGCAACCAGGCCAAACGGCGTACCCATGCCACAATTATCGATCACATGACGCCGCCCATGACCAGCGCTGGCGCGTATGGCGCGCTGGCCGAATTAGCGCAACTGGTCGATGAATATTACACGGCAGAACAACTGGATCCAGCCAAGCTTCCCCTGCTGCAACGCCAGATCTGGGATGTGATCAAAAAGCATCGGCTCGATGATGATCTGAGCTACATTCTCAAGTCCGACCACGGCGATCACAGCCACGACTGGGACGGCGATTTTCTGGAAGATGGCACGCCGACCGCCTTTGCCGAGCTGCAAGGCGCACAGGTGGCCCATCTGCTCGAAGATATTGAAGGCTATCTCTGCGAACTGACTGGCGCACAGATCCGCGATGGTCTACACATTCTCGGCCACATGCCGGAAGGCGATCAACTGGTGGAGTTGCTCTATCATCTGCTCAA
>DAOTTR010000731.1:0-4167 GCA_034437715.1 Caldilineaceae bacterium
ACCTGCGAGGAATCGATCTGCACAAAGCCAGATTGATGGAGGCGCAACTGCAAAATGTCGACCTCAGCGGTGCCAATCTGCGCGAGGCCGATCTATCGGGGGCGAATCTATTGCGCGCCAACCTACGCAACGCTGATTTAACCGATGCGCGGCTGATTGGTGCCGATCTGAACGGAGCCAGGTTGGAAGGTAGTATCTTAATAGGCGCTGACCTCAGCGGTGCCAACCTGAGCGAAGCCGATTTGACCAATGTGGACCTGCGCGCAACCTTGCTGGGCGGTGCCAACTTTGTCAAAGCCAAATTAACCAGTGTCCAACTACAGGGAGCCAACCTTGCTGGGCTAAATTTTAACGAAGCGAGCCTGGCTGGTGCCAACCTGGAGCGGACGATTCTCGCGGGTGCCGCCTTGAGCCGTGCCGATCTCAGCGGTGCCACGCTTGTACAGGCAGACCTGACCGGCGCTTGGCTCAATCTGGCCAATCTGGTGGGCGCGAATCTTACCAATGCGGATCTGGGAGGCAGCAGCCTGATCGGCGCCGAGTTGGCTTCTGCAAACTTGCAGGGCAGCAATCTATCGGGGGCGATGTTGGTTGGCACGCAATTGAATGGCGCGAACCTGCGCAGTGCTAATTTACAAAACGCCCGTACCTTGCTGACCCAACTACCCGAGAACGCGTTGCAGTTGGACCCAATCTTGCTGGAATTGAATGAATTACAACGAAATCTGATCCTGCAAGATGCCCATCTGCAGGGGGTCGCGTTTGATGCACAGACGGTTTGGCCCGCAGGTGCAGCCGCGGTGGCCGCCATCGGTGCTGGCAACCAGTTGTCGATCACACAGCAATCGTCCGATGGCGGCACAGCAACGGACGGTACAGCGACAGCGCAATTCAATGCCGACGTTGACGGTCTCCCTGCCGCCAAGCGGGTGGCTATCAACTTTTTTATCAACTCGCTGCGCAATATCAACTACCAAACCAGCCAATTTACCGGCGATTTCTATATCGATCTCTACTGGCAGGAACCAGATATTCTAGCCAACCAGGATATTACCGTCCTCGACCCCGCGACGCTGTGGAATCCGCGCCTGATGTTGGTCAACGGACAAAATGAACAATTCTTATTTGAATATTACGCCAATAGCAACGAACCGGGGAACAATATCCGCCTAAGCTATCGCGCCATTGGTGACTTTTCAGCAGACTTTGACTTACGCGATTTCCCGTTTGATCAACAAAAAATGGTGATCAAACTGGAGCCAGGCAGTGGCAACAGCGACCAGGTTCAATTCGAATTTATTGATCTAAATCAGCGTCAAACACCCTCTGAGCAACCCTATGTGCAGATGATTCCTAAAGGCCGCTATGTTGACAGCCAGGTTGTGAATGAAGAATGGACCGTACGCGAGACAGAGATCGCGCAACAGTTGTATATCTATTTGAGCGATCAATCGAGCTATTCACGCTTTCAGATTGCAATAATGCTGGCGCGTCGATCGGCACCCTATGTGTGGAAATATATGTTTCCCCTGCTATTGCTGGCGCTCTTCGCCTGGAGCACCTTCCTGGTGGATGCTGCAAAAGTAGTTGCTCGCTTCTGGTTGCTGGCACTGTTGTTGTTGACACTGGCGAGCTTTCATGTCGTTCTGTGGGAGACGCTGCCCCAAACAGCTTATCTTACCTATTTGGATCGGTTTCTACTGCTCCACTATGGCGTTCTGATTGGGCTGATCGGCAGCATATTTGCCATCAAATTCTTGCACCAACGGCACTATCTCCGCACCGCACAATGGGTAAACCGCGGGCTGATCGCGGGCTATCCCTTGTGCTATGTGGGGGTTAATCTTTTACTCTATTGGCAAATTGGTGGATAATCCACTCGCGACTGTAGGTCACGTTTGGTAGGTGACAGACCCGTTGCAGGCAAACCCGCCGCTTGGTAACCCCACAAGCGGCTTGGCGCAAGGCTTGGCGAGAACCGTGTTGCGGCCTTGGGCGGATTGTCACGTTGCAAACGTGACCTACGCAAACGGCGGCGTGCCGATTGGTTCATTTACGCCGCGCTGTACCAGCTATTTCTATGACTTGCACGGGTTTTAGGCCAATCCAAAAAATAAACGATACACGCGCGGTAGGGGCACGCGGTAGGGCGGATGAAAGTCACGGCACAACCGCAGATTTCCCCCGCCACATCGCATGCTCGTACGTCTACTTATTTTTTTGGAGTAGCCTTATCTATCAGTACTTACGCGAAAACAAGGAATCAACATATGCTACATCAGCGTAGGAAAATCACCTACTCTATTTTTCTAACAATATTGCTCATGCAGGTAGTGCTAGGGAGCGTGACTGTCCCCAGTGCCCTGGCGCAATGGGATTCGTTTGTGATTGCCATCGATCCCTCTTTCCCACCCTTTGCTTGGAAGAACGACAAAGGTGAGCTAGAAGGGTTTGATATTGATCTGATGAATGCGCTGGCAACCGAGGCTGGCTTGAATATCACCTATGAGACCGTCCAGTTCCGCTATCTCTTGTCTGGTATGGTTGCGCACCTGTACGATATTGGGGCTGGTTGCATCTTTACCAATGATGAGCGCGCTGAAATCGCGAATTTTAGCAAGCCCTACTTTGCTACGGGCGATGTCCTGGTTGTTCAAACCCAAGAGACCACCATTCAGCAAGCAAGCGATCTAACAGACACAATGACGGTGGGGGTGATTCAAGGCACCCTGAGTGAGGAGTATGGGCGCACCGAAATCCAAGTGGATCTGCTCCCGATGACTTCAATGCAAGAGGCCTTCACCCAATTAAACGACGGTGCGTTGAACGCGGTTATTGCCGATGAAGAATCTCTGTTCGGCTATCTACAAAAGCACCCAGATGCCAAGCTCAAAACGGTGGGTAGCTTGCTCACCTATCAAGAATGCGGTTTTGCTGTGGATAAGAGCAATACTGCATTGTTGATAAAATTGAATGCAGCATTGACGCAGGTCAAAGATAATGGCACCTATGAAAAGATCTATCGCAAGTGGTTTGGCGAACGTCCAATCCATGAAAAACCTGTCGCGGAACCCACTGCGGTAACGCCGGACGCCTCAACCAGCCCCACACTGGCGAGCAGCACGCCCATTACCTTTGCGCCTGCCAGCCTTGTGGGTATCTACTATTTGAGCGTGCCAGCTAGCCCGCTCTCGGCGGCGGCCCCAAGCCAAGGCGACAGCTATCAGATTGTGACATTGGCCGCGAATGGTCTTTGGTTTACCAGTCAACTTGCCGCAAATGCGCCGAACGGAACAGCGCCGCTTGCTTCCAATCAACAAGCAACAGGCAACGACGCGCAAAATAGCCCGCCAGGGCTATGGTGGATCAATGATCAACGACAAATCGAAGCTACCCAATTGCTCTTCCAGGCTGTGCCCATTTCCGAGATCGTGGGCACCACCAACACGACGACCGTCGCCGCGGTGCTACGCCAGCGCTATCAAATGACGACGACGGTCGATGGTACTGTGGCTGGTTTCTATACCACAGCCACCTATGCGGCGTCCGATTTTGCCCAATCGCTAACCGCGACCCCACTCATCACCCAAACGGTAGCGTTTACTGGGTGGCGTGTACAATGAGTGACAAGGAGACATCGAGACAAGGAGACAAAGTGGTCGTCAAGACACAGAAAAATCCAAAACTAAAGTGGCTATGGGTCTGTTTGGGGGTGTTGCTGGTTAGTTGCGGGGGAACGGGGTTGCCGGCAGGTTGCCCACCGGCCTGTGGGGGGGTAAATTTACAAGGGCGCAAATTAGACGAAGTTAATTTAGCAGGAGCTAACCTCAATCGGGCCATTTTAACGAGTAGCTCGCTACAGGGTGCAAATTTAGCCAATGCCAATCTCGCCGGCGCTGAGCTAAGCCATGTCAACTTGATCTATGCCGACCTACGCAACGCCATCCTCACCGATGCTGTGTTGCGCGGTGCCAATCTGACTGCCGCCCAGGTGGCAGGTGCCGATTTTTCCGGTGCCGATTTGAGCGAAGCGGTCTTGACACGGCTTGACTTGACCGAGGTGAATCTGACCGCAGTCACCCTTAATAAAGCACGTTTGGTAGGGGTAAAACTGTGGGGTGTTGATCTCAGTGGCGCGCAGATGGTGGGGGCGAATCTAGCCGGGGC
>DAOTTR010000732.1:0-6613 GCA_034437715.1 Caldilineaceae bacterium
AATCGATTCAGTTGGGTTGCCTGGGCCGCTGTCACCGCGCGATCTCCCCTGAAAATCGGCTTTACATCATATGCTTTTACTATACGGGAATCAGCATGAAAACCGGTGTTTGATGCAGCCATGATCAGCGTGCCGGGGACTGACCAGGAAACGTTCGCATTGCAGATTTACGCTTGGTCAGTCCTCGGCACGCTAGCGCGCAACGCCGGTTTTCAAAGTGAACTCAGTGTAGTACACTGCGGCGTAAATCAGCCAATCGATACGCAGCCGTTTGTGTAGGTTACGTTTGCAACGTGACAATCTGCCCAAGCCCGCAACACCGCCCTAGTAAAGCTTTGGTCGACGATGCGTGTCCGGTTACAAACTGCCTGTGCTGCATTGAACGAGTCTGTCACGTTATAAACGTGACCTACAACTGCTGAAAATCGGCTTTGCATTGGATGCTTGTATTACCCATAAATCGCGCCAAAACCTTGACGCTTCTCCTGGATTATGCTATAATAAGAACGCATGTTCGGTCATGTGCCTAGTAGATGTTTGCGATCCTTGGAGAGAGAAACATGATCAAAGAAACCGTAGCCGATCAGCTACAAACCAACACAAAACAGCTTTTTGCCCATCTGCATCGCGGCGGTCGCTATGCCCATCTTTGGACCGATGCCGGCCATATGTCCTATTGGTTCCGCGTGGATCGACCCAGCCGGCGGCATGTGCCGCGGCGTTGGCTGCACAACAATGTCTACTTTTCCGTCCATCCGCTGGCCCAAATCCCGCCGCAGAATAGCAGCGGCAGCCGCGACCGGCGCTATATCAGCAGCCAAACCGACTATGTCTGTGCGATCAACACGCTCTTTGCCGAGTTCGATGGCAAAGATACGGTTTTGCCGCTCGAGTATGGTCCCTATTTGCCGCTTGAGTTTCGCTTGCTGAATGCGGTGGAAAAGCAGAATGCGGTGAAAGCGGCCAAAGAAATGCTTTTCTATCGCCACCCGCAACATTTTAAAGCGCGCACCCTCTACCAAATCCGCACCCTGGCCTATCCGCCCAGTGTAATCCTTGACAGTGGGGGCGGCTTTCACTGCTATTGGCTGTTGCGCGCTACTGTGCCACTGGATGCGATCAATCGGGCCGATGTGCAGGTGGTCCAACATGGCTGGGTCCACCTGATGGGTGGTGATCCGGGCGCGGCTGATCTGCGCCGAGTGTTGCGAATGCCGGGCACAACCAATTGCAAAGCGGCCTTTGGGGATCGTGCGCCACGCGTGCGCTTTGTCAAAGCCGACTTTGATCTGCTCTATGACTATGCAGTCTTGGAAGAAACGGTCAATGATTGGCTCTATACGCAGCGCGCCCAAAGCCAGCGGCGCAAGCAAGCACGCGCCCAGCAGGCGCAACCGGCGCGCCAATCAGGCGTCGATCCCGATCTTCATGCGCTGCGCGCCCGCTTCAATCAACAGCATTCGCTCGTCGATCTGTTGTGCGATCACGGTTACCAGATCAGCTATCAACAGGATAGGCAAACGCGCTTGGCGCGCCCTGGTCGCGATCGCCGGCAATCTTCGGTCACGGTCTTTGCGGCCCACGGTGATGTGCCTGAGTTGTCGGTTCACTTTAGCACCAGTGACCCGCTCTACACGGCAGAAACGGTGAACGAGCAGAGTGGCCAGATCCGCCGCCGTGTCAATGACGCCTTTGCCGCTTATGCCCGGCTGGAATATGCAGACGATTGGGCGGCGCTCTATGCCAAGGTGGCCGGAGAGAGACAGTCGCAAACAAATTGATTCAGGGCGCGAGTAGCAAGTAGCGTGGTAAAGATGATGAATTCTAGGATGACACTGTCTAGCAACGAATGGGCATGGTGTAATCCTAGAATGCTGCTTGGCATTTCCCTTCCCTTTTCTTCCTCGCACAGATTTGTGCATTACCATGCCAACAGATCGGCATCGGGCATAACTTATGCTATAATAGCCCGCATTATCTACTGGACAAACCATTTAAAAGTGCCGCTTTTAAGGGTTTTCTCTATGCGAGAGAGGAACCGATCTGTGACAAGTGCCCCGTCCGTCAAAATTCGTTGTCAGCAGCTTTGGAAAGTCTTTGGGCCACACGCCGAACGCGTGGTGACCGAGCTGGAAAGTGGCGCGTCCAAGGATGAGGTGTTGCGTCAGCGCGGCCATGTGCTGGCTGTGCGCAATGTCTCGTTTGACGTTCACGCCGGCGAAACTTTTATTGTGATGGGCTTGTCGGGCAGCGGCAAGAGCACCCTCTTGCGTTGTCTGCCGCGCCTGATCATGCCGACGCACGGCCAGATCCTGATCGACGGTGAGGATGTGGCGCAACTCGACGAAGCGGCCCTGCGCGAGGTGCGCCGGCACAAGGTCAGCATGGTTTTCCAAAACTTTGGCCTTTTCCCCCACCGCCGCGTGATCGACAATGTGGCCTATGGGTTGGAGATTCGCGGCATGAAAAAGGCGGCGCGCCATGCCAAGGCCAAGGCGGTGATCGAGCAGGTCAACCTCAAAGGCTGGGAAAATCATTACCCCGGCCAGTTGAGCGGTGGCATGCAACAGCGGGTGGGCTTGGCGCGTGCATTGGCCGTCGATCCGGAGATCATGCTCTTTGATGAGCCCTTTAGCGCGCTCGATCCGCTGATCCGCCGCGAGATGCAGGATGAGTTGATCCGGCTACAACAGCAGGTGCAGAAAACCATTGTCTTTATCACCCACGACTTTGCCGAGGCGATCAAGCTAGCCAATACGCCAGGGGCACGCATTGCCATTATGAAAGATGGTGAGTTTGTCCAGGTGGGCACGGGCGAAGAATTGGTGTTGCGCCCTATGAATGCCTATGTGGCCGATTTCACCCGTGACGTGCAGCGCACGATTGTCCTGACGGCACGCGCGATTATGCGACCTGTGCAGGAGGGTGTGGCCCAGACCTACCCGATTGCGGCTTCACTCAAACTCGATGCCCTCGTTGCGCTGTTGGCCGATACCGACGCGATCTTGCCCGTGGTCGACGAAGCCGGCGCGATGATCGGTTGTATCGACCGCACGACGGTGATGCTGGCGCTCAGCCGCGACGGTCTGAGCCGGGATGAATTCAGCTTGAACGGAGCCGGGCAATGAGTACACTCTCTTATCCAACGGCGGCTGTCACAGAACGCCGATCTGCTCTGTCGATGTATGGCGTTGGCTTGTTGCTCTTGATCCTGCTGGCGATTGGGTGGCACAGGCTTGCTCCAGAGACCGTTGCCTTTCCCGAAGCGTGGAATCTGGGCTTGCGCACCCCGTTGAATGAATTACAATCTTGGGTGATTGGCAATCGCGCAACCCATCCCCTCTTTACCTATTTTTTCCGTCCGCTCAGCAGCTTTATTGAGGTGAATCTGCGTGCGTTGGAAGCTGTTTTGCTGTGGCTACCTTGGCCTGTCCATTTTATTTCGCTCTATGCCGTGGGCTACAAGGCGGGTAAGCATCGGCTGGCCCTGTTTGCGACCGGGGGACTGTTGCTCATGGGATTGTGGGGCTTATGGCAGGCCAGCATTGAAACTTTTGCCTTGATGGGCGTTGCGGTCACAGTAACTTTGCTCATCGGCATCCCCACGGGGATCTTGGCGGCGCGCTATGCTCGGTTCGATGCGTTGTTGCGACCCTTGCTCGATGCCATGCAGACCCTGCCCGCCTTTGTCTATCTGATCCCGGTGGTGCTCTTCTTTGGCATTGCGCGCACGCCCAGCGTGATCGCAACGATCATCTATGCCCTGCCGCCGGTGATTCGGTTGACGACCTTGGGCATTCGCCAAGTGCCCACCGAAGCGATCGAGGCCGCCGATGCCTTTGGTTCGACACCTGGGCAGAAACTGCGTAAGGTACAGATACCTTTGGCGCTGCCCTCGATCCTGCTGGGTGTTAACCAAAGTATTATGATGGCGCTGGGCATTGTTGTGATCGCTGCCCTCATTGGCGCGCGGGGGCTTGGGCAAGAGGTGCTAAATGGGCTCCAGCGCCTGCGCGTGGGTCAGGTCTTGGAGGCTGGTCTGGCGATTGTCTTGCTGGCGATCATTTTTGATCGCATTAGCTATGGCTTTAGTCAGAACAGCCAACAGTCGGCACCGGTTAGCCGCCAGACGGGGGCACCCACCCATCTGTTTGAAAATGTGCAACAGAATGTACCCACCTTGCTGCTGAATTATGTCTATTGGTCGAGTGTGCTGGTGTTGATTTTGGCACTGCTGATTGTCGATATGGACAGTGGCCTCTTGCGTGGTTTTCCCGCCGAGTGGCGTTTCTCGATCCGCGCCCCGATTGATGCGGCGGTCGATTGGGCGCGCGATAATCTCTATCAAATTGGCGATCTGCCAATTGGCACGGGCCCCTTTAGCGATTTTGTCGTGATCAACTTGCTGAATCCACTGCGCGATCTGTTGACAACCTGGCTGGCATGGCCGCTAGTAGTGCTCGGCTTGGCTGGGTTGGGCTATCAAGCAAGCGGCTGGCGATTGGCAATTTTCACTGCTGTGGGAATTTTCGCATTGGGCTTGGTGGGCATGTGGCAACAGAGCATGGATACGCTCAGCCAAGTATTGGTTGCGGTTGTCTTTACCGTGTTGCTGGGCATTCCGCTAGGCATCTGGTCGGCGCGTAACAATATGGTAGAAGGCATGATGCGCCCCATCCTGGACTTTTTGCAGACCATCCCGCCCTTTGTCTATCTGGTGCCGGTGATCATGCTGTTCAACGTGGGCCGTGTGCCGGGCATTATTGCTTCGGTGCTCTATGCGTTGCCGCCAATGATCCGCCTGACGAATCTGGGCATCCGCCAAGTACCGGTGGCAACGCTGGAAGCGGCAGATGCGTTTGGCTCTACTGCGCGACAAAAACTCCTCAAGGTGCAACTGCCCCTGGCCCGCGCTAGTATGATGATGGGCATCAACCAGACGGTGATGATGGTCTTTTCTATGGTGATTATTGCTGGGCTGGTGGGCGGCGGCGCGCTTGGTTTTGAAGCGGTCACCGGCCTGGCGCGCAACCAGTTGGGCCGTGGCATCGAAGCGGGTCTGGCCATCGTGATCCTGGCGATGGTGCTGGATCGGATCACGCAAGGCTGGGCGCGCGAGTAAGTAGATGCGCGTCCTACCTCTATAGTTCCTCGTTTTTGCCGATCTTCCGCACAAATCAATGCGTTGCTGGCGCGACTATATCACCAATTCCAACGTCATCCTTACATAGGATGCAACCGCGCCATACAACCCCCAATCGATTACTTACGATTAGTGGCGCTAGACCCTAGATCACCAGAAGCTTTGTGTATAGCAATTCCTAGTTAGCGTAAAGCCAGGCGGTAAAAGACTGCCGTATTCGTCATTGCTTGATCATGAAACTTAATAATATGAAAGATTGATGACGAAATATTAGACTATCTATGGTATAATATCCTTGAACAGTGTTCAGATGCAAAGGTTGCGCATTGTTTGTGCATGAAGTGAAAATTTGACAAAATTTTATGCTTGCCGTTTTGTTTACGCTGCAAACAAATCATAAGACCTTATTCCGATTTAATTTTGTGCATGCGTAGGTGCGGTTACAAACCGCACAATCCGGGTTAAACCAGCTTTGTGCGGTTACAAACCGCACCTACAAGAATCACCACACCCTGTTTTGTCGCTCAAAGAACAAATCGGAATAATCTCTATTAGAGTTGTTCCTAATTAAAATTTATCCAGAGAGCGGATATTTTGCTCAATCTGGCGAAAAATTATTAGGGAACAACCCTATTAAGTAAGTACTGATACCATGAGCATAGATACCTCCTATACAATTCTGATTGTTGATGACAACGTAATGATCTTGGATGTACTGGCCGATGCGCTACGCTGTGAAGGCCATCACGTATTGACCACTACGACTGGCAAAGATGTAGTGAGCATTTGTCGCGCCCAGCAGATTCATTTGATCATTCTCGATTATACGATGCCCGGGATTACTGGTGAAGAAGTCGTGCGCGCTGTGCGTGAATTTGAGCACGATGTGCAGATTGTGATGCAAACGGGCCAAGATCTGATTCCGCCGCGTAAATTGTTACGCGAATTGGATATTCAGGGCTATCATAGTAAAGATGAAACGTTGAGCAAATTGTTCATCTGGATAGATGTGGCGCTCAAAAATTATGAGCAGATCCGCAGTCGCCGCATGATTGAGAATAGTTTGCTCGTGCTTGGGCTAGCCCTAGAAGCCCGTGATCTGGAAACGGCAGGCCACACAAAACGCGTGGTTGGTATGGCCGAACGCATGGGGCAACACCTAGACCTCACTAATTGGCATTTAGAATCGTTGCGCCAGGGGGCATATCTGCATGATCTGGGCAAGCTGTGTATTCCCGATGCCGTTCTGTTAAAGCCCCAACCCCTTGACCCGCAGGAATGGGCAATTATGCAGACGCATACGCAGCGCGGCTTTGAACTTGCCTCGAACATCCCAGGCATTCGAACAGATGCGCTTGCGGTGATCCTACATCATCACGAACATTGGGATGGGTCGGGCTATCCCACCAAACTCGCGGGCGCGCAGATTCCGCAGTTGGCGCGGATCTTTACGATCTGCGATGTCTATGA
>DAOTTR010000733.1:0-3083 GCA_034437715.1 Caldilineaceae bacterium
TGAATTGTCGCGATTAAATTCATAGGTGCCGTCAAATTCGAGCGGATTGACATAGAAGAAGCGGTCGCCGCTAAAGGCAATACCGGGCAGAAAGCCATTATAGAGCGAGCGTTCCAACACGTCGATATACTTGGCGTCGCCGTGGAGCTGGAACATGCGCTGATTCCAGAAGACATTGGCGATCGCCGCGCAGGTTTCGTTGTAGGCGGTCGCGTTGGGCAATTCATAGTTGCTGCCAAAGGCTTCGCCATGATGGCGCGCCCCAATGCCGCCAGTGAGATACAATTTCTTGCTCACCACATTGTCCCAGATGCGCCCAAGCGCGTCGATATAGGCTTGTTCTCCGGTCAACGCTGCGACATCGGCCATGCCGCTGTACATATAGACGGCGCGCACAGCATGGCCCAACGCTTCATCCTGCTCGGTTACAGGAAGATGATCTTGCGTGTAGGCCGGGTCACCGTGATTGCCATAGGGTTGTCGGCCATGGTAATAATGACCTCGCTCGTCTAGGAAAAACTTCGCCAGGCGCAAATACCGTTCATCGCCCGTAACACGATAGAGCTTGACCAATCCCATTTCGATTTCTTGGTGGCCAGGCACATCGCGCCGCTTGTCAGGGCCAAAGACCTCATCGACCAAATTGGCACTTTTCAACGCCACATCCAAGAAGCCCCGTTTACCCGTGGCCTGGTAGTGCGCCACTGCGCCTTCGTACATGTGGCCAATATTGTAAAGCTCATGGCTGACAAGAAGGTGGGACCAGCGGGTCAGCCCTTCGCGGTCGGCTTTGAGGGTTTCCGGCGTACCGTTGCGCTCGGCAATCGTGCGTGCTGTGTACAGATAGCCATCGGGTTCCTGGGCAGCCGCAATGCGTGCGATCAAATTATCCAGGTATTGATCCAACGCCGGATCGGGGTGCAGATGCAGCGCGTAGGCCGCGCCTTCCATAATCTTGAATACGTCCGAATCATTAAAGAAAATGCCCTCATGATCGCCGGCCATGCGCCCGGCGGCCTTATCAAAGTTGGTCAGGCGGCCGGTTTCTTCGCTTTTCTGAAAATCATAGCCCACTGTGACCGTGCGATTGGTTTCAATGCGCGGCGACCAAAATGGGTCATTGATGGTGACTTGGGTAAAGGGCAGTGGCGTATAATGATAATGGATGGCAGTGGACATAGCAATCCTTATTTTTGACGCAGTTGTGGGAGCACCAACCGCTTGGGCAATCATCCCAATCGTATAAGAAAGATCGTATAAAAAAGAATATGGATTTCGTGGATATGCGGATGATATAGGCAAACGTTTGGCTTGTCAAGCTACCCAGAAAAGGAAACCAACTTACTTCTCGCGCAGGAAGGCCCCCGATAGCATAGCGAGGAGCGCCACCACCACATAGAGCCAAAAGACAAATTGATAGGCAGCAATCGGCATCAGCGCCTGGGCGAGCTCGCGCTGTAGGATCACACCGGCCACAGCGACGCCGAGAATCTGACCGGCAAAGCGGATCATGCTGTAGAGCCCTGCCGCACCGCCCGCTTCGTGATCGGCCACGCCTTGCATGGAAGAACGGTGCAGCGGGGCCAAGGACAACCCAATCGCCAAGCCGTGGGCTGCGCAGAGCGTATAGATCCACCAGAGCGGTGTGGTGGCGCCGGCCAGGGCGAGCGCTGCCAGGATCACCACCATGCCACCCAGGCTGAGCAAGACCGGTCGGCGGCTGCCCCAGCGGTCGGCGATCTGCCCGCCTGCCTGCGAGATGACAAAGAGCATCCCCGCTTGCAACGCCAGCGAAATGCCAATCGCGCTGGCACTCAGGCCATGAATATCCGTAAGATAAAGCGGCATGAGAAAGCTGCTGCTACTCATGAGAAACATGCGCAGACCCGCGCCAATCGAGGCGGCGGTAAAGGTCCGATTGGCAAAGATCGCCAGATTCAGATAGGGATTGGCGCGCCGCCTTTCCCAAGCGATCAACGCACCAAAGAGCAGGAGACAAAGCAGCAGCAGTCGCCAATCTTGCAAGCCTGTCACGCCGGTGATGGGGCGGCTCGACGTAAAAAAGAGCAGCATCACCAGCGCACTGCTGAGCAGCCCGACCCCCACCCAATCAAAACGGCGCAAAAAATTGGGATCAACGTTATGCATGTCGAAGGTGGGAATATTCCGCTGCACCACAAAGAGCGCGACAATCCCTACCAGCCCAATCACCGGATAGATGGCGCGCCAGCTAAAGGCATCGACGAGCAGGCCCCCAAAATAGGGAAAGAGTAGGCCAGATAAGGGAATGATCGAGTTCCACGTCCCCATGACTTTGCCACGTTCCTGTGCGGCAAAGCCCTGCGCAATAATCGCAATGCTCAGAGGAACAAAACCAGCCGTGCCAACCCCTTGAATCGCGCGCCCAATCATATACCAGGTCAGCGTGGGCGAAAGGAGCAAGACCACCGTGCCCAGCAGGAAAAGGGTCAACCCCGACAGTAACAAGCGCCGTTTGCCCAAGCCATCGCCCAACCGGCCATAGAGAGGCATCAAGGTCATAAACGGCAGCGTATAGATCATCGAGGCCCAGGCCGCCGTGTCGGCATCCAACCCAAAGGTGGCGCGAATATTGGGCAGAGCTACCCCAAACATATGTTGATCCATGCCCACGAGCAGCGATGGTGTCATAATGCCAAAGAGGAGCGTAGTCTGGGGCGACAAGCCACTGCGTAGGCGGGCCGTGATCGATTGAGGCAAAATCTTCATGGATTACTCGTGTTGGGTGTAAGGTCAGGCTTTGGGTCAAGCCGTGTCATCGTACCATGCGCCAAGAACTTGTGTCAATGAAAGGTCAATTCGGCCAAGGCTTTGCTCGGACGGTGTGGCGGGCTTGGGTTACCTGTCACGTTGCAAACGTGACCTAGGAAAACGGCCGCGTAACGATTGGCTCATTTGAGCCACAATCTAGTACACGACGGCGTAAGGACAGTAGAAAGAAATAAGTATGCAGTAGGGGCGGCTTGCCGCCGCCCGTTCGCAGCGAGCCAAACGCGGGGCGGCTGCGCGGCCGCCCCTACGCATGATTTTGTTGGGCAAGCGCT
>DAOTTR010000734.1:0-5925 GCA_034437715.1 Caldilineaceae bacterium
CAATTTGGAGATCTCCTCAATTGGGGTCGAATTATCGGCGTCGGCAAAGAGAATATAGCGCCCGCGCGCCGCCAACATCCCGCGATGGACAGCATTGCCCTTGCCAGTGTTGCGATCCGCTTTGAGTATGCGCAGGTTGACAAAGCCCAATTCTTCTACCCGCCTTACTGTGTCGTCACGCGAGCCGTCATCAGCCAGAATTAATTCCCAGGGAATGCCAAAGTCCGAGATGTAGGAGGCAATGGCCCCAATGGTGGGAATGATCCGTATTTCTTCGTTATAGGCTGGAATGACAACGGACAGTAGGATATCTTCGGTGATTGGTTTTATTTTCCAATTCTGGTAATTTTCATAGGACATAGAACCCTCCTCGTGCCGCGCATACACTTGCTTTTGCTGCCGTCATTGACCGATGCCTTACCGAAGGTGTAAATAGGTGCTTTTATTCAAGGTAATTTGTGTAACAGAATTTATGTACTGACCAGATCCTACCGGTCTCTAGTGGCGTAATCAATTTGCGTAAGTCTCATGTACGTAGTATATCAAGAAAATTGCGTCTATAAATCACCTATTTTGTGTATATTGCGTGCTGCTTTTTATGGGGAGGATCGCTCGAAATATTGCCAATTATAGTTGTATGCCTGAACAGCGTTGTTGAACTACCCTGATTTCGGTGAATATATCGAACCAATATGCTAGGTGGTACATCTCCATTTTCTCTTCTGCGACATACGTATGTCTTAGATTATGTTTTGTAGGGTGATTGACGTAGGATTTTTGACTGCCTTTATCGTAAGGCTGTGATGTGCCTTTGGCAAGCGAACAGATTGACAAGAGTAGGGGGGAGCTTTATGATCTTGGCATACACCGCGCCGCGACCGCTTGCTCGTTGCACAAACGCCGAAACTGTAGTGCGTTCCGAATCAATAAAAAGTGGTAAACAAAAAGTGCTTAATGACGAATGCTGTAAGTGAAATCTTAAGTGAAATCTATCTAATTAATCTAACCGGGCGCGATCGTCCGGGGCTGATGGCCAGTGTGGCCAGTGTGTTGGCCGCGTGGGATGTGAGTATGCTCGATATTGGGCAGGCTGTGATTCACGAACATATTTCACTGGGCCTGCTGGTGGAAATTCCCCCCGATCGCGCTGCCACGGCGGTGATGAAAGATCTGCTCTTTGCGGGTCATGAATTGAGCGTTCAGGTAAGCTTTACGCCGATTGCCCTGGAACAATATGAACGCTGGGTGCTAGAGCAGGGCAAACAGCGCCTGATGATCACGGTCATGGGGCGCAAACTGACGGCGGCGCAGGTGGCGGCGGTGGCCGCGCTGTGCGCCGAGCATCGGCTGAATATCGACGTGATTACGCGCCTGTCCGGTCGCCGCTCACTTGCCAACCCCGCGATTCATCCCAAGGCCGCGGTGCAGTTGACGGTATCGGGGCCCGTCGCCGATGAACGCGATCTGCGCTGGCGCTTGTTGCAACTTTCCCAAGAACTGGGCATTGATGTCTCGGCGCATGTCGATGATATCTACCGGCGCAATCGACGCCTAGTGGTCTTTGATATGGATTCGACACTGGTGCAGGTCGAGGTGATCGATGAACTGGCCAAGTTGGCGGGTGCAGGGGAGGAAGTGGCGTCGGTCACCGCGGCGGCCATGCGCGGTGAGCTTGATTTCAAGGCCAGTTTAACCCAGCGGGTGGCGCTGCTGGCCGGTTTGCCCGAAACCGTCCTAGCCGAGGTCGCCGCTACGCTGCCGTTGATGGAAGGGACCGAATGGGTGACAAGCACGCTCAAGCGGTTGGGCTATAAGATCGGCATCATTTCCGGCGGTTTTGACTATTTCGGCCATCATCTACAACAAAAGCTAGGCTTTGATTATGTCTACGCCAACCGCCTCGAAATTATCGATGGCAAACTTACGGGGCGTGTGCTGGGCGAGATCATTGACGGCCCCAAGAAAGCCGAGTTGCTGCAACGCATTGCGCTGGCCGAAAACCTCAGCCTGGAACAGACGATTGCCGTAGGTGATGGTGCCAACGATATTCCCATGTTGAGCATTGCTGGCATGGGCGTCGCCTTTCATGCCAAACCGCTGGTGCGCGAAAAGGCCGAGCGCGCCATCTCCAACCTGGGCTTGGATGGTCTGCTTTTCCTGATCGGTATTCGCGAACGCGAGTTTCGCCAGCATTAAATAATAGAAGTTATGGGGTTGCGTAGATTCACAAGAGACCTGTAGGGTCTTCAAGACCCTACAGGTCTAACCAAATACGTAAGTCCTCTTAAATTCAGCTTGTCAACCATAGAAAGGAGCAGGCGATGCAACTCGATGTCCGTACCGCACTTGTGCTGCGCCATCCAACTGAGCAAGCAGTTTTGCTCTTGCGCCGCAGTGCCACCAAAAAGCTCTTTCCCAAGTTGATCACGGGAATTGGCGGTAAGGTGGAATTGCTGCAAGGCGAAGGCGATGATCTGCTGGGCGCAGCGTGGCGCGAATTCCACGAAGAAACCGAGATTCCCGCGGCGCTCGTTGCGGATGTGCGTTTGCGCCTGTCTACGCTCGTTAGCCGCGATCAGCGACAGATTTTGCTGCTGTGGCTCACCGGCCAGTTGACCGCGCTCCCACCCGATCTACGTTGTACGGAAGGTGAATTGGAATTTCACGCCATCGATCAACTACCCCTTGACGACATGATCCCGACGGCGCGCCAAGTGATTCCCTTTATCCTGCGCCTACCCCAGGCAGATACGACAGTTTATAATGGCTGCTTTGCGCGCACCGGCGCTCTGCTCACCAACTATGCATCATCTATCCCTTGACCTATACTTGTAAACCTGTGCTTGAAAACCTGTGCTTGAAAACCTACACTTGAAAACCTACACTTGAAAACCTACACTTGAAAACCATTGGAGGAAGACCATGAAAGTACTTTTTATCGGCGGTACCGGCAAGATCAGCTCGGCTTGCACCCCCCTGGCCGTTGCACGCGGCTTTGATATGTATCTGCTCAATCGTGGGCAGACCGATCGCCCTGTGCCCGCCAGCGTCACCGTGTTGCATGGCGATATCCGCGATCAAGCCTCGGCCATCGCCGCCTTGGCCGGCCATACCTTCGACATCGTTGTCAACTGGATCGCCTTTACGCCCGATCAGATCGCAACCGACCTGGCGCTCTTCAAAGGGCGTGTGGGCCAATATATCTTTATCAGTTCGGCCTCGGCCTATCAAACACCGCCAGCCAGCCTGCCTGTTACCGAATCGACACCGCTGGACAATCCTTACTGGCTCTATTCGCGCAACAAGATCGCGTGTGAAGAGTTGCTGCTGCAAGAATATCGCGCCAACAAGTTCCCCATGACGATTGTGCGCCCCTCGCACACCTATGACAAGACCATGTTTCCCTTTATGGGCAACTACACCACCATCCACCGTATGCGCCAGGGCAAGCCGGTTGTGGTGCATGGCGACGGCACTTCGCTCTGGACGCTGACGCATCATACTGATTTTGCCAAAGGCTTTGTCGGGCTCATGGGCAACAGCCACGCTATCGGTGATGCCTTTCATATCACCTCGGACGAATGGCTCAACTGGAACCAGATCTACGAGATCTTTGCGCACGCCGCAGGTGTGACCAATCCTGAATTAGTGCATATTCCCTCGGAATTGATTAACGCCTACGATGCTAACCTGGGTGCTGGTTTGCTGGGCGACAAAGCGGCCAGTATGATCTTCGACAACAGTAAAGTCAAACGTCTGGTGCCCGACTTTGTCTGCACGACGCCTTTTTCGCGCGGGGCCGAAGAAGTGATGAAATGGCACGATGCCGATCCGGCGCGCCAAGCGCTCGATCCGCGCATGGACCAGCTCTTTGAGCGCATGATCGCCGACTATCGCAAGGCGTGGCCGACGCAGGGCTAATGCTGGATGTACGCGTTCGGCGTTGGCTATCATAAAACGCCGGTTTTGACCGGCGTCTACCATATATCTACTGTAATTCTGAGGTGAGAAACATGCGCTTTCACCCATCCATTCTAGCGCCGAATCCGGTTGTGCGCCAGCGAATCGTGACCGTTCTCGAGGCTGCGCTGACCGCGGTTGATCCCTATGGCGCGGTCTTGCGCGTTCTGCAACGCAACGGAAATCAACTAACCGTTGGCGACCATCACTATGATCTAGCCAACTTTCGCCGCGTCTTTGTGATTGGCGCGGGCAAAGCGGGCGCGCCGATGACGCAAGCCGTGGAAACCGTGCTCGGCGACCGCATCACTGCGGGGCTCGTGGTGGTAAAGACCGATCACAGCGGCCCAACGCAACATGTGACGATTGTCGAAGCTGCGCATCCCATGCCCGACGCGGCGGGCGTGGCCGCGGGGCAACGGGTGTTGGCGCTGGCCGCCGAAGCTGGCCCTGCGGATCTGGTCATTGCGCTACTTTCAGGTGGCGGCTCGGCGCTCTTGGTCAGCCCGGCAGCCGGCTTGACCCTGGCCGATAAACAAGGCCTGACCAACGCGCTGCTGGCCTGTGGCGCGCCAATCAACGAGATCAACTGTCTGCGCAAACATTGTAGCGCGGTCAAAGGTGGTCAACTGGCGCGCGCTGTGGCCCCGGCCACGCTGATCACGTTGGCGCTCAGTGATGTGATCGGCAGCCCGCTCGATGTGATCGCCAGCGGCCCCACGGTGCCCGATGCCAGCACTTGGGCCGATGCCTGGGCGGTCGTCGAGAAATATGATCTGGCGGACAAATTACCGGCACCGGTGATCAGTCGCCTGCGCGCTGGCTTGGCGGGGACGATTGCCGATACGCCCAAAGCTGATGAGCCAGCTTTTGCCACAACCCAAAATGTGGTGGTGGCCGATAATCTGGTTGCGGCGCGTGCGGCTCTGATGCAAGCGCGTGAATTGGGCTATGCGCCCCTGTTGCTCAGCACCTATGTCGAGGGCGAGGCAGCGCAAGTCGCACGGGTGGCCGTGGCACTCGCTAAGGAAGTGCGCGCCACTGGCCAGCCGGTCGCTGCACCAGCTTGTCTGATCCTGGGTGGCGAGACCACCGTCACGCTGGGAGCGACGCCGGGGCTGGGTGGGCGCAACCAAGAATTGGCCCTGGCCGCGGCAATCGCGCTGCAAAACATGCCGGGTGTTACCATTGTCGCGCTGGCTACCGACGGCAGCGATGGCCCCACCGACAGCGCCGGCGGCATGGCCGACAGCCATACAGTGGCGCGCGGTGAAACCCTCGGCCTGAACGCGGCTGCACAGTTGCGTCAGCACGATGCCTATCCCTTCCTCCAGGCAACCAACGATTTACTCCTCACGGGGCCGACCCAGACCAATGTCAACGATCTGATTTTTATCTTTGTAGAATAGCTCGGCTGTGTGCAGTATGCAGCCTCAATCACACAAGGAGCAACCGTATGCGCACTGGCGTATCCTACGTGGGCCATCACAATCCTAAACATATGGCCACCGACTTTCGCGCAATGCGCGAATTGCAGATCGACGATGTCTTCATCTGTATGCAAGAAGTGGATTTTGTCCATTTCCCTGGCAAGATCAATTTCGGAGCGCAGTTGGCCAAGGAGCATGGTATCCGGCCCCTTGCGCTCTTTTGGGGTGCGCTCAATCTGTTTGGCGGTGGCCGCTCTAGTCACTTTCTGCTCAGCCACCCCGGAGGCTTTCAAGTGGGCCTGGATGGCGTGCCGACGGATGAAGGCTGTTATGTTAATCCCGTATGTGTCGCCTATTTGCAAGGCTTGATCGATACCGTTGCGGCGGCTGGCTTTGCCGGCTACTTTATTGACGAACCGACGCCGCTGCGTGATTGTTATTGTGCTGGCTGTCGCGCGAAATTTACCGCTGTGCATGGGGGCGATCTGGCTACTGCGCCAGAGGAACAGCGCGAAGCGTTTCGCCAATTCTGTGT
>DAOTTR010000735.1:0-8416 GCA_034437715.1 Caldilineaceae bacterium
GGCGGCGGCCTTGGCACCACCCATAACAATGCGGATACGTTCCCGCTCCTGGCAAAGCCGCTGGGCTACATTACTGCCGACAAGATTGTCGATGTGGTGGAAAAGATTATTCTGGTGCAGCGCGATTTCGGCGACCGCGAAGATCGCAAACATGCCCGTATGAAATATTTGATCAACGACTGGGGCATCGAACGCTTCCGCGCCAAGGTCGAGGAATATTTGGGTTATGCCCTGGAAGATGTTCGCGACATGCCCGAACTCAAAGCCGAGGATCACCTGGGCTGGCATCAGCAGGTAGATGGCAACTGGTTCTATGGTATCTATATTGAAAATGGCCGCGTGATTGACAATGGTGACAACCGCGTGCGCAGTGGCTTGCGGGCCTTGGTACAACGCTTCCAACCCAGCGTGACGATTTCCGGGCAGCAAAATGTGCTGTTGGGCGGCTTTACCACTGCACAGAAGCAAGAAGTCGAAGGGATATTGGCTGATTTTGGCATCCTCACGGTAGAAAATCTCAGCCTGGCCCGCCGCCATTCAATGGCCTGCCCCGCCATGCCTTCCTGTGGCTTGGCCGTAGCTGAAGCCGAACGCTTCCTGCCCGACGTGATCGGCCAGTTGGAAAAGGATGTTGTTGAGCTAGGCTTGGGTGGCGAAGAATTCACCGTGCGCATGACTGGCTGCCCCAATGGCTGCGCCCGTCCCTATGTGGCCGATATTGGCTTGGTCGGGCGCACGCTGGGCAAATATAATATCTATCTGGGTGGCAATCCAGAGGGGACACGCTTGAATACACTCTATGATGAGTTGATTCCAGCCGACAAATTGCCAGGTGTGATTCGTCAGGTTTTGCAAATTTATCGCCAAACCCGCCAAGATGGCGAGCGCATTGGCGATTGGGCAAGCCGCGTCGGTGTTGAAGCGATCCATGCGTTGAGTACGTCCAGCGAACATGCATGATCCAGTTTCGGTCATGTTGGCCCCTGCCGCGTGACTGAGACTTACCGATCAATGGAGTGATTTTTATGAGTCTGACTATGAGTGCGACATCGAAGAGTGCAACATCGAACCAACCAGCTGCGCCCGCGGGATTTCTAGATTGGACGCAAGTTGTCTTTGCCCGTATTAGTAATCGTTTCGACACGGCGGCGACCACTGATCTGTTGCGCTGGTCCATCCAAACCTTTGGCAATGGCCTCACGATTGGCACTTCCTTTGGTGCCAGCGGTATTGTGCTGATGGATTTGGCCCTGCGCATCCAACCAGATGTGGACATTTTCTATATCGATACCGGCTACTTTTTTCCAGAGACACAACAATTGATCGAGCGTTTGCAAGGTCACTATCAGCGCGCGTTTCGGCGTGTGACCACCCAACTGGGCATCCAGGAACAGGAAAAACGCTACGGTCCCAATCTCTACCAAAACGATCCCGATCTCTGCTGCCACCTGCGCAAGGTTGCACCCATGAAACAAGCACTCGCCGACAGTACGGCTTGGGTCTCTGCCCTGCGCCACGATCAATCCTCAACACGCAAAGAGGTGCCGATGGTACAGTGGAACGAGCGCTATAACATCGTCAAAATCGCGCCCCTGGTGCACTGGAGCGAAGACGATATCTGGCAATATATTCACGAGAATGAGTTGCCCTACAACGAGTTGCACGATCAGAACTACCCAAGCATTGGCTGCTGGCCGTGCACGCACCCCGTCCAAGCTGGGGATGATCTGCGGGCAGGTCGCTGGCGCGGGGCCAATAAAGTTGAATGTGGTCTGCACTGGGAACTTGTGACGCGCTAAGGATAGTTTGCCTTGCACGCACGCAATGAATAATCAATAATGGCGGAGAGATAATGGCGATCCAAGCTGTTATCTCTCCGCCATTGTCGAGGTGGAGGTCGAGTTGGGGATCAAAGTGGGGAGAGTGCTTCTATGAATCCGAAGAAGACGGCGGCGGTGTTGGTAGGACACGGTAGCCTGCAAAGCGAAAGTGGTCGCGCAATGTTACAGGTGGCAGATCTGCTGCGCGAACAAGGGGTCGTCCCTGTGGTAGAAGCAGGCTTTCTGAATTATAGCCAGCCCACATTGGCCGATGCGGTTGCCCAAGCGGTTGCCCAAGCTGCAACCCGCATTATTGTGCAACCCTACTTTCTGATTGAAGGCCACTATGTACGACAAGATCTGCGCGATGCCGTACGCACGTTGGCCAGTACCTATACGAACGTGCGCTTTACGATTGCCGAGGTTTTAGGCGATCATTTTGCCATGATGCAATTGGCCTCGCAACGCCTAACGGCAGTCGATCCGGCACCGCAAGCGCCGACTGGTCTGCTCTTTGTGGCGCATGGCACCCCTCATGTAGAAGCGAATGCGCCCATCAAGCGTGTCTTGCAGCGCGTTTGTGAAAGAAATGGCTATCGCTATGCCACAGTTGGTTATCTAGATTGCAACCAGCCGACAATTCCCGATGCCTTTGACGAATTGGTTGCGACCGGTATCACGCGGCTAACCGTATTGCCCTATTTCTTGCACCTTGGTCGCCATGTCCGCCAAGATCTGCCCGCGCTATTTGAGCAAGCTCGCCAACGCCATCCCCAGGTGGAGATTCGGATCGCGCATCATCTGGACTACGATCCGCTGCTTGTGCAAGTGACCGCCGAACGCATCCTGACGTCGATGATGTGTTAGCCAGTTGTACCACAAACAAGCGCATTTTATTGAGAAGGATTTTTTATGATTGGAAATCAGGCAGCGCCCACAGCACCCCATGGCAGGGCCTATTTGGTCGGTGCCGGGCCCGGTGATGCCGAATTGATCACTGTACGGGGGTTGCGGCTCTTGCAGCGTGCCGATGTGGTGATCTATGATCGCTTGATTGCGCCGGCATTGTTAGACGAGATCCGTCCCGAAGCGCAACGCATCTTTGTGGGCAAACAGCCCCATTATCATGTGTCTACACAGGCCGAGATCAATCAGCTGCTCGTTGCGCAGGTGCGCGCGGGGCATCAAGTGGTGCGCCTCAAAGGTGGCGATCCCTTTGTCTTTGGCCGGGGTGGTGAAGAGGCGTTGGCGTTGCAGGCAGCAGGTTTGCCGTTTGAAATTGTGCCGGGGGTTTCTTCTGCGCTGGCTGCGCCGGCCTATGCGGGGATTCCGGTGACCCAACGCGGAGTTGCCACCAATTTTGCGGTGGTCACCGGCCATGCCTGCACCGACAGCAGCGGCACCGATTGGGATGCACTCGCACGCATTCCCACGCTGGTGATTCTCATGGGGGTGAGCCAATTTGCCAATATTGCCAAACAACTGATGGCGGCTGGGCGTGCCCCAGCAACCCCCGCCGCCGCGATCCAATGGGGTAGCACACCCCAGCAACAAGTCGTGTGCGCGACCCTCGCGACCCTGGCCGCGGCCATCCAGGCGGCGGCGATTGAGTCGCCAGCGACCATTGTCGTTGGTGAGGTCGTTGCGTTGCGTGAGCAGCTGGCCTGGTTTCAGCCAGAAGCAGCTTTGCCCGCCCAACCACCCTTTCATTGGCCACTGCTGGAAAGGGCAATCCACGATGGCTGATCCGGAAGGTGATAGCGCGACGGCTGGGACTGGCGGTGTTTACCCGATTCTGCTCACCGGTCTTCAGCAACGAGTCGCGATTGTGGTGGGTGGGGGGCCGGTCGGCGAACGCAAGGTGACGGGGTTACTAGCGGCCAGCGCACGGATCCGTGTGATTGCCCCCCAAGCCACCCCTATTCTCCAACAGTTGGCGCAGGAGCGGCGCGTAGATTGGCTCCCGCGTCCCTACCAACCGGGTGATTTGGCGGGGGCTTTTTTGGTCTTTGCCGCTACCAACCAACGCTCGGTCAATGCGCTCGTTGCCCAAGAGGCCATGGCGCTGGGTGCTCTCTGTAACGTAGCCGACGCCCCCGAAGAAGGAAATTTTCATGTCCCCGCCCTGCATCGTCAGGGCGATTTTGTTGTTGCAGTTGGTAGCCAATATGGCAAGAATCCCAAACGCATTAAACAGTTACGTGATATGATTGCTCAATTACTTGCCGATTTTGACACTTTCTCATAGAAAAGGTACTATAATGATAGATTTACATAGATTTACTTAGAATTTAAATAGGGTTAACCATAACTATTTCGACAAAGCGACCTACGTAGCGCACCTTTGACCAGTTTGGCCAAACGTGTAATAAACGCTCTATAAACGGTATCTATGCTACTATATAGTATTGTACAGATATACGATATAGTACGTCGGATTAGTTATATTTACCCACAAGAAAAACTAACGGTTGCCTCACAATGAATATCAACCGCCTGATCTGCGTCGGTCTCAGCCACCAAACCGCCCCCATTGAGTTGCGCGAGCAACTCAGTCACTGGCCGCAAGGGGATGTGCGCACAGATGCCATTGAAGAACTCGTGATTTTGAGCACCTGCAATCGTTTGGAATTGTATGCCTGTTTGGCAGAGGGTATTGATTTACCCAACAATGACACAGATGCCCGGCAGGCACTCATCGCCTTGATTGCAGCGACCCAAGGGTTGCCTGCGACGTTGTTTGCCGACCATCTCTACTGCTATCAGGGCAATGCGGCGGCCCATCATCTCTGTCGTGTGGCGGCGGGGCTCGATTCCTTGGTGTTGGGCGAAGCGCAAATTTTAGGCCAGGTCAATAGCGCGTTTCAGAAAGCCCAAGCGGCGCGCATGGTTGGCCCGGCGTTGGCCCTACTCTTTCGCATTGGCATTAAGGCTGGCCGCCGCGCCCGCACCGAAACCCAGATCAGCGCCAACCCGGTGAGTGTCGGTTCGGCCGCGCTCCACCTGGCCCATCAAGTGACAGGTGGATTGCACAAACAGAAAATCGTCGTGGTCGGCCTCGGTGAAATAGGGCAGTTGACCCTCAAAGGCTTGCGCGCCCGTGGTGTGCATCAAGCGACCCTGGTCAATCGTAGTCTCCAGCGTGCCCAAACGCTGGCCGCGGCTTGGGGGGGCGTCGCCTATGGCCTAGCTGATCTGCCCCATGCGCTGCTAGCCGCCGATGTTGTGATCAGCGCCACCAGCGCGATTGAACCGATTATCCACACAACCACCGTCGCGCAGATCATGGCACAACGCCCCAGCCGACCGTTGATTTTCCTCGATCTAGCTGTGCCACGCGATATTGATGCCGCGGTAAAAACCATTCCCGGCGTGCAACTTTTTGATGTGGACGATCTGCGCAATAGCGTAGATTCCGCCTTGTTGGCGCGCCAGCAGGAAACACCGCGCGTTGAGCAGATTATTGAGGAAGTGCTGTGTGAATGGCGACATCAATTTCAGGAACTGCAAATCCGTCCGGTTGTTGTGGAATTGCGCCAGAAGGCCGAACAAATTCGCCAGCGCGCGGTTGAACGCACCCTCCACCATCTGGGGCGCCACCTGGGCGAGGTGGACAGCCAGACCGCCGAGCAACTGCGCCATCTCTCCAACGCGCTGGTCAATCAACTATTACACGAACCAACTGTTCAGCTAAAACGCAAAGCCGGCCAGCAACAGGCGGATCTCTATGCCAACTTAGTTTCCGATCTCTTCGGCCTCTCCTCTGTATCTACCGTGCCCGACGAAGAGGAGGCGTCACCGTGATGAGTGATTCGATGAATGAAGCCCAGATGCAAGCGACCATCACGGTTGGGACACGTACCTCGACCTTGGCGATGTGGCAAACCAATCATGTGATTGCGCGACTCCAGGTGCACTGGCCCAGGCTATCCTGTCAGGTACGCCCATTTGTCACGCAAGGGGATAAGACGCAGGCATTAGACAAACCGCTACCAGCCATTGGCGGCAAAGGGTTATTTACGGCGGAGCTAGAGCGTTCCTTATTGGCCGGCGAAATTGATTTGGCCGTCCATTCGCTGAAAGATCTGCCCGTCGAAGATGTTCCCGGGCTAACACTGGGTGCGATTACCAGCCGCGCCGATGTGCGCGATGCGGTGATTGCGCGCAATGGCTGGACCTTAGCTACATTACCGCCGGGCGCAGTGATGGGCACCAGCAGCACACGCCGCGCCGCGCAACTGCAAGCGCTGCGCCCCGATCTGGTGATTCGTTCGATTCGTGGCAATGTCGAGACGCGTATCCGGAAAGTGCTGACTGGCGACTACGATGCCACTTTGCTTGCCCTGGCGGGGATTGAGCGGCTTGGCTTGCTCGAGCATGTCACCGAGCGCTTGGCTTTGGATGTGATGCTGCCCGCGCCCGGTCAGGGCGCGCTGGCGGTGCAATGCCGCGCTGACGATCCGGCAACCCTGGCACTCTTGGCCGCGCTGGATGATGTGGCCGTGCGCGCGGCGGTCGGTGCCGAACGCGCTTTTCTGCACGCCTTGGGGGGCGGTTGTTCTGCGCCGGTTGCCGCCTATGCCCAGGTGATCATGACAGGTAAGCAGCCACGATTACACCTCCAGGGGCTGGTTGCTTCGTCCGATGGACAACAGATCATCCGTGTGACTGGTGAGGATTGTAGCGCGGCTGTTGGCAGCGCCACCGCGATTGCCCTGGGCGAACAGCTGGCTACGCAGGCCCTGGCGCAAGGCGCGGCCTCCTTGGTCAGCCAGAAGGCTGGCTTTGCCGAAGTGCCAACGGTAGAAGCAGCCCCAACATTATCTGAAACAAGCGCTCCGTTGCAAGGCAAACGCGTTGTCGTGACACGACCGCAAGAGCAATCGGCGGCCTTGATCGACCAACTGACTTTGCTCGGTGCCACCCCCGTGATTGTACCCACAATTCGCATTGAGCCGTTGGCGGATCTCAGCCCACTCGATACCGCGCTGCGGGCCATCTACCAGTATGATTGGTTGATTTTTACAAGCGCCAATAGTGTCGAGATTTTTGTCGAGCGTTTGTGCGAATGCGAACTAACGCCGCTTGATCTGGCCCATCTGCAAATTGCGACGGTGGGGCCGGCCACAACCGAAGTACTCGGTCAATATGGCCTGACACCCGCTTTTGTACCCGAATCCTTCGTTGCCGAGGAACTTGCGCGTGGACTTGCCGCACACATTGGCGATTTGCAGGGCGTACGAATCCTGCTGCCACAAGCGACCATCGCTCGTCAGCACTTGGCAGAAGCCCTGACGCAACAGGGCGCACGCGTCGATGCGATTGCCATCTACCAAACCCTGCCCGCGACGATCGACGCCGCGGCCTTGGCCGAATTGCAAGCGGGTGTCGATCTGATCACCTTTACGAGTGGTTCCACGGTGCGTAATTTTGTGCAAGAATTGAACGGCAATGCTGCTGTGACCGAACGCTGGCAGGCCGCGGTCATTGCCTGTATTGGCCCGCAAACCGCCGCCGTCGCCCATGAGCTCGGCCTACGTGTTGATGTGGTGGCGACCGAGTATACAATCGATGGTCTGGTTGCCGCCATCGGTGCCCATTTTCAAGCAGAACGTGACTAATCAATCCGTCGCGCGTTGATCAGTTACGCGTTGGTAAGGAGTCCCAATAATGCTGCCCGCCCAAATCCGAACGCCATTGGGCGCAACTGTCGCCAATGGCCTAACCCAATCTCATCCATCCCCTTTCAATGCCGATCTGGTGGCGCGTCCGCGCCGCCTGCGTCGCACCGCCACCCTGCGCGCCATGGTACGCGAAACCCAATTGGCACCGGATGATTTGATTTATCCCCTCTTTGTCACACACGGCACGGGTGTCCGGCGACCGATTGCCTCGATGCCGGGGGTTGCGCAACTGTCGGTTGATCAACTGGCTGCTGAAGCGGCAGCGTTGCTGGCATTGGGTGTACCTGCGGTTGTACTGTTTGGCATTCCCGCCAGCAAAGATCCAGTTGGTCTGGAAAACTTTGCCGAGGATGGTGTGATCCAGCAGGCGATCCGTGCCCTCAAGCAAGCTGCGCCAGACCTAGTCGTAATCACTGATGTTTGTCTCTGTGAATATACCGATCATGGGCACTGTGGTTTGCTCAACGATCCGGAACACAATCACGCACATTTGGAAGCTGGCTACGTGCTCAACGATGAAACGTTGGCCATTTTGGGCCAGGTGGCGGTTTCCCATGCTGCGGCCGGTGCGGACATTGTGGCCCCCAGTGGGATGCTCGACGGCATGGTCGCGGCGATCCGCAGGGCGCTGGACGCGCACGACTTTGCCCATATCCCGATCATGTCTTACGCCGTGAAATATGCGTCGGCCTTTTATGGGCCATTCCGTGAAGCGGCGGATGGCGCGCCCAAGTTTGGCGACCGTAAGACCCACCAGATGGACCCGGCCAACGCACGCGAGGCGCTGCGCGAAGCCGCGCTGGATGTGCAAGAGGGAGCAGATTTTCTGATGGTCAAACCGGCGCTGGCCTATCTGGATGTCATCTATCGCTTGCGCGAGCAGCATCCCGACTTGCCCCTGGTGGCCTACAA
>DAOTTR010000736.1:0-14251 GCA_034437715.1 Caldilineaceae bacterium
GACCTTCTGTAAAGTATGCTTTGGCCTGCTCCCTCTCGCCCAGGTCACTGACTGCCAACGCTAGTTCTTGCAAACAGCGCGCCAGCGCGCGCTGATCCTGCAAGATGCGATAGTGGCGCAAGCTCTGTTCCAGCAATGTGCGCGAGAGTGCCGAATCTCCTTCAAGGACAGCGGCACGAAAGAGCAGATGGGCGTGGAGTTTCATCTCGTCTGTTTCCCAGGCAGAACCATCCGCGTGATCCGCTTGCATCTGTGTTTCCACCAATCGTAAAGCCTTGGCCAACCAGTCGCGTCCTTCTTGTCCATGTTTCCACAGATGCCAATAACGACCCAACCGTGCTGCCAGCCAGGCCACTGCCGTCACCACGGGTTGGGGCGACAAGGGTTGCGAGAGCCCCCAGGTGAGTGCCACCCGAAAATTGTCATAGTCGCGTGTAAACTGCGCCAGTGCCTCGGCTTGGGGCGCGCCAATGAGCTTGGGTTCCAGCATCTCGGCCAGGGCGAGAAAGTAACAGAGGTGCCGCCAGTGTATGCTGTCTTCGGTCGCCAATGCCTTGCATTTTTCTGCAGCAAAGTGGCGCAGCAACTCGTGCAGATCAAAGCGCTCATCGGCTTGTTGGCGTACCAGCGACTTATCCACCAGGGCCGCCAGTGTCTCTGGCGTGGCCGCCGCCACTTGCGCTGCTGCTGCCAGCACAAAACCCCCGCGAAAAACTGACAACCGCGACAACACCGCCTGTTCCTGTTCTGTCAGCAGTTGCCACGAGTGGTCAAAGACCGCCTGGATCGAGCGATGGCGTGCCGGTAGATCACGCAGGCGGGCGGTGGGTAAGAGTTGACTGGTGGACAGGGCGTTGGCAATGGACAGCACCGACTGTGTGCGCAAAGCCCCCGCCGCCAATTCAATCGCCAATGGCAATCCTTCGCTGATCTGGCAAATGCGGATGATCGCGGCTAACTCTTCGGCGGTGGGGACAAAGCCGGGTTTGATCTGGCGGGCGCGCTGCAAAAAGAGTTGAACAGCCGTAAATTCCTCTAGTCTCTCTGTGCCGTCGGTAGGATAAGCCAGCCCTTCGAGAGGAAAAAGCTGTTCGGCTTGTAAGGCCAGCCGCTCGCGCGAGGTAACCAGCAAGGTCACACCGGTCGCTTGGGTTACCACTTCTTCCAAGAAAGAGACCGCGGGCAAGAGTTGCTCATAGTTGTCTAAGAGCAGCAGCATCTGTTTGGTGCGCAGGTAGCCCAATAACTGGCTCGCTGGCTCTTGCGCGCTTTGCAAGGGTTGCGCCAGCGCTTGTAAGATGGCGTGCGCCAAAAAAGCAGGGTTGCTAATCGCGGCCACTGGCACAAAGGTGGCGCCATCACCAAAGTGAATGGTTTGCGCGGTGGCCGCCGCCAACGCCAGCCGCGTCTTGCCCATCCCGCCCGCCCCGGTGATGGTGATCAACCGGCACTGGGGGTGGTTGATCAGTTCGCCCAGGTCTGCTAGTTCACGGACGCGCCCGATCAATGGCGTGGGCGGCAGGGGCAGATTGTTGATGATGGGGTGAGGCTTCGACGTGAGCGACTCGACTGAGCGTGTCGAAGTCTCACCCGAACGGGGTGAAGGGATGACAAAAGTGGCAAGGTAATCTGGTGAACGATTCATCCCGCCAGGGTAAATCTGGTCAAACTCCCCAGCCCGGATCGCCTCCACCAGTGCAATTGTCGCCGCATCTGGCTCGACTGCCAACTCTTCGGCCAAAATGCGCCGACAGATTTCAAATTGTGCCAATGCCGCCGCCCGTTGCCCGTTACGCGCCAGGCGCGTCATTAACTGGCGATGCGCCTCTTCGCGCCACGGTTCCAGGGTCAATAGGCGGCGGGTGTGGATGAGCGCTTGGGGCAGATCGCCTTGTTGATCGGCGTAATCAGCCAGGGTGTGCAACCCTTGCACCACCGCTTCGCGATAGTGGGCGCGTTGCACCAGTAGCCACTGTTCAAAATCGGGGGCCTCGCGCACATAGAAACCTTCCAGAAAATCGCCGCGATAGAGCGCAAGGGCGGCTTGCCAGGCATGGACAGTCTCCGGTGTAAGTGGCGTGCTAACACTGGTCAGAAAATGTTCAGTATCCAGGTGGTAGGCGTGGTCACGGTTAAAGGTGACTGTCTGCCGGTCAACCAACACGGCGTCTCCGACCAGTTCGCGCAGGTTGGAGAGACATTTGCTCAGGCTGGTGCGCGCCGCCGCTTCGGGTTGATCGCCCCAGAGCAGGCCGGCCAGTGTTGGGCGCGTGTGGGAACGGCCGGTAATCGCGAGGTAATAGAGCAAAGCGCAGGCTTTGCTCGAGCGAAAACCGGTCACGAGCAGACCATTAAAACGAACTTCTGGGCTACCGAATAAGGTCAATTGCAGCAAGTTGGCCATAAGGAGAATACGGAAATAACTCGTCGCGGTCTCGTCGCGCCGTTGTAGTAAGCTGCTATACAACCGCCAGTGTAGCAACAATGTGACCATTATAGCACATGCACTTATGCTTGTGAAGGGGTCAAAACCGTACGATAGTATGAGGAACAATCGATCATGAATCTGACTGCGAGGGCAACAACGATGTTTGATCTGCGCACCCATAACCGCAACACCTGGGATCGCCGCGTCGAGAACGGCAACCGCTGGACGCTCCCGGTGACTGCCGCCGAGACTGCCGCGGCGCGCCGTGGCGAGTGGCAGATCTGGTTAACGGGCAAACCTGTGCCACGTTCGTGGTTTCCCGACCTGCATCATTGCCGCGTCCTTTGTCTGGCCGGTGGCGGTGGTCAGCAAGCCCCAATTTTGGCCGCAGCCGGCGCGCTTGTCACCGTCCTCGACTTCTCGCCCAAACAACTGGCGCAGGATCGTTTGGTCGCCGAACGGGATGGGCTGACCCTCATCACCGTGCAAGGCGATATGGCAGATCTTTCGATGTTTTCTGATGAAAGTTTTGATCTAGTCTTCCATCCCGTCGCCAATACTTATGTCCCGGCGATTCGTCCAGTTTGGCAAGAAGCGTATCGCGTCCTGCGGCGGGGCGGTCTACTGCTGGCTGGCTTCATTAACCCCATCAATTTCATCTTTGACGATTTTCAGGCGCGCGCTGAACTAGTGGTCAAATACCCGTTGACCTATTCCGAGTTGACGAGTATCAGCGACGAAGAATGCCAGCAGATTATTGATGAAGGTGATACGCTGCAATTTAGCCATACCTTTGACGACCAGATCAGTGGTCAGCTTGACGCTGGCTTTCTGCTTGCCGGCTTTTATGAGGATCGCTATCCGGATGGTCATCCGTTGGTTCCCTATATGCCCACCCATTTTGCCACAAAGGCGCTCAAACCATGAAAACAGGAGAACGCGAAACGATGAGCAGCACAGAGGCCAATAAGGCACTCGTTCGCCGGCACTTTGTCGATGCCTTGCATGATCCATCCATCTGCGATGCCATCTATGCGCCCGCCTTGCCCAAGCCGTCAAAAACGGGGCGGAACGGCTCAAAGCGGTTTGGTCTGCTACCTGCTACATGACCGTGGACGACATACTCGTCGAAGGGAAGCGGGTCAATGATCGTTTGCCAGCCACCGGGTGCGGTGTGCCTGTCGGCACGGCAATGTGCCAACCCACCGCGATGTGGTTAGTGGCTTTCGAGTGGCAACTCACGAATCATTGTAAGGAGATTTGCCTATGGATAATCAAAGTTGGCTTGACCTTGGGATGTCCGTCTGTGACCACGCCAGCATCCAGCCTGGGACAGTAGAGGTCATCCGCACCTGGGAAAAGACCCAAAACACAGTCTATCGGCTGGGCGATCAGCGCTACTTGAAGCTCTATCACCGCATGGCCGAGCGCCAGTTTGCGGTCGAGTGTGCAGCTTTGCAGACGCTGGCGGCGGGTGGCATCCCCGCGCCCCGCCTGGTGGCTGCCGGGCAGGGCGCCGATTTACCGCCGTATGTGTTCATTACCGCGGTGCCCGGCGCATCGGCGGAGGAGTGTTGGGATTCCCTCTCCCGCGCCGAGCAACTTGCCGTTGCCCGCGAGCTCGGTGCGGTGACGGCCGCCTATCAGCAACTCCCCCACCAGCCGCTTGCGGCCGTTGAACAGGCAATTGGTGGCGGACACGCATCGATCCAGTTCGAGCGGGAACAACGGTTGGCCGAAATTGAAGCGGCGCCAACCTTGCCAGAAGAACGGCGTACCTTTTACGCGCGATTCCCGACCCAGCGCGATGAGCTGATCGATTTTATGAACGGTGAGGCGCGCGATTACTTCGCTGTACCGCTAACATTCAGCCATTGTGACCTCTCGCATGCCCACCTTTTCGTGTCGAATGAGACGGGCGTCTGGCGTTTCTCTGGCGTCATTGATTGGGCCGAGGCAATGTTGGTTCCGCCGGAATGGGATTTGACTTACCACTGGTTCTGGACCTTTACGTGCGATCAGGCAGCCATGAAAGCCTGTCTACAAGCTTACTTTGCCGATTCCCAGCCGCCAGCGCGTTTTGCCCGGCGCTGCTTTGCCGCCATCTTGCACACCTATGCTTGGGTTGAGATTTGGACTGCACTGCGTGATGAATTCGCCCAAGGCCAACCCCGCTCCGGCCCGCTTGTGCGCCAGATGACCGAGTTCTTATTTCCGCCGGCGGTGTTCGGCCCGCCGGACTAACAAGCAGCTATCTCATCGAAAGTAAGCTCATTGCACAAAGAGGACGTGTCTATGGATTACACTATGGCTACTGATCTAGTGATTCAAGCCCTGATTGCCGAGGCGATGGCGGACCCCGATGTCATCGGCCTCGTGTTGACCGGCTCGCGCGCGATTGGCGCGACGGGTCCTGATTCGGATTATGATGTCGTCTTTGTCGTTACCGATGAAGCGATGGCGCGGTATGAAGAGACGAAAACCTTCCCTCCACGCGGGATAACATTGCCATCATCCATTAGCAGGAAAGATATGTGGAACGAAGCACCGCGGAGCCTGCAACTGGAAACCATTGTGGCCTGGATGTTGCCAACCTGGGCGGAGGCGCGCATTCTGTATGACCGCGCCGGGGAAACCGAACGTCTCTTTGCGCCACTGCGTTTTATGTCAGCGGATCGCGCGAAGAGTGCCGCTGCTGGTTTTTATGACGATTATCTGAATGGTTTCTTTCGTTCGCTCAAATGCTGGCGACGCGGGAACACCTTGGGCGGTCATTTAGAGGCAGCACAATCGGCGGATAGTCTCTTGAATTTGCTCTTTGCCTTGGAGCAACGCTGGCGACCCTACAGCAGTCGTCTGATTTTCCATTTGCACCATCTGGCTGGGCAATGCTGGCAGAGTGGTGAATTGGATGCGTTTTTGCTTGATCTGATCAGTACGGGCAACCCCACCCGTCAGCAAGCGCTCATGCGTCGCATTGCCACCCTGCTGCGTGAGCGTGGTTACGATCATGTCTATGATGATTGGGAAGGACAAATCGATCAAGCCCTAGAGTGGCGCTTTGCTTGAACAATCCTCACGATGTATCCTCACAAGCAGTACGGGAAGTAACCCCGGAAGGCGTCCCTTCCTGGCGATCGTTGATATACAAAGATGCTCAAACCGTGAATTCCCAACGCAATCAAGGAGAAGCTACCAACGATGAACTTGCGCTCGCTCGGCTACCGTACTGACTTGATCTTTCCACGCTTCGACGGCATCCTTTGCGATCGCGGCGACTATCTGGTCATTCGGACACCGGCCAATCCACTTTTCTATTGGGGACATTTTCTGCTCTTTGCCGCGCCACCCGGCGCAGGTGATTTAGATCGCTGGCGAGAGCTTTTTACGGAAGAGTTTCGCGCGCTGCCGCATGTCAAGCATTTCGCCTTTGGCTGGGATGCGCCGGACGATGCCAAAGGCGATGTGCAGCCCTTTCTCGCCGTCGGTTTTCACTGTTTCACCAACGTTGTGCTGGCGACGGAGTCGGTGCAGCCGCCGCCCCACCCAAACACGGCTATTGTCATTCGCCCGCTCACCACAGATGCCGAATGGGAAGCCTCTCTGGATCTGCATCTGCTCTGCCACGGCAATGACGATCCCAGCGGCGATCTGACCTTTATTCGCAATCAATGGTCCCGCTTTCGCGCCCTTACGCAAGCTGGCAGCGGTGCCTGGCTGGGCGCCTTCCTGGGCGATCAATTGGTGGGTGCGTTGGGCATCTTTGCCGAGGGCGAGCTTGGACGTTTTCAAGAAGTGAGCACCCATCCGGATTATAGGCGACAGGGCATCTGCGGTACGCTTGTCCATTTCGCGTCCCAGTATGGCTTTGCGCAGCTAGGGGCGCAGCGCCTTGTAATTGTCACGGAAGAAGGTTCCCATGCCGCACGCGTCTACCAAGCAGTCGGCTTTCAGCCACAAGAGCGACAATGCGGACTTACCTGGTGGGAAGGCATGGAAAGCTGAGGAAAACTTAAGGGTGCAAAGTAGTTAACAATACTTTGCACCCTTGCCGCTCTGCTACATTTTTATCCTAATTCATAAACTGAGTTCATCTTTCCCATTTTACAATGAGGATCCCATGACAACTGAATCCATCTACACCTACGGCCCCGATTCGCAGCGCCAGCCCAGCGTCCCGCGAGGCGAAGTAACGCGCGCTTTGTGGCCTCTCATCGGGCGGCATCTGCGCCTTTACCGCCGCCTGGGAGCGCCTGGATGCATTTCGCAAGGTGCTCTCGCACATTGGCTCCTTTGCCGATATTCGCGGCGGCCACGCCTACCCCTCGCTCATCCGCAAAGGACCGCTGCGCGTCTTTCTGCAGGATGGCGAGAACGACCTGGACAATGAGTATGGCAACTGGTGGCTGGCCAATTTGCAGATGGCGGCGGCGCTGCGCTACCGCGGCTGCGACTATCGCTTTGTGGGCGGCCTGGGCGCCCATGATGGCGTGCATGGCGGAACGATTCTGCCCGATTCTGGCCGTGGGCGTGATGGCACCATTACCGTTTGTCCAACCCATCAGACTCTGTTACAGCAAATTCATCAGCCATGTGGCGTAGTTCCCGTTGAATATCCGGATCTTCTGCCATTATCGCCAATTGATTGACCTGGGCTGATTCACCAACCTGCGCGTGTTGGCGTACAGAACGCGCTAGCCACTTTAGGTTCTTTTGACATTTTAGCGCAACCAGATCAGTGCAGAGACAAAAGCTAAGAAACCGCGAAAACGTTTAGCCAGTTTATCAAATCTGGAAAAGATGCGGCGATACCACTTGATTTTGCGACCTGGCCGCAGCACAGGCGCAGGTCGAAGTCATCCTGCCGGTCCTGGCCGCAGCGCCACATGCCGGCTACAACGACCCCTTTGCCATCTATTTGACTTGTTACCAAGTCCTCACTGCCATTGGCGACTCACGCGCAACCACCCTCTTACAACAAGGGTATACCCTGCTGCAACAAGCTGCCGCCGCACTGGATGACGAGAGCCGTCCACGCTTTTTGGAAGCTGTCCCCAGCCACTACGCGCTCGTGACGGCCTATCATGCATGGCAGACTGATCAGGTAATCGGCTAAGGGAAGAGCAAGGTCCCCACCTGCTCCGGCGTGATCCACAACATCTGGACATTGCCAGCCTGTCAGAGTCTATACCTGTCTGCGGCGGGGCCAGTCGTGGTACAGGGCACGCCACTAATTACCGGCAGCGCAGATGTGCCGCCGTTCGACCGTGCGGCGCTGATTACGCGTTACAAACCGATCCGGCCGGAGAGAGTAGCTTTCTAGCGTTTCTGGCCGCAGCGTGGAAGGCCGGGGTCGTCCGCTATGCTGTCAATCTGGCAGAACGAGTTGTCGCTTACTACGGCTGCAATGAAGAAGAATATAGTGAAACCTATCCTGCGGTTGCGATAGCACTTCTCTAAACCTCCCCGTTGTATCGTCCGTGGGTGCTTGCTTGCGCAAGGATATCATGCCAGAGTGCTTTCTTTGATTACCTTCAATAAAAATAGGGCAACGCAGTTAGAGATTGAAGCTGCATTGCCCTATTTTTATTGTTTACACTAACTATCGTAAGCCTACTATACGCCTGCTAGCCTTACGGTTGCTCAATGATGGCACACTGTGTCACCTCGGCGGAAGCGGTATAGTCCAACAACACATTGCCAACCTCATCTGCAACGACCCATGTGTGGCTTTCAAAGGTCTCTTGATCAATGGTCGCTCCCGGTTCGAGTCGGTGATACTCCTGCAGCTGGTTGTCGAAATTCCGCCAGGAAACCACCCCGACTGTGTCACTTGCGTTGACAAAGCGAACCATCACGTCTGTCTGCGTTGGGGCCGGGATGTCGGCTGGGTTACAGGCCGCTACTTGAGTCGCAGGAACCGCGGCATCCGTTGGCGTAGGCTCCACCGTAGCAGCTTCTTCCCCCCCCGGTGCAGGCTCCAAGATGGCGCGGAAGCCAATCGGGCCTTCGCCATCATAGGTCATGGTGCCAGTAAAAGTGTTCCCCTCATCCTCGGAGGAGAGATCCATGGCGACAACACTCTGCTCTGCGCGGCCACCCAATACCCAGGTACCATCCGGATTCCAGGGTGCATCTGCCTCACCCCACTGGTTTTCGACGGCATAGGTATTCGGTGCGGTTTGGGTTGCTCTAAAGCCGATTGGCCCTTCGCCAGCATAGGTCATTGTGCCGCTCAGGGTTTGCCCGCCGTCAAGTGAAGTAATGTTGAAGGCGACCACGCGCTGATCAAGGCGGCCACCGATGACCCACACGCCGCCATCCTGCCAGGGCGCATCGGCCTCAACCCATTGGTTCTGGACCGCATAGGTGTTGCTCTGCGCGGCGTCGGCATCAGTCGACGCTACATCCACCGCAACGGGGGCGGGCAAGGTGCTACTTTCTTCCACCTGGATCGCTGGGGTCTCTTCGCCATTCCACGCTTCGCCGACTTGCAGCGTAACACCGGCATTGCCACCGTCACTGACCGCATCGCTCACGAACGTATCCTGAGTGCCGTCGGTGTTGATGCGCTGCACCTCGACTTGATAGGTGGTTTCGCCGGCGCTGTTGTCTTCGATGGTGATCGATTGGTTCTCTTCATTAAAGGTCAGTGCAACGGCATGACCCTGCGCCACATTCACATTCTTCACATCAACGCTAAAGTCAGAGCCGTCCGCCTGGCTCACGGCGAGGGAAATCGATGGCGTTTCCGCGTTATCCACGCCCGGCTCGAAGGTGATACGCTTCTGATCCGGGTCAACGTTGAGGCCCATCAGATCAGGGGCGCTTGTGGTTAATTGCGCGTCTTGGCCCAACGCATCTTCCGTAGATGAGATCGGCTGCGATTCCGGCGAATTGAGCACCAGATCGGTCACCCTCACGGCAAAGCCAGGGCCAGAGATGTTCACGTTTGCGGGCGCTTCGGTATTGCCATAGGCGGTTTCGCGACTGGCGATTTGAACGCCGTAGCTCATGCCCTCTTCATGTGGGATCTGAATGGCCGGCGGGATGTTCAGCCCCAGCCCAAGCAGCATTTCAACTGACTCTGCGCCCTCAATCTCAGAAATCCACTCGCCAGTGTTTAAGTCAAAGCCGACCTGTTTGCCATCGCTCCGTGTGACGAGCGGATAGCCTTCGCCGTCAAGCTGCACCTCGACTGTGCCGACGATGCGCTGACTGGTGTTGGTCTCCGTAGCTCTCGGCTGTGGGACGCATTCATTCAGGCATTCTTTGGGGAAGGTACGGGCCCACTGCCAGCTTGTCAGCGTCAAGTTATTTGTGTTCTTGTTGCCACGGTAGTTATTCAGGGGCTCATTTGGGTTAGTCGCAGTCACATAGGACCATTCACCCGTTGAGCGGTTGATATTGATTGTCCGATCAAAGTCGTTTGGGAAATTGTTATCGTAGATATAAATGAGATAGTTACCGTTGGCATCTTTGGGATCAAGCTGTTCGACCGCATATGGCATTACAGCATGCCCCCCACCACCATAGGCGCCTGGTCTGGGAGGATAGTAGCTGATGTTAAGCCGATAGAGGTCCAGTTTGGGACCATTCAGCGTGCTGGTCAACACAATACCATCAAGAATGCTGGTCAACACATTGCCGTTTAGCGTGCTGGTTAAAACGCTACCATCTGGAATGCTGGTCAATACCTTACCATTCAGCGTGCTGATCAACACCTTGCTATCGAGCGTGCTGGTAAATACATGACTGTCCAGCGTGCTGGTCAATACCTTACCATTCAGCGTGCTGATCAACACATTGCCGTTTAGCGTGCTGGTAAATACATGACTGTCCAGCGTGCTGGTCAACACCTTACTATTCAGCGTGCTGGTCAAAATATTTAGTAAGTCAATCGGGTTATCTGTTAGGGACCATTTATAGTCGCCTAGCTTGCTCGTGTCCGCTGGGCGACTACCTTGTGTGGTTGCATAGAGCGCAATATATTTGCGGGCATCGAGTTTATCCAGATCATAAGTGACATAATAGGTATCATCGGCCCCGTTTTCGAAGCTGCTGGGCGATACCCAATCCTTTGTGAAGGGAGATGTCCTTGTGCTGGCGAAGATATCCAGGCTGCCCATCGCCATACCGGCACAGTGACCGCCCTTGACATTCTCAATCCATTGCTTACGCCACGATTCTGCCGTTGCGGTGAGGACGCAGGGACTTTTCGACTTGCAGACCCCATCACCAAAGATAAAGATCATGTCGTCTACGGTCAAATCACTGTCGGGACTATCGCTATAGTTTTGGAACGCAAACCCATCCCACCGTGGGAAGAAGTCCAGATTCGCTACGATATTCGATTTTAGTGGCGACGTAACCACGTTGCCTTGCGCAATGACGGCAGGCTCTGTTGCACTATGCACACTGTAGTCGCTACTCACAAGCGATTGCGAGGCCACCACTCGATAGCTAAGGAACGTGCTCTCGCTCGGGGCTAACGTAGCGATCTGCCAGGTTAGACGGCCATCGGTAAATGTAGCGTCTTCCCCTGCGCTATCGGCGACATAATTGGCTCCATCGGGCAGCACATCCACCACCACCAGCGCTTCGGCGCTGCGAATGCCGTCGTTGGCAATTTTCAGCGAGTACTCTGCCTTATAGCCATCGGCAATCCAGTATGGTTCTAGCTTGACAATCGAGAGGGAGGGGCCACCTTCGCCCTGGTACTCGTAGGCACCAATGTCAACGAGGGTTCCGCTGAAAGGGCGAGCCATGGAGGCGGCATCGGTGCTAAGAACTCCAGCATCTGTGCCCTTGTCCACCGCGGCTGAGCTTTCGGTGAGCGCATAGTTAAGCGCAGTCGCGTCAACAAACCGCGGATCAGGGACCTGCACGCTGTGACCACTGCGCACAACGTTCGCCCCGCTAATCCCCAGAACATCGGTTGCGTTGTTGGCAAAAAGATTGTGGTCTTCGTTTAGAACCGTCTTGTCACCACCAGCGGTCACGGCAATCTTGTGGTTAGCAATAATAGTATTGCGCAACGTTAAGGGTGCCCACACCGTAATGGCTGTGCCTGCGTTGCCGGCATTGTCTGTAACGGTACTGTTGGTTACCTTCGTGTCAATGACCGACCCACCGATGTAAACCGCCGCGCCATCTTTTGCGCGATTTTGGGCGAAGACCGTGTTTATAACGTTCAGATTCCCTTTTTCCTTATAGATTGCTCCACCGATGTCCGTTGCACCGTTGTTAAAAATGCGGCTGTTTTTAATGATGAGATCGCCCGACTGATGGGAGATCGCCCCACCACTTTTATCTGCGGTGTTATCTTCGAGGGTAACATCTTCTAGCGTTACACTGCTACTGGCATAGAGTCCACCCCCGCCCTCGGTAGTTGCACCGTTGCGGATGGTGACGTTGCGCACAGTTATGCCATCAGGCACTTCGATAGCCAGGATACGGAAGGACGGTGCAGACGCGTCGCGTTCGATAATGGCACCATTTCCTTCCACGAGAGTTGTTTTCCTGAGTAAGGCACCGCTGCCGCCATTCCAATTGTCACCTGCGCTGGTCAACAGATAGCGACAAGAGCCATCAAGCGCGATCGTGCCGCTTGTTTCGCCTTCCTTGACGACGGCCAGGAAATCTTCTTGTGTACAGACCGTGGTTGGTTCTGCTGTTGGGGCTGCTGTCGGCTCCACCGTTGCCTCCACTGTCGGCACCACTGTGGCTTCTACCGGTGCCGTCGTGGGTTCTACCGGCACCGCTGTGGATTCTGTTGTCGGTGCTGTTGTTGCTTCTGCCGTCGGCACTGCCGTGGGGAGCACCGCCGAGAGGTCATCATTGCTAGCCCATAAAATTGCACCGGTCTGGCCGGATACAAGTTGCAGTACGCCTTCAGGGGTCAAGGTAAGATATGCGCTAGAATCAGGATTCGCATCCAAGGCCGACCAGATATATTCACCGTCGGCGTCACGGACCACGAAATTGCCGTCATCCTGCATTTGAACGCTTTGCGCGTCCTGATACTTGTCTGTGATACTCTCCAGCCCCCAAACATACTGATCGGCCGCGGTGTACACAACGACGTTGCCATCCGGCTGGAAGATGAGATAGTGATTGCCGGACTCTGAGCGATACTTTTGCCCCCGAACGATCGTGCGTCCAGCCGGCAACGGGAAGGTATCCTCTTGGGCCGGCTCTGCTGTTGCTGTAGCAGACTGAGCAGATTTTGTGCCCACGACGTAGCACTGAGTCGATCCACCTTCCAACACAATTGGCCGTCGAATACCTCCGACCTCATCAATCCATTCCCATGATTCTTGGGCAGTTACTATCACATCATGTATCTCCCCAGGAGCCATGCTGAAACCAGAGCCAGGTTTACGAACATAAATATCATGCGGTTGGAAATTGACAACTCTAAGCGTTATACCACGCCGTGGAGCAGGTATGTTGGCGCACTCACTCTCTCGGAAATTAACGGTCAGTTGATCGCCGACAGCCCATGCCGTGGATGGCATGAAGATAGAAAGCGCCGTGAAGAGCGTTGCCACTACGGTCAGTTTGATGCGAACCGGCATCGGCGCATTCACCCAGAAAGCACGGAACATTTGTCCCTCCTTGTTATAATAACCAATGGTGCTAGTTAAAAGATGTCAAAGTCAGCGATGGAAAGCTTGACAAAGCCGGACTCATCAGGCTGAAGCCCCTGCAATTCAAGCAGAAGATTGAAAAGACAAAGGGTGTAACAGAGATGGGTTTCGAAATACTGCCAAGAGAAATGAGCCATGTGCTTTATGCGACAAATGCGTGTGAGCATGGAAAGGAGGGTTTCAACAACCATGCGCACGTTCCACTCACCGCGTTGACAAATGCGTAAATTGGTGGGATGCCAATCGACTTTTTCCCAGCCAGCATCAGAGAAGATAACCATATCGTCTCTAAATTTATCGACCAGTCTTTGAAAAGCCGAGCCATCATAAACGTTGGCGGTGTCACAGTCCCAATCGACGATTTGTCCTAGGTGATTGATGACAAAGCAGAGTTTGCCACCAACAATCCAGCGATGATTCGATTTCCCTTTCTTACCGATTGGTTGTTGGCTTCGGCCTTCACGGCGGGGATGAATCAACTCAATCCCGTAAGAGTCAATGACCCCGAGCAGCGAGGGTGCCGCCAGAAAGTCTTCGGCATGAACTCGATACACATTAAACGCTCGAAAGAGACGGGTGCGCGTTGGCAACTGGGGGAACAACGCCGCATGATTGGCCACTAACCAGCGGTAAAATGGTCGCTGCCCTACGCCTTTTAGGGCGTAAATCATTGCCAGTGTCACAATTTCACTAGGGTGCAATCGTCCTTGACTATGTTTGGGTAGGTATCCCAGTTCTTCGTCTATTCGGCAAAACAAGATTGTGATAAAATCAACAGCGGTCATGAGAATTCGCTCCTTTTGCTCATACTTTGGTCGGTATTTGCAATAGTTTAGCGAATTCTCATGACTTCCTCAAACTAGCACCATTGGTTAGTAGCTGCTTGGCAACGCTTTGCAATAGAGTAGATAATATCGACAAGGATATACTACCGCCCGTCCCATTTACTGTTTGCATAGCCTTGTTCCAAACAGTTTCATTGCGAGCATCATCCAAGAATTCGTGTCCGGCCCATGTCAATCCATTAATTGTCACGGCTCCTGCTACTCTGCCTTTGGTACGGTTAGTAACCCAGTGAATTTTCCCTTCAAGAAAACCGGCATCGATTAGTAAATGGTAATGGTAATTGATGCTATCCTGATCATATTGACTAAGGTCTTGTTCCGTTACG
>DAOTTR010000737.1:0-5932 GCA_034437715.1 Caldilineaceae bacterium
AGGGTCTGTCCAGAAATAAAATAGTGAATTTACGTGATGTTACCCAAGTAAATCTGTCTAAAATCATCCATGTTATTCTTGGACAGACACTTAGGGTCTGTCCAAAAATAAAGTAGCTAATTTACGTGATGTTACCCGAGCAAATCTGTCTAAAATCATCTATGTTATTCTTGGACAGACACTTAGGGTCTGTCCAGAAATAAAGTAGCTAATTTACGTGATGTTACCCGAGTAAATCTGTCTAAAATCATCTATGTTATTCTTGGACAGACACTTAGTCTGTGAAAGGGGAAAGAGATAGTGCAGATACTATCCTTTCCCTCTTGCCAGCCGATAGTGTAAGTCGTCATATCAAAGAAGCGCAACCATGAACTTCATCATTTGCAAACGGTTTTTGACAGGTTTCCTCGTTAGCACGATGACCGGTGTGTTGCTAGTAGATCCCGGCGTAAATAAGGTACCCTATTTTTACCATGATGTACACGAGTAACGTGCCTGATTAACTGCCGTGGTATCTACGCCCAACTGTACTAGTTGCCTGTACTGCTGGACCAACCGCAGAAACAGCGCCGGTTGCCACCGAAACAGCCGCCATCACAGCGCTACCAGCAGCCACCATTGCAACTACGCCGACAATCGCACTCACTACCGCGCTGCCGATCGAGGAAGCAATGGATGTTATAGAAACCGATGTCCAATACATCCAGACAGTAACCGACGTCAACATGCGTGGCGGCCCAGGCACAGAGTATGAAACGGTCGGCAGCGTCTTTGCAGGTCAACTGATCCTGGTGACTGGCATCACGCCTGACCAGCGTTGGTGGCGCGTGATCTGTCCCGACGACCGTGTGGGCAATTGCTTTGTGATCAACGATCCCAGCTTGGTACAATCGGCCAGCGCACCAAGTGCAGCCGCGCCGGTTGGCGAAACCATAACTTACCGTGATGAGAATGCGGGCTTTACCTTTGCCTATCCAGCGACCTGGACGATCCTGGGTGACCCACAACCGAGCACCCGCGGCTATATACTGCAACTGATTTCCTGGCCCCACACGCCCGGAGCGAGCATCGAAGAGACGCCGCCCGGTGGATCGCGCCTGGATGTGTCCGTACTCGATTGGGATCCAAAGAACGATCTGGCCGCCTATGTGGAGATACGCAAACAGGCGTGGATAGCTTCGGGCATGCGCATTGTGGCGGAAGAAACGCAGATACTCGCTGGCGAGCACGCGGCAACCCGCTTTTTGGTTACTTCCGCCGATGGCTCTGCGCAAAGCTTCTTTTTGCTCACAACCGTGGGCGATCAATATCTTACGCTGAGCGGATACGGCGACCTACAAACAATGGACGCCATTGCGCAAACGCTCCAAATTCAGCCGTAGGCTGATGAATAGTACCTGCCCTATCTCTACTCGATGCCTTCCCACCAGGCAAGCCCGGCCTGCCACTCTTGCCGCCGATAGCCGACTGATTTATAGACGCGGGCAGCAGGGTCGCCTTCTTCTACCGCGATCACCAGATAGCGCGCGCCTAGCTGCTCAAACTCGTAGCGTGAGGCGTAATGGACTAAAGTGGCACAGATCCCCTGTCGTCGAAAGGCCGGATGGGTGCTAACTTCTTGGAAGCGTCCCATGTCACCTTCGACAAAGAGACCTAGGGCCCCGACTACTTGCTGATCGAGAAATGCGCCCAGCCAGACCCCGCGTCCGGCCTGTGTCATGGCCCGATAGCGCGTCATTTGCGTACGGGTAAAAGCCATATCTGCGGCTGAAGTACCATCGCTATGACAGAGTAGATGAAGGTGCAGGGCCGCTTCCCAGGCTTGATCGGTAGTCAATTCACGTATCGCAATCGCTGTATTTGGATAGGGTGGCGGTTGCACAGTTTCAGCTACGAGTACTTCATTCTTGAAACAGGTGAAGCCAGCGTCCAAAAAAGGCTGCATCTCACCCGTAGCACCGTCCGGCGCATCCCAACCGAAGGTATAATGTCTGACATGGGGTAGATCGCCCATTTCCGCCGCGAAGCATTGTCGCCAGCGCACAAAATCACCCGCACTGGGCGGGGCAGAAAAGAGCAAAAAGTGACCCCAGTAAAAATTGGGATTGGCTGGTGTACGAATGACCAGATAGTCACCGCGGTCTATAACACTTCCATCAAAGCGAGGGAAGAACAGGTCGGTTTGGTAGCCAAGGGAGTGCAGGTGCATAGCCGTTGGTTGCTCCTTTGTTGAGATGGGAATCCACCCGTTCTCCGAAACTTAGACAAATAGGACATGCCTATTTGCGGTTCGGTTCCTATTTCAACGACCACCGCCTGTCAACTGCCCAGGTCTTACACGGTCTCCATAGGCGTAAATTCCCGCTGAACTAGCGGTATTTTGAAGAGACGCAACATCTTGCGTCTCTATCTTCGACTTTATTACGTCGAAAATTTTACGCACTGGACGGTTTCCCAGTGCAACGGCCAATCTTCAGTTTGAAAGGTGCTATCGGTGTAGTATAGCACAGATTGGCCGAAAAAGTTGTGTCAAAATACTGACAATGTGACAAATTAAATGTCTGCGGATGTCCATGAACGACCACAAAATATTTATTCGGTTACACCCCCTGGTTAGGTTTGCTATATCCGTGAGGTGGAAGCGTTTCTACGTAGGCAGTAGCAACATTTCGGTCGTTTTTTCGACACTGGGCCGTCCCCGCCGGCGATGCGGACACGTTCCTGGCCGGTCGCTCAAATCGTTGGCCATCGCGTTTTGGCCGCGGCGAATCGTGTTCACAGGCAGTCCCGTGATCTTGGCGATTGCTTCCAGCCCCGCATACCAGCGCTGCGTTTGTTCGTCCAACCGACTCATGAACAGATTCATTTGGTAATGTCTCTGCATGATCCCCAGTGATTTTCGTGCCTGACACTTTTTACATTCGCATTCATGTACTGGTTTTGTTGGTATTGTTTCACTTCTCCGCGGTTCTATTTTACCATACAATGCTACAAGTTGTTTTTGGACGATAACTTAGTGTCTGTCCAAGAATAACATGGATTATTTTAGACAGATTTACTCGGGTAACATCACATAAATTAGATACTTTATTTATGGACAGACCCTAACCGGTAGCAGGGATACTCACTGAATCGCAATTGTCAAGCTAAAGTTTGCCAGCCCCGTGCCCAGATTGAGCACTTCGACAATATAGTCACCGGTTACTGGCAACTGGGCCGACCAATGGTGGATGGGGCCACCGGCACCCGCCATGTTGCCACCCGTGGGATGCAGAACCGTGATGTACGCATTCGTATTATCTACGGTCAGATCCACACTCATGGTTTGGTCAGCGCCCGCCTGTAACACATAGCGGGCCGGGGCAATGCCCGACGTTACGCCATTCACCGTTGCGGTGCGCGCGCCGGGCGCAAACTGAATGCGTACCGGCGCGGTGACGGGTGGTGACGCGGTGATTTCGACATAGAGTTCATAGGCCACTGCCGCGTTGCTGGGCGTGCCCACTTGCACCAGATAATCTTGCGTGCTGGGCAGTGTGCTCGTCCAGACGGTGCCGCTATTGCCCAATCGCTTGAGCGGCGTGCCATCACCCAGCCCGATCACCGCGAAGTTGGCGCTGGCGTCAGACGAGATCAATTCCATGCGGATTGTCTGTCCACCCGTGGCACTGAAGATATATTCGCGCAACACTGCGGGTTGAACGGTCCCTTTGACGACGGTAGAGGTCGCACCGGGGGCAAATTGAATCCGCTCGCGCCCTGGTGTTGGCCGCGTGGTTGGTACTGGCGTCGGGGTAGGGTAACCAGAACTGTTCGGAATGAGTAAGCGCTGGCCAATATAGATGGTATCGTTGCGCAAGCCATTGGCGGCACGAATCGCCGCTACCGTACTCGCATAGCGGCGCGCAATTGAACTCAGCGTGTCGCCGCGCTGCACCGTATGATAGATCGCAGGCTGACTGGGATTACCGACTGCGGCAATCGTCAATTGCTGGCCGACATAGATTGTTTCGGAACGCAGGTTGTTGAGTTGCATCAGCGCAGCTACGGTGGTGCCGTAGCGTTGGGCAATTCTATAGAGTGTATCGCCCCGTTGCACCACATAGGTGCTCGGATAGGTGGGGATTGGCTGGCCGGGAATGAGCAGCCGCTGGCCCACATAGATATTGGTGTTGGCTAGACTATTGTATGATACCAACGCCTGCACCGTCACCCCATAGCGGCGACCAATCGCGCTCAAGGTATCGCCACGCTGCACAATATAGACCGTCTCTGGATCTAGCGACCCGGACTGGCGCGGCTTGGGTGGCGGCCTGCGCAGGCTGGGCAGGCAAAGTAACGCCCACCACACCAAACAGGGTGAACAGGGTTAGAACGAGCAAAATCTTACGAATCAAACGAATCGGGCACATGAGGCTCCCTCCTTTGGGAGACAAAATTTATCACTGAAAAATTACTTTATAAATTTTAACTTTTCCATTGCAATGAGTATTGTGGACGAAGCACTGCAACTCATTGTTCCCGCTTGTTTCGCTCGCACAGGGCAATTGCTCTGTGCGAATATTTGCCTTGTGCTGTCGGTTAGACGCTGCGCCACTTCCACATCAAGTAGGAAAAGACCAAACTACTACAACCAAAGCAAGTACCCGTAGTGGCTATCGAAAAACATGCTTTACGCGCGCCAAGGTTTGCAAGGCAATGAACAACTGTATTGGTTGGGTGTGCTGGATGAGGAACATGCCAACTTATGCGCTGCGCTCGATCGCTGTCTGGCTGCGCAAGCTGCGGTGCGCGGGCTACACTAGTACAGTTGGGCGTAGATACCACGGCAGTTAATAAGGCACGTTACTCGTGTACATCATGGTAAAAATAGGGTACCTTATTTACGCTGGGATCTACTAGCCATCCATCTGGAAGATTATTGGTACATGCATGGTCATCATCGGGAAGGCTTGCACTATATTTTGAATTTTAGTGCCCTCATCCCCGCCGCGCAGCCGCCCCAGCCCACATTGGCCGCGGCCTTTGCGGAGGCGGGCCTGTTTATGATTGCGGATGGCAATTACGGGGAGGCACGTCGCTATATCGCGCGCAGTATCCAGGACGCACGCGCCAGAAATGACCAAGCTACCCTGGGTAGAGTGTTGCGCTATTCGGGAATTGTTCACCTGCGCGAGGAAAACCTAGCCGCAGCCCAACAAGCGTTTGGCGAGGCAATGGCGATTAACCAACAGATTGGCAATGAACCTGAATTAGCCGTCACGCTCAGTCACTTGGCCGAGATCGCACTGTTACAACAGCACACTATGCACAGGCACAACAGATGGGTGAGCAAGCCGTACAGTTGCTGCGTACGATCCAAAACAAAAACCAACTGGCCGGTTCGCTCCGGCGGTTGGCCCAGGCGCACCGCCACCAAGCACAGGTTGGTCCAGCGCACCACCATGCCCTGGAAAGTCTCGATCTCAACAGTGAAGTCGGCGATCTGCGCGGCACGGCGGCCTCGATCACCGTTCTGTCTACCTTGTTGGCACCCCAGGCACAGTGGCCGCTGATCGCACAACTGTTGGGCGCGACGGATGCCTTGCTGACCAAAGCGCAGGCCCATCTGCTGCCCGCTGACCAAATTGAGTATGATCACATACGCGAAATCTGTGTGCAGCAGCTTGGCGATCAATTTATCACTGAACATGCGCTGGGCAATAGCCGGATGTTGCAAAATCTAGCCGCGCCCTGCGATGTCGGGTGGATCAAGCAGTTGGTCATCTGATCGCAATTGCGACCATCGCCCAATGTAAAAGCTATTCACCCCGCCCTAACCCTCACTGCCATTAAGTTAAGCTAAAAAGGTGGTAAAATAGAATAAAAATAACGATAAATCAAGGATTAGAGCCATGTTGAATAAAATGAACGAAAAAAAACGGACCTTGTG
>DAOTTR010000738.1:0-7100 GCA_034437715.1 Caldilineaceae bacterium
CTGGTGGAATTAAATGCCTTCCGGTTTTGCCAGACATGATTTTTATTGTCTGGAACTATCACGCATATACCCCATTTGGGGTATCCACCAGAGAAATGCCTTTGGCGAAGGTATTGAAGGAAAGATATCGTTGATGACGGTTTCACCTGCTGTATTAGGAATATGTGGGCTGATTAACAAGGCGGGATCGACTTCATCGAGTAGAAACGTCGAGTGTTCCATGCCCAGTGGCTGAAGAATCTGTTCTGCTATGTATGTCTCGAAAGGTTGACCAGACATTTTTGCCACAATATCACCCAGGATGTCGTAGCCAATTCCGCTATATTCAAATTGCCCACCAGGTGCGTGCAGCAGCGTCATATCCGCCAGGCTGCGCACGTAGCGCTCCAATGCACCATCATCATACTGCGGATCCTTGCCTACTTCGCCATAATCGTATTCAGGTAGCCCTGCAGTATGGGTTAATAAATGGCGAATGGTGATTGTGCTGTAACGCTCATCGGCTAGTTTGAAGTAGGGTAGGTAATCGATTATTAAGGCGTCCAGATCGATCTTTCCCTGCGCCACCAGTTGCATGATCGCGATACTTGTCATCGTCTTTGCGATGGATGAGAGCAGAAAAACTGTTTGCGGTGTGACCGGCACGTTGCTGTCCAGCGTTGTAACACCGTAGCCTTTCGTATAAACTAATTCGCCCTCCTTCACAACACTAATGGCGACACCAGGAATGCTAAACTCATTCATCAACGCTTCAATCTGTGCATCAATTTGTGCGGTAATCGCATTGTCGATAATTGATGTTTTTGCTGGGGTAGCCACGGGTGTGGGCACAGTAATGGGCTGGCAACTGGTGAGCAGCAGCAAGCCAATGAGCCATAAGTAAACACTTTTGTGCTTCATCATTGTAACTTTCCTTTGGGATGTCTTATGCTTCGGGTTAGGGTTGTAAGGGGTTAGATGACTATAGGTCAAAGCTTGGATTCAGTATAGCCAGCGGGCGTTGCGGTAACGGAGTGGATGATAGGCAAAGTCGTTGAGAAAACGTTGAGAAATGCGTGAGAATTTGCTATAATTGAAATCAGGTAACGATTATGCCAAGGTTAAATTTCATCACATGCTGCGCTGAATGAATTCAGAGCCTGAGATAGAAAACGTGTTTAAACACGTTTGTCGTCGCAGGTGTTGAATTCATTCAACACGAATTTAACGTTGGCGTAATCGTTACAAAATCAGCTTGTAATCAAGCTATAGTGGACACTCCGGCAAATGAAGTCAGTTCCTCTGAAACAATCGAAACAACCATGACACACGGCTCGATATTGCTGCTTGGCGGCTTTCAGGTTTATCACAATGACGGCCCACTCACGGGGTTTCAGTCTGACAAAGCGCGCGCCTTACTCGCCTATCTGGCGGTCGAGGCCCATCGCCCTCATCAGCGTGCCCAATTGGCCGGTCTTTTCTGGCCAGAGTATCCGGATCACAAGGCGCTCACCTATTTGCGTCATGCCCTGGCCAATCTTCGCAAAATTCTGATTCAGGGCGACACCCCGCAACCCTTTCGAATCACGCGCCATACGCTCCAATTTACGCTGGAAAGTGGCTATTGCCTGGATGTCGCAACCCTCCTCCATGCGCTTGGTACGCTCTCCGCTCCGGCCCCGGATATTGCGCAACTGCAACAGGCGGTTGAACAATATGCGCATCCCTTTCTGGATGGCTTCTATTTGCATGATTGTGCAGCATTTGAGGAATGGGTATTGTTGACGCGCACACGGATACAGCGGCAGATTGTGGATACCCTGCGTTATTTGGCCGATCATTTTGAAGCAGAGGGTGCTTATCGGCAAGCCTGTCATTATGCCCAGCGTTGCCTCGAATTAGAGCCCTGGCTAGAGGATACACACCGTCAACTGATGCGCTTACACGCGGCGCATGGGCAACGGGGTGCCGCGCTGGCACAATATGAAAGCTGCTGCCGTCAGCTAGCCGCAGAACTGCATGTGGAACCCAGTGAGGAGACCCAAGCACTTGCTATGGCAATCCGCGCTGGTCGGCTTGAGCAACGGACGCTATGGCAACAGGCGAACAAACCATTGATCGTACACAATGGTCAATCGTCCATGCCGGCGTCTGGTCATCCGGTCAAGCTGCACAATCTTCCTGCATCCCCCACCCCATTGCTGGGCAGGACCAAAGAGTTGGCGAATCTGTATACCCTGTTGCAGCGCGCAGATGTGCGCTTGGTCACCGTAACCGGACCGGGCGGCGTGGGCAAGACGCGCTTAGGCGTAGAAGTTGCTAGACAGTTCGTGGATTACTTTGCTGACGGTGTCTTTGTCACCTTCTTGGTGGCGATCCGCGAGGCCGCGTTGGTACTTTCGGCCATTGCCCAAACCTTGGATGTACGCGAGATAGCTAGCCAGCCACTGATCGAAAATTTGAAAACCACCTTACACAATCGCCACCTATTGCTGATACTCGACAACTTTGAACATGTGGCGGCGGCGGCACCCCTGATCGCCGAATTGCTGATGGCCTGCCCGCGCCTCAAGGTGTTGGTAACCAGCCGTGAACGCCTACGTTTGCAAGGCGAATACGAATACAGTACGCCGCCCTTGCCCGTGCCTGATTTTGCCACTGCACCTACCCTGGCAAATGTAGAGAATTTAGAAAAGTGGCCGGCAATCGAACTCTTTTATCAACGGACCCTGGCGGCTCGTCATGGTTTTCTCCTTACCCCTGAGAATGTAACCGCGATCTCGGCGATCTGTGCCCGGTTGGATGGCCTGCCATTGGCAATTGAACTGGCAGCCGCACGCAGTAAACTCTTTTCACTGCCGGCGCTCCTAGAACGGCTTACCAGGGGCGATGCGTTACGCCAATTCCTGAAAGTTGATCTGCGTGACGTGCCCAATCGCCATCGTTCGCTATGGAACACCATTGCCTGGAGCTACGCCTTGCTCGCGCCAGACGAGCAAGCATTTTTCCGGCAATTGACCGTTTTTGTGGGTGGCTGCACAGTGGCTGCCGCCGCCGCTGTCTGTTTGATCAAGGTGGATGCGGCCTTCGATCCGCTGGACAGGTTGACTGCGTTGGTTGATAAGAATTTGTTAGGGGTGGAGCCCAATGCGGGCGAGTTACGCTTTACAATGCTCGAGACGATTCGTGAATTCGGTTTAGCTCAATTGGTTGAATGTCAGGAAATAGAAGAAACGCAGGCGCGGCACGCCCACTATTTTGCCCAATGGGTAGCCGTCATATCGCCCCGGCTGATGGGTGCCGATAGTACCGCGGCCCTGGCAGAACTGTTGATAGAATATCCCAATATACGCATTGCGTTTCGTTGTTTCCTTGCAAATCAGCAAGTCGAAGCTTGTTTAGCGTTCTGTGATAAACTTTTGCATTTTTGGGCCGTTGTCGAATATCTTGAAGATGCCGCGCGCTATCTGCAAGCTACACTACTGCTTGCTGTGGATGAGCCGCCTTCGCCTGCGTATGTCAATACGCTCGCGAGTGCCGGCTACGTCACCTTCCTGCGCGGTCAAAGTGAGATTGCCCAGCGCTACTTTGTGCAATCTCTGGCAATGAATCAGCTGATTGATAATCTGGGTGATCCCAAGAAGATCGGCGTTGCCAATGGACTCCTGGCCTGGATCTACTTTGACCAAGGTGATTATGTCACAGCCCGTGCATACTTTGCCGCTGCCCAGGCCAATGATATGGCGGCGAAGGATGAATGGGCACTGGCGATGACGCTCGCCAACTGGGGCAAGATGGCGGCTAGGCTGGGTGAGTTTGCGCAGGCCGAGGCTTTGCTGCAAGAGGCTTTGTTGCGCCACCGTCGTGTTGATCAAGTGTGGGGTATCGCCCTAACCCTACAGAATCAAGCGCTGCTGTGCGTTCTGCGCGGCGACTTCAGTGCGGCGTCACGGCTACTGGCCGAGGGTCAAACGCTCTCCGCGCAGGGTGGCATCGATAAAAAGCAAATTGATCTGAGTCACTTGTTGGGCATCGTGGCCATGGAAAACAGCGAGTATGCTCGAGCAAGCGCGCTGTTGAAAGCGGCACTGCTGCATGAGCAAGCGAAGGGGGCGGCCAGATATGTACTGCCTGTATTAGAGTCAGTTGTGCAGCTTGCTGTTCGCCAAACACATTTTGACGCTGCGCTTTCCTTAGCCGGGGCAATCTGTGCCCAACGCCAGCAACTAAAGCTGGTGATGCCACCCGTCGAAAGGCAGCAGTTTGAAGCGGCAACGAATATGGCACGCCGCACAATCGGCGTAGAAGCTACCACTATCGCCTGGGCCGCCAGCCAAGCAATGACAATGGACGAAGCTGTGGCCTATGCGCTTACCAATTGTCTTATTGATCTCATGTTACGCAAGGTAGGGGCATGAGGGGGGTGGCGGATAAAACTTACGTTTTTCCCGTAATTTTCTTCGCCACCCCCCTCATGCCCGTCTTGATCTAGATCAGTGGGCAAGGACGGGCACGCGGTCGGCGGCGAATCAAGTCACGGGGCTTTACCAAAGGTTGATCCGCCGCCCACCTCATGCCCCTACGCAGCTTGTCATTACTCCTGCGTAACATGCGTTATTGATCTGTGAGCAAATACTTGGGCCTTATTTCCGCTGAAGGTGTGGTCTGCCGCGCATAGCGGCGCAAGGCGGTGCCGCCCAACCACAAACCGACCATGCCCACGTTGACATCACGCACTCGGATCAGCAAGCCCAGGCTGATCCCCGCGGCTGGACTCAAGCCCAACGCCGCCGTAGCCATGGCCAGGCTGGCTTCGAGCACACCCAATCCCGCAGGCATGGGCAGTAAGATGGCGACGCGCATGGCAAGCAGCAGCGTAATCGCCTGGACAAAGGACAAACCAAGCCCCAGCGTGTAGGTCATATACCAAAACTCGCCAATCAACGCACCCCAACTGACGATCGAGACAGCACATGCCACGAGAAAAATGGCGGGGGTGGCGCGCCACAGGGCAATCGCCTGCGCTTCACTGTGCCGGATCGTCTGGCTCCAGCGTGCCAACCAATGGTCTGATGGCTGTGTGCTTGTCGGATGTTGGCGACTCACGCTGGCGAATAGGGTGGAAAGGGGCGCGCGTCCACGCCAGAATGTGGCTAATAGCAAGACCGGCACCATCAGCACACCCAGTGTGAGATAGAGCGCACGTTGGGACAAGGCATCGGTGAGCACCCCCTGCTGCAAGATCAGCCCAATGCTGGCGATCAACACAAGTAGATTCACCACCAATTCCAACAGTTTGTCCAGCGTGACCGCGGTGATGGAGACCGGCGTGGGCACAGCATGATATTTGCTGACGAGATAGACCTGGAGCGGTTCACCGCCAAAGTGGGGCCCAGGCGTGAAATAGCTGACAGCAAAAGCTGCCACTCGATAGCCCAACAGACGCCAGAAGGGAATCACATAGCCTTGCCCGTAGAGGAAGAGCCACCAGCGCCCATTCAAGGTAGCCAGGACGACAAAGTTAGCCAGCACCAGCAAGGCGATATTGGTGGCCGTCAGGTGACGCAAAGTATACCAAATCTCTTGTAGGCGGATCGTGCGTAAACTCCACCAGCAGAGGAGCAGTACCAATAGAATACCTATAAATTGGGCCGCGACGCGCAATGAAGGTAACTTCATGCTGGCGGTGTATCGCGTTTGCCAAAGTGCGTGCGCAGGATAGGATCTTCGGGTTGCCATAGGTTGAACCAGCGACTGCCCAAGTGGGTGGCTATGCTGGCCGCCGCAAAGAGCAGGGCATTCGTATACCAAACAAAGCCACCGGCCCAGATGTCCAAACACGCCAGGTAGATCAGCACCAACGCCGCGATGCGCCCGGCGAACCCCAGCAAAACGGCGAGCGCCGCCACCGCAAAGCAGGCTGTAAGCAAAGGTAGTAGCCACCCATTGGCCAAGCCAAGGTGGGCGAAATAGGGTTGCCAATGAGGAAAAGTGGGCACCTCGCGCCAGAGAATCAGCCCCGTGAGGATAACCGCAACCACGCGTGCAGCCAACGGCAGCCACCCTTCAAAGCATGTTTTGATGGCCGCCCGTGCCCGGTGATAGCCGGTTGCATTGGGATCGATCACATAGCTGACCACCAGCCAATCGCGGCCAAAGCTGTAGATCAGCGGAATCGCAAAGAGATAGCTGGCAAAGATGCTGAGCGGTGGCGCGAAGACCGGCCACAACATAACGCTGATAAAGCCCGTCTGGTAGGCAGCAATCACGCGCCGGTTGTCACTGGGCGAGAAGTCGCGATTGGGTTTGCCCGCGCGCTTGCGTAGCCAAAGACCCGCCACAAAGAGTTGGCGGCTGACGGCGAGCACCAGATACCAAACGGGCAGCACGCCATATTGCACCCCCAGCAACACCGCCACCAGCAGATCCAGCCCGTCAAACTCTATATCCAGGATCGCGCCGAGCTTGGTATCGTGGCGCGTGACCCGCGCCACGTAGCCATCAAAACAGTCGATCAAGCGTGAGGCTGTAAAAAGAATCGCCGGCACCCACATCAGTGGCGCAGCCGGCCGCGGTGAAAAGAGAAAACCAGAGAGCAGCAGCAGCAAGATGCCGCGCGCCAGCGTCATGCCATTGCCATAGCCCAGTGTGGGCAACAAAGGGCCATTTTCGCCGCGCCGGTTGTGTTGTAGATTGCCGCCAAGAATGGTCAGCGCCACAACCAGCATGATCCCCGCCAGCAAAAGCCAGCGCTCGGTATAGGCATAGTGCCAACTAGCCAGGCTCCAATAGCCCAGCAGCCACACCAGTACATAGGTAAAAGCTGCCAGCGCCCAGCGCCAGAGCAAACTTGGTGGTTGATTGATTAAGACCGACATAGAGGCGCCCAACCGCGCGTTGAATTAAATCGCATTTGTAGATAGAATTGGTTTTCTAAAGTAACGTACCAACGCGCAGTTTTGGATGGCATTTCGAGACCCTTAGGGTCTGTCCAGAAATAACCTATTGAATTTATTGTGTTTTCGAAACGAGATTGGGATGAATGGTATAGTTCCACTCACCGTGCCAAGAATCAGGTTCTAAGTTAACATTTTCGAATTGTTGGTCAGAGACCCGGCGGC
>DAOTTR010000739.1:0-15465 GCA_034437715.1 Caldilineaceae bacterium
GCGCCAAGCCGCCCGCTTTTTACTGCGCATTCATGACGATACCAGTTGCGTTGCCGCCTTTCAACCTTCTCGGCTTGGTTTGGCGGTTACCGCTTAACACACTTTGGGAATGCACCCCCCGGCACACGGTCCACGGTGCCCACCACCTGCTCACCCTGAAAATTCACATAATTGCCATACCAGATCGCGCCTGAGTTTAAGGCGGCAAACCATGCCCCATGTTCGCCGACAGTTCTCTGATTTTGTGCAATTTCGGGGTTGGTGTGGGCAATGATCTTGCCACTACGCTCGATAATATAGGTGCGGCCATTTTGGCCGGTGCGCAGTTCGGCCACCAATGTCCAAAGCGCCGACATATTCACGCGCGCAGCGATCACACTGGCATTGGGTGCCGGTAGCGCGATCACCAGATAGGGGTATTGATCCGCCGCGATCATCACTTCGCTATAAGCATACGCCCGGCCCGCTTGCGCCGCAACAAACCACGGTTCTTGCACAATGGCCGCGCCATTCTGGACAAGGAACGTGGCTGCCGTTGTCGCGGCTACGATCTCACCCTGGGCATTAAAGTAGATGATTTCTTGGAGCAGCGGATATTGTTGTAAAAGTTTGTCCAGCAGAGTTTTATTGCCTTCGAGATCATCCAACCCCAACAGGTTGATAAAGTTCAAAGAACGTTGCGTATTTTCCAGCAAGTTCGTCACTGCCCGCACCGTATTGTGGGTTGCTTCGGCTTGCCGACCGCGCCAGGCATCAGCTTCAGTTTGCCGGACAAAAATCACGACACTGGTACCAATCACAATCAGCGTACACAGCAAAATCACCGCGAACAAAGCGGTCAGCCGCCAACGTAGATTGGCAAAGCGTTCCCTACCCTGTTGCCAGAAATCCACTGCGCTCCGCTTGTACTGTTTCATCGAACCCCTAGCCAAAGTGCGTTCCGTTGATCTGCATGTTACCCTAGCCCTTTCCCAGAATGCCGCGTATTGAATATGATAGCGATTCTTTCTGGTTTTGCCCTTTATGCTACAATAGAAGCAGTGTGCCAATCACCAGCTAGACCCACACGGCTATCAGCAGCCGCGGACAAGTCGCGCCGCCTGTCCTTTGCCCATTGCCGCGTCGGGACCCAAACAGGCACCAGAAACAGGCCAAAGAAGAGGTAATCGCCATGCACATCAAACGTCTTTCTGCTGTTGCTTTTGGGCATTTCTCCATCGATATTCTCAATTCATCGATTGCATTGATCCTAACTGTGCTTTCCGGCAAATTTGAGCTCTCCATCAGCCAGATCGGCTTGGCGGCCATGATCTATACCTTTGCCGCCTCCCTAACGCAGCCCCTTTTTGGCATTCTGGCCGATCATTGGCGTGGTCGGTGGTTGGGTGCCATCAGCATTGTCTGGATGGCGCTCTTCTATGCGCTGGCCGCCTTTGCCCCCAGCTATCCACTGCTGGTCGTTTGTCTCACCATCGGCGCATTGGGCAGCGGTGCCTTTCATCCGGTGGGTATGATCAATGCGGCGGCGGCGGGTGGCCTCTATCCAACCACGGCTACCTCGATCTTCTTTTTGCTGGGCCAATCGGGCTTAGCCTTGGGCCCGATCACGGCGGGGCTGATCTTGCAAAATGTTGATATTACGCTTGGGATGCCGATCATGGCGCTCGGGATGCTGCCTGCGGTGGTGATGATGGCCCTGCATTTCCATACGCCCATCAGCGTAGCAGACCAGCGTCCAGTGGCCGCCAAAGTGCAGCAATTGCCCGCCAAGCCCGCCAAACAATTTTCTAGCCCTGGCATCGTCGTCACCGCGTTTATTTTGGTAATTGCACTGCGTTCGGCCACGGCCCAGAGTCTGGTCACACTGCTGCCCAAATACTTTGCCGATCTGGGCTATCAACCCGCGGCCTATGGCGCAATGATCGGCGTGTTTAGTCTGGGTGGGGCGATTGGCACCTTCTTTGGCGGCTACTTGGGTGATCGCATGGAGCGGCGCATGCTTTTATTTCTTTCGACACTGCTCAGCATCCCCTTCTGCTATGGCCTGCTCTACACCGAAGGCTGGTTCTTTTTCCTGGTCGCCGCGCTGGCCGGTGGCTTGCTCAATGTGCCACACAGCATTTTGATTGTCATGGGCCAACGCTTCCTCCCTGCCCGCCAAGGCATGATCGGGGGCGCGGTGCTCGGCTTTACCTTTGCCAGCGGGGCCGCCTTGGCCTGGGTTGCCAGTTGGTTCGCCGATTGGGTTGGCCTGCTCACCGTTTTAACCGTTCTGGCAATTGTACCGTTGGGGGCAGCGCTTAGCACCCTGTTCCTGCCCGAGGCGCGCCCAACGATGACCGTTTCCACCACGCCGGCTGCGCCAGCCGCGGCGAACTGAGCGTTCCTGTTCTACGTTGTAAAGCATCATTGCCACTGATAGGCATTGAGCGACCAGAAGCCACCGGCAACGGTAACACCACTTTGCTGAAGATTTGCGATTGCGCGCACGACATCGGCGTACGTCATATCGCGGCTCGGATCATTGTCTTGGTAAACGGCGAAAATGCCTGGGTGATCAGGATGTTGTTGGTGGAGTTGCGCAAAATCGGCTGGATTATAGGTAAGGATCGTCTGCCCGGTTGCTCGCGCATGAGCAAAATGGATCAAATAGGAGCGGCTCTACCGCAGGCACACTCAACTCTTTGCACTTATCAATCGTTCGCAGCGTTTCGGGCGTGACACTGATAATGCGCCGACCGGCGAGTAACTCATTGATTACCCATAAAAACCCCCAATCGCCTCTCGGCACGTGAACGCACCGAGAGGCGTATGGCCAGATGGTTCAACATAAGGGCCTCGGCCTCTGACAAGTCAACTTGGACGCGCACCTTTTTGGTGCCTTCTGGTTGAATATAAGTTGACATTATCCCTGTAATCGATCAGAGGGATTACAGCAATCCCTCTTTGGTCTCGGCGATCAGATGATCGACCACCGCGTGCAGATCGCCGGTTTCGGCAAAGACGCGCAGTTGGCGGTCGGCGCTGGTGCCATTTTGCAACATGCGCTCAATCGGCTCAATATAGGTACGCGTGCCGAGTTCCTCGATCTCCTCACCGATCAACTCGATCAATTCACGAATCAGGGCGCGCGTCGGTGACTCGATCGACTTGCCAAAGTCGATCATTTTGCCGTCCAAGCCATAGCGGGCGGCGCGCCAGCGATTTTCCTCGATCAGATCGCGCCGATAGATGCGGAAGGTGAGATTCTTGCGCCGCAACTTCCACAACCAGAGCACAATGGCCTGGAAGAGCGCCGCAATCGCAATGGCCTCGTCCACTCGTGTGCAGATATCGCAAATGCGAAATTCCAGCGTCGGATACTTGTGATGCGGGCGCACATCCCACCAGATCTTGCTGGCATCGGGGATAACGCCCACGTTTGCCAGGGAACGCACCAGATTGTCATAGTCGGCGACGCTGCGGCAGATATCCGGAATGCCCGAGCGCGGAAAATCTTCAAAGACCACGGCGCGATAGCTTTTGAGGCCGGTTTTGCGCCCCAGCCAGAAAGGACTGCTGGTGCTGAGCGCCAGGATATGTGGCAACATATAGCGCACGACATTCATGGCATCGACGGCAAAGGCGCGGTCTTCGATGCCGACATGCACATGCATCCCAAAAATGAGCAGGCGCTGGGCCAGCAGTTGCATCTCCTCGAGCACGCCCTGATAGCGCGGCAGCGGCGTCACGGGTTGATCGAGCCAGCGACTAAAGGGATGGGTCGCCGCGGCGACCACGGCCAGTTCTTTCTGTGCGGCCAGCCCCACAATAAAACTACGCTGTTTGACCAATTCTTCTTTCAACTGGGCAATTGTATCGACCGCCGGCGTGCCCAGCTCGACCATGGATTGGTGCAGTTCGGGTTTTAGCTCACGCTCGATCATGATTACACGATCATTGTCGAGAAACTGGGTGATAAACGAGCGCATCTCGCGCGTCACAGGATCAATAATCTGATATTCTTCTTCAATGCCCAGAGAGAGCGAAGGGCGTGCGATCATAGGGCTGCTCCTGTCGATGGACAATAGACAATCGTGTTACAAGCAACGTTATTCGTAACTACTCAGCCTTTGGTGCACCATGCACCCCAGTGGCACCCGGTGACTCGCCGCCGCATCATGGATGATGGATGCAGCGAGCACAGGCTGAGTAGTTACCGTTATTCTACGTTGGCAAGGGTAAAGATCAGCGTGGTCGATGCGCCAAACCCCAAGAGCCAGCGCAGATAGCCGAAATGCTGCGTTGTGGTGGCGACAAAGCCTTGACGTTCATATAAGCGCCTTGCGGCCGGATTGGTGTCAATCACATCAAGGCGGATCTGGGAAAATCCATTGCTGTGCGCATACGCTTTCAACGCATTCAGGAGTCCTGTGCCAATTCCTTGGCCGCGCACAGTTTGGCTGACCGCAATGCCATCCATCAGCAATGCTGATCCCTTTTGCGACCGTTCATATAGGCTGAGGATGAGGATTGCCCACAAACCACCCAAGATGCCCAGCGTATGGATGAGCTTGCTTGCTGTCAGCCCTTTGGTCAACCCACCTTGGGGTGTTTTAAATCCTGCCAAGCCAACCAAGCGCTCATCTGCGATGGCAACCACAGCAAAGGGCAAACAGAGTGCATCGGCCAGCACGCGCAGCCGTTGCTCGCGGTTGCTGATGGCAAGCGCAAGTTTGGCCCCAAATGCCTCGTCATACAATTGCGCCGCATCCTCGCGTAGCGCTTCTGGAATACCAAGGTGATAGGTGATGTGATTGCTCATTTTGCCTTGCCCGTATGCCATCGGTCGTCAGAGCTTTTCCGTCTCCGCGACAATAAAATCGACCACTGCTTTGGGATCTTGGCCGGCGGCCTGCCAGACTTCGACCTGTTGCCGTGCGTTGGCCCCGCGTGTTAAGATCGTCTCAACATGGGCTAGTTCATCCAAGCTATTGAGCCGCTCGGCAAAAGGGGTAACAAAATTGACCAACTCGCGAACCAGAGCCGGCGCAGGAGCCATCTGCTCCAGGCCCCAGTCGATGAGCTGGCCTTCCAGCCCATAGCGGACGGCGCGCCACTTGTTCTCGGCGATCAGTAACCGTTCATATTGACGGAAGGTCATGTTGCGCGCGCGCAAGTCAACCATCCATGCTACCGTGGCCTGGATCAGCGCAGTGACGGCCAGGGTATCTTGCATATTGGGCAACATGTCACAAATGCGGATCACCAGTGTGGGAAAGCGATGGTGGGGCATAATATCATAGCGCACACGGCTGGCATCGGGGATACTGTTGGTGCGCACCAGCGTGTCGATATAGCTGCGATATTCTTGGTAGCTGGCAAACGAGCCAGGAATCCCGGTGCGCGGCAGGGCGTCCATCAAGACGGCGCGATAACTTTTGAGGCCGGTATTGCGCCCGTTCCAAAAAGGGCTGCTGGTGGAGAGGCAGAGAATATGCGGCAAGACATAGCGCATGGTATTCATCACATCGATCGCCAACTCGCGATCTTCCACGCCAATATGCACGCGCAAGCCAAAGGCCAGAATCCGCCGGGCGATCATTTGGGCATCTTCCAGAATCGCGCGATAGCCCGGCATGACTTCGCTGCGTCCTTCCCAATGACTGAATGGATGGGTGCCCGAGGCCGCCAACTTGCAGCCATTGGTCTGGGCAAACTCCAGCATTTGCGTGCGCATATGCAATAACTGTTTGCGTGCCTCGTTGATATCGGCACAGACTGGTGTGCCCACCTCGAGCACAGCTTCCCCCATCTGTTGGGCAAAATCGGTGGCAGGAGTGCGCTCATTTACCACCATCAGATCGCGCGACATGGACTGGCGCACATAGCCCAACAGCTCGCGGCTGTTGGGATCGATCAACTGGTATTCTTCTTCAATGCCAATGTTATAAGATGGATGATACATAAATTTTTGTGAGGTAACTTCTCAAACGATCACCAATGTACATAGACCTCGGTACCAAAGTCCGCCCAATTGTATAAATATTCGGCTTCGCTGGGGCGCAGATGGATACAGCCGTGGCTCATCGGCACGCCAAAGTTATTGTGCCAATAGGCACCGTGAAACGCATAGCCATCCCAGAAATACATGACCCAGGGCACATCGGGGATATCATAGCCAGGGCCAATCATGCGTTGTGTGGCATATTTGCGGTCAATGCGATAGCGGCCTGTCACGGTTGGCGCGCCAGCGGTACCCGAGCTGATCGAGGTGTAGAGCGCCACACTATCACCGTACCAGGCCGTCAAGGTTTGTGTTGCCAGATTTACCTCAATGCGTTTGCTGCCAGCCACGGGGGCATAACTCATATCAACCGTGGTAGAACTACCACCCACCACCTGTAAGCGCTGCCCCACATAGAGATGATTCGGGTTGCTAAGCCCGTTGATGCCCATCAGTTGCTGCACAGACAAGCCATAGCGTCGCCCAATTTGCGACAATGTTTGCCCGGCCTGCACCACATGAATGGAACCATCAGTCGCCACGGCATTATAGCTGCTACTGGCACCACTGCCGCCAGTCACGCGCAACTGCTGCCCAATCCAGACGTGATTGGGGTCACTCAATCCATTCAAACTCATCAACTCGTTGATACTCATGCCGTGGAGCGAGGCAATCAGCGAGAGCGAGTCACCACGGCCGACGGTCACGTAGCCGTCACTGCTGCTGGCGGCACTATTCGGACGACTGGTGTTACTGCCGCCCGCCGGAATCACCAATTGTTGGCCGGTATAAATATAATCGGTGTTGTCAATGCCATTGGCGGCTACCAGATCGCTCATGCGAATGCCATAGCGTACTGCGATCTGCGACAGACTTTCGCCGGGCTGCACCACATGAACCGGCGACTGCGCTTGGGCAGGCATTGCGCACAAAAAGGCAAAAAGTGCGCAGAGGAATAAAATCAATAAACGAACATATCGAGACTTGGCATATGGAATGGCGTTGGCCATCGCCTGGCTCCTTTAACAGAATGGATCAGGATGAGCGCATCCCCGTTTCTACAATTTCTACAATATGGTCTGCACCCGCTCACAATGACGGAGTGGAAATAGATAGTGGAACTTGCTCTGATCAGTTTACTACACACCCGAACGATTCATCAACCGCTGCATAAGCTGTGGGGAGGGATTGGCAGGGTCAGTTGGGAATCGGCACAAAACTGATAGACAAAGTGTGCGTCATGCGGTATGATGGCACAGAATAATGCTAGCAATCAAGGAGGTATAACGATGCGCGACGCGGTCTTTGAAGTGCGGATTCCCGCCGAATTGATGGAATTTGGTATTCAACAAACTGATGTACAACAACAGGTACTGGAATGGCTCGTACTGTCTCTCTTTAAGGATGGGCATGTCTCGTCTGGGAAAGCTGCAAAGCTGCTGAACCGAACACGTGGCGAGTTCTTAACCTTGCTCCATCGACGGGGCATTGCCTATATTGATTTCACGCCAGAAGAAATAGCAGAAGAAATAGCGGCAGCGAATGCAATACAAATTGAGACAAGGTCATGATCGTTGTATCTAACACAACGCCTCTAATCGGCTTAGCAATGATCGGACAGTTTGATTTGTTGCGGCATTTGTTTCGCGAAATTTATATTGCCGAGGCTGTTTATAATGAAGTAGTGATAGCCGGACGAGATGAAGGCGGTGCCAAACGTGAGGTTTCCCATGCGGCATGGATCAACAGGACTCGAGTCCAAGATCGGCTTGCTGTTGATGTTTTGCTCGACGAATTAGATGCAGGTGAAGCAGAAACAATTGTACTTGCGCGTGAACTGAATGCAAACTGGGTGTTAATGGATGAAAGAAAAGGGCGACGTAAACTTACACAACTAGGAATGCCCAAAATCGGCACCGTAGGTATTCTGCTCAAAGCGAAACAAGTAGGACTTCTGACAGCCCTCCGTCCTGAGCTTGAGCGATTACGACAACATGGATTTGGTATAAGTCAGTCTGTGCTAGATATAGTTCTAGAACAGGCTGGAGAACAGTAAGCCATATAAGATCTATAGTAAAATTGAAGAGATTATTCACAATGCCAAAAAAACTTACGGGCAAGGATCTAAACGAGTGGTGGGGTACAGGAGCAAAACATGCCTTGTACAGTGAACAAGGCAAATGGTATCATCAGTTGACAGATTTTCCAGGTGTCTTATTTGACGGGAATGGGTATATTCTCTTTGAAACGGAATAAGATTATCGAGAATGTCCTTATCTACAAATAAAAAAGGATCTACATATTGTAGGAGGTATTTCATCGATACCAGGCTATGTTCGTATCAGTAAAGAATATCAACTTCAAACTTTCCGCCATACAATAAAGGAAACAGCAGGACAAGCTCAAGGCTACGTCGCGCAGAACCGAAGACAAAAAGGAAATCAAGTAAAGTACTTGAAACACCGAAGGCCCTGGACCTACCTGAGGGACAGGATGAAGTAGAATGGGCTTTAGTGCAATTATATAGAATCATCCGCGATACGGGGATCGCCCGTCGAGTGAAATATCTCCATAACTCCAAGTGTCAGGTTTGCGGAGATACAATTAAATTAAATACTGACGTATTCTATGCAGAGGCACACCATATTAGACCGTTAGGTGGTAAACATAAAGGGCCAGATGTGATTGAAAACATTATCTGCGTTTGCCCAAATCATCACGTACTATTAGATTATGGTGCCCTTAAAATAGATAAGCTGAAGCTACGCTTGGCAGAAGGTCATTTCATCCGTGATGAATATATCGACTATCATAACGATATCATTTGCAGTGACAATAAATCCTAATTTTTTTAATCTATCCCGCTCGGTTAATTCCCAAAGCTACCCTCACATCACTCGATAGCGCGACAACAGCTCCATATTGATCTCGAAACCAATGCCTGGGCGATTGGGGACATCCACATAGCCATCCTGGGCCGGCACCAGTTGGGGTTGAAAAATTTCGCTGCGCAGCGGATCGACTTCCACGGGGTAATATTCCAGAAATTCACCATTCGGCAACCCAGCCACCAGCGGCAATTGTAATTCTTGGCAACCATGGGGGGCAATGGTCAAGCCCTGGGCCTGGGCAAGCAAGGCGACGTCGCGGGCCACATCATAGCCAGGGCAGATCGCCACATCGACATTGAGAATGGCCGCACCCTTGTATTCGAGGATACGCTCAAAATCGGCATAGGTATAATAATTTTCGCCCACGGCAATTTTGATGGGTGAAGCCGCGGCCAATTCCCGATGTGCGGCGTAATGATAAATGGGCATCGGCTCTTCAAACCAGTAGACATCATAGGCGGCCAGTTCACGCGCAAATTCGAGCGCGGTCGGCAGATCACAGGCACAATTGGCATCGACCATGAGCTTAATGTCGGGGCCAATCGCATCACGCGCCGCGGCCACGCGCGCCATATCACCTACCACGCCCACAGCAGGATCGCCGATCTTGATCTTGACAGCGCGTGCGTGCAACTCTTCAACATTGTAACGCAATTCATCTTGCAACTGCGGCAAACCCTTGCCCTCGGCATAGTAGCCACCGGCAATATAGGCGGGCACACGTTGTTGCGCGCCGCCCAAAAGCTGATGCACCGACTGATGCAACGCCTTGCCTTTGATATCCCAACAAGCAATCAGAATCGCGGCCAACACCTGCGTATGCAGCCCCGCTGGCCCCAGGATCTTGATCTGTTTCTCCCAAAGATCGCGCACCAAGATGGCGGTGTCGCACGGATTCCGCCCCACGCAGAGCTCGCGATAGAAATCCACAAAGGGCGGCAGCAAGCGTTGTGGACGCGTCGCCGCGGTACCGCCATTCCACCCCGCGCCGACAATGCCTTGATCGGTGTAGACCGTCACTTTGTGCAGGCTGGCATTGCCATAAAAATGACTGCCGTTCCATAGCCCAGGGCGCGGCCATTCAAAGACCTCGCTAGTGATGTGGGTGATCTTGAGATTGGGATCTATATCGACAGTCATTCTGCACAGCTTCCTGTTTGGGTTGAAGTAAGTAACTGGCATTATAGCATATCACTTGGCTACAACAACTGTTTGTCGGCAGCACTCGGACCAGAGGAGAGCAAACCTACGATCCAACAGCACACCTTGCGCGCCTTCAAAGACCGTCGTCCCTGGCCGCTGGAGAATGCTATAAGGTAAGTTTTTGGCAGAGGCGATCCCGACCGCCTACATCCGCCCAGCATCGCCGTGCCAAGCGCGGGACTGCGCGTCAATGTGGGGCAACGCTTGGTTGGACAGAGCAAGGAACGCTCACCAGAGCATGGCGAGGTAGCCTGTATCAAATGATAGCCGGGGTGCATTTCAAGTTGGAGAAGTGTGCGGGGGACGAGCCGGGGACAGTTTGTCAAGCTGGTATGGTCGTCGCTCGTCCCCAGCACACGTTGCTCGCCAGTTCTATAATTTACCCCTAAAGTGAATTACACCTTGATAGCCGAACGCTCTTGACACGCACCGCGGCTTTCCCTACAATAAGCTTATGCAAACGGAAAACATGACACCAACACCACCCACCCTGCTTTGGGTCAATCACGCCTCATTTGTCTTCAGCTATGCTGGCGCTCATCTGATCACCGATCCGTGGCTCTTTGGCAGCGCCTTTCATCATGGCTGGGATCTGCTCTGCCCAACCCAATTCACGCTGGCAGACTTTGGCAACATTACCCATATCTGGTTTTCGCACGAGCATCCAGATCACTTTGTACCTGCCGTGTTGCAGCAAATCCCCGTAGAAAGCCGCCGGGCCATTACCGTCCTTTTTCAGGAGACGAATGACCAGAAAGTGGTCAACTACTGCCGGTCGTTGGAATTTCGAATTCAGGAACTGCCCCATCACGGTTGGCACCAACTGGCTCCAACTCTGCGTGTCATGTGTGGCAAAGTACCCTATTTTGATTCATGGCTGCTGATCGAAACGGACAGAGGCAAAATTCTCAACGCCAACGATTGCGTGGTCGATGGCGAGGGCATTGCCCAGGAAATTTTTAAGCAAACAGGGCCGGTTGACCTCTTACTGACCCAGTTCAGCTATGCAAACTGGATCGGCAACCCAGCAGATGTTGACGCGCGGCGCGCATCGGCACGCGAAAAACTGCGGCGCGTCAAATTGCAAATCGACACCTTTCAGCCCAAGCAGACGATTCCCTTTGCCAGCTTTGTCTACTTCTCCCACGCAGACAATGTTTATCTGAACGATGCCATGAATACGGTCCGCGACGCGGCGACGTTGATTGCCGACGAAACCGCAAGCGAACCCGTGGTCCTCTATCCAGGGGAGATGTGGGAGATTGGGCAGCCCCACGCCAATGCAGCCACCCTGGCCCGTTATGATGATGACTATGCGTTGGCGACCAAGCTGTTACATCAAACAGAAAGCGTGACGATCGAGCAGTTGCAACGCCTAAGCCAGCAATACATTGCCCGGATGCAGCGGAAGAATAGTAAGCTTTTCATGCGCCTGATGCGGTTGCCACCGCTCCGCTACTTTCAACCTTTCACCCTCTATCTGACCGACCTGGCCGAAACGGTGCGCTTTGATTTTCGCCACGGCTTGCAACGCGTGGATAGCCCAGCAGAAAATGTGGACATTCGGCTGGCGTCCGAGAGTTTAGCCTATGTCTTCCAACACGATTGGGGATACGACACACTAGAGGTTAATGGGCGCTTTCGGGCGACACCCGGCGGCCACAAAATTATGGTCAAGAACTTTTTTCTTGGTCCGCTCAACAACACAGGGCGCTATCTACACCCCAAGACCTTCTTTGAACCCAGCTTTGTCAAGCGTGCCTTTGCCAAGTTACGCTCGTTGCGCTAGGTTTGTCGCGAATTACACGAATTACGCGAATGCGGCTTCGCGTAATTCGTGTAATTCGCGACAAAATTAAACGTTTACAAGCCTTCGCCGAACAACACTACTGCACAGTCCAGCCACCATCAATGGTGATCGCCGCGCCGGTAATAAAGCTGCTGGCATCGCCGGCCAGGAAGACAATTAAGCCACCAATCTCGTCCATATTGCCCCAGCGCCCCATGGGAATACGCGCGATAAACGATTGATAGGCTTCGGGATCGTTGATCAAGGGCAGGTTCATCTCGGTGCCAAAGGGGCCGGGCATGACACAGTTGACGGTAACGCCATAGGGGGCCCATTCCAAGGCCAGCGTGCGCGTCATCTGGAGCACAGCGCCTTTGCTGGTGGCATAGGGGGTACGATTGGCAATACTGATAATCGAGAGCGTCGAGCCGATGTTGATCACGCGGCCAGACTTGCGTTCCTTGAAATGCGTCGCCAAGGCGCGACAGAGCAACCACGGCCCTGTCACATTGGTCTCCTGCACCTCACGGAATTCTTCTAGCGATAGCTCTTCGATGGGGCCACGGATGTTGATCCCAGCATTATTCACCAGGATATCCACCTGCCCAAAATCGGCCAAGACTTGCTTGGCCAGGGCATCTACTTGCGCGGGCTCGGTCATGTTGCAGCTATAGCCGCGACAGGTTTTGCCGGTAGCAGCTTGCAATTCAGCGGCCACCGTTTGCGCCTCTTCCACCTTGCGGCTGACCACAGCCACCTGTGCACCCGCTTCGGCCAGCGAACGGGACATTTCTTTGCCCAATCCGCGATTCCCACCGGTCACAATCGCCACCCGATTGTCCAGTTGAAAGCGCTGTAATATCGTCGTCATTGGGGAGTTCCTCTCTGTGTGGAAAGTTTTGTATTTTGGGATAGTAGGAGTTTTAGAGAATATAATCAACAGCAATTCGGAGCGTTAGGGTCTCGCAGACCCTAACGCTCTAGTCTACTTTTATGCTATCAGGGCAGCTTTAACAAGTCATCGACATTCACCGGCAGACCAGTCGCCATCGATTCATTGGCCGAAATGCCAAGCAAGATCGAGGCTGCTCCATCAATATGGCTAGCGGCGCGGTTAAACGGATCAGCCGGTGGATTGGGTGCGAAGATCTGTTCCAACATGACCCGATCACCGCCACCATGGCCGCCGACGCCTTCGGGGATTTCCACCGTATAGGGGCGACCAAACATGGGATAGATGCGCAATTCTTTGCCACCAAATTTTTCGATATCTTCTTGATCAGTCTTGATCGTTTGCTCTTCGCCAGCCACAAATTGCTTGCCCACCGACTCGATCAAATCCACTTCGAGCCGGCCCTTAGTCCCCGTAATTGCGACTTTGTAGCCTTCCCACGGACTATAGGCAATCAGCGAATAGGTGAGAATTACATCGTTGCGATAGCGGGCGGTCACGCTCATCGTATCTTCTACGCTGATATTGTCGCCAAACACATTGCGATCGCGCAGATAGCCGGTATCTTTCTCGGCTTCCAGATAGAGGCCGCGCAGAGTTGGGTGTTGGTCAAGCGCCAGCGCAAAGGGATCATTGGTTGCGGCTTCTTGGCCGGTATAACGGCTATAGGTGTAACTTTCGCCGCGCGCCTCGGCATTTTCGCGACCATAGAAGAGCAGATCGCCAAAGGCAAAGACTTGCTTGGGATACGAAGCCAGCCACCAGTTAATAATGTCAAAATGATGAGTCGCCTTGTGCACCATCAGCCCGCCCGACTTGTCCTTCTCGCGGTGCCAGCGGCGGAAGTAATCGGCCCCATGAAAGGTATCGAGCACCCACTGAAAGTTGACGTGCAGCGGACGACCGATAACGCCTTGCATCAGCAATTCGCGCACCTTGGTGGCGAGGGGCGTGTAGCGATAGTTAAAGGTGACGCGCAGCGAGCGGCCCGTACGTTCAATCGTATCGAAGATTGAGCGCGCTTTGCTGGCATCAATTGTCATGGGTTTTTCGGAAATGACATCGCAACCCAGTTCCATGGCGCGATTGATGTAGAGATGGTGGGTCGAATCCATGCTGGTGACGATGATCGTGTCCGGCTTGGTTTCTGCCACCATGCGATCAAAGTCATCGGCGTGATAGGTGGCAATTGGCGCAGCGTCGAACTGTTCGGCAATCTGCTCATTGTGCCAATCCATACGCGTCTGGCTCAGATCACTAAGCGCCACCATCTCGGCACTGCCCTGGTATTCACTGACAATGGCATCGATAAACATCTTGGCGCGGCCGCCGGTACCGACCAAAGCATAACGTTTGCGGGTATTACTCATAAGGGTAGGTAGCTCCTGGAAGTAAGGCTTATCGATCAGCAAACTTGGTGCCGGGGAACCTTGCGTGCGTAAGCCCTGACTGAGATGGAAGAACAAATAATTATGATATCAAGTGTATAGCAAGATGAAATGAACTACAAACTGCATGTCAAAGAAATGGTGTTGACACAGACCGCGTGATCCAGTACAATCCAACCTTTAGAAGGAATAGTGTCATCTCTTCAATTCCAGCAAACCGAGGAACGAGCCATGCCTTACCAAGTGCTCATTGATACCCAACTCAATGATGAAATTCTGTCGATGATCGGCGACGATTGTGATCTGCACCTGTGGCAAGGCGACGCCACCGACCCGGCCATTTTACAACAGATTGAGGCCTATTTCACCTATGGCCATCCCAAAACCGATGGTACTGTCATGGACCGAATGCCCAAGTTGCGCCTGATCAGTAACTTCGGCGTGGGTGTCGATCACATTGATCTGGCCGCCGCCAAAGCACGCGGCATTCCAGTTGGCAATACGCCTGGTCTGGTGGATGGTGCGACCGCCGACATGGCATTCACGTTGCTCATGGCCGCCGCACGCAATTTGATCATTGGCGAACACTATGCACGCAGTGCCGAATTTACCCACTACGATCCAAGCATCCTCCAAGGATATGATGTCCATGGCGCAACCCTGGGCATCGTCGGCATGGGCAACATCGGCACCCAATTGGCGCGGCGCGCACAGGGGTTTGATATGCAGGTGCTCTACCACAATCGCAATCGCCGCCCAGAGACCGAAGCCAAGTTGGGCGTGATCTATGCCAGTAAGGAAGAGCTGTTGCGCCAGGCAGATTTTGTCGCCATCACCGTCCCCATGACGCCCGAAACGCGCCACATTATCGGACGCGCCGAACTACGCCTGATGAAACCAACGGCGGTGCTCATCAACGTGGCGCGCGGCGGCGTCCTCGATCACGATGCGCTGCTAGAAGCGCTGCAAAACAACTGGATCTATGCCGCGGCGCTGGATGTCACCGATCCAGAACCACTGCCCCGCGATCATCCGCTGCTCAAACAGCAAAATCTCGTGATTGCGCCACACCTGGGCAGCGCCACGCGCCAAACCCGCCGCGGTATGGCACAACGCTCGGTCGACAATTTGAAACTGGGCTTGCGCGGCGAACCCTTGATCAATCGCGTGGTTTAGCCAGGGCGAGCAAGCATTACGGCATATACGCCAACCAGCCCAGGAAGACAAAGGGTTGTCCTGCCTCGGTAGCGGCTTGA